>JAHEHF010000054.1 GCA_024644745.1 Flavobacteriaceae bacterium
AGCCCACAGGGCAGTTTATTAACGGCCAACGAGCTACCTCGCTCCTCACTATCAAAGGTCCACCGGACTATTCTTTCTCTGCCTGCGCGCCATCTCGCTCCTTCGCTAAAAATGTCCACTGGACATTTTCTAAACGCTCGGCCGCCTCATTGGGCTCTGCTCGCCCAATCGGAGTCGCAAATAAAAAACGCCGGCAAAACAAAAAGGAAATAATGCCATCGCGCCATCTCGCTCCTTCGCTAAAAATGTCCACTGGACATTTTCTAAACGCTCGGCCGCCTCATTGGGCTCTGCTCGCCCAATCGGAGTCGCAAATAAAAAACGCCGGCAAAATGCCGGCGTTTTATGCTCCTCCTCTTGGGCTCGAACCAAGGACCCTCTGATTAACAGTCAGATGCTCTAACCAACTGAGCTAAGGAGGAATCTCATTTTTGTTTTGAGGTGTGCAAATATAAATGTTTTTACAATTCCCACAAACGATTTTGAAAAAATATTCAGAAAAAAAAGCCCCTTTGAATTGATCCGTGGAAAACCACATTCAAAGAGGGCTGAAATCATTTTTTAATTGGCTAAACCTTTAATGACATCCTTCTGTTTCCCATAAAATAATCGAGAAATAAAAGTGTGCTCAAGGCAAAAACACTCAGGGCAAAAATTGGTGAGCCCAGGATTCCCGGAAGATCAAAGGCAAACATTGCTTCTACCTTGCTCATCCCCTGGTTGATCACACTGGAAGCCATATTGCTCTCGTGTCCTAAAAGCAGACTGTATACGATCAGTGCAAGTGTTGAAATCGCAATGAAAATCCAGGCCTTTTTACCAATTATAGGCTCATTTTTAACGATAACTGATTCCTTTTGAATTGCATTCATCACACGTGAAGTAAAATTCAAAGAAGGGCTCTGCATGGCATGCTTATGCAACAGGGAGGCCAGGGCCTTATCCTCGCTTTCTTCAAAGGCACTTATCTTATTCATTACCTTATTCGTAAAGTCTGCTGAAGGTTGTTGCTCTTTTAAACTTTCACGTATCAGTTTGTCTATTTTTTTATCCTCTCTCATAATATCGTTTTTAACTCATCTTTTAATAATAGTGACAACTCTGTATTTAACTTTTTTCTCGCCCTGAACAACTTCACTTTGATATTGGATTGAGTCAGGTCCGTAATCTGCTCAATTTCTTCAATTGTATTGTCATTCATATAATACAAGGTGATCAGAAAAGCATCCTTTTCAGGAAGGTTGTCAATGGCCTGCCTTACATATTTTTGTTGCTCTCCGTTTTTCAAAGCCTCCAATTGAGGAAAATCTTTGCCTTCAGTGTGATTGTTGATCACATAGTCATCGATGTCTGAGGTCTCCACCCGTTTCTTTCTGACCTTGGTAATGGCATTTCTGTAAACAATGGTATACAGCCATGTAGAGAATTTTGACTTTCCCTGAAAGGAATCCATTTTTTGGTAGGCCTTTAAAAAACTGTCCTGGGCCACTTCCTCTGCGTCTTCATGATTCTTAACGATCTTTATCGCCAGGGTATAGGCCATGTTCTTGTATCTGTCAATCAAAAAGGCAAAAGCATTGGCATCTCCCTGCAATACTTTATCGATATATAGCTGATCAGCATTTTTATCCATATCCATATGACAACAAATTTGAATACCAGGTTACAAGTTAAGGCAAAAAAAATTATTTAATAAAGTGTAACCTGAATTTTAATTGTAACGTCTTAAATAGAAAACAACAAATTAATTTTAAAACAATCACATTATGGAATCAGTTTTAATCCCTTTAATAGTATTCTCTTCAATCTTTGGAATAGCCTATGTATTCCTGAATACGAGAAACAAGGAACGCCTGTCATTAATTGAAAAAGGAGCAGATGCTTCCCTTTTTGCAACCAAAAAGAACCATCGCTCCAACCTGACTTTAAAATTCGGAATGCTGGCGGTAGGAATTGGAGTAGGTATTTTGATCGCCTCAATTTTGGAGACTTATACGATACTCAATGAAGAAGTAGCTTATCCTTCAATGATCTTTCTGTTCGGAGGTTTGTTCTTAGTAGCAAATGCAATGATCGAAAAGAAAGACAAGATTGATGAAGCATCTTAGCAAATAGAAAAGCATTAAAAAAAGAAAAGGCTGTCTTTGAAAGACAGCCTTTTTTTATTGGGCTTGAAACAAGCCGCCATTATTTTGCTGTAATGTGGAGCCTGTTGAATTCTTTCGTAACCACAAAAGAATTATCGCCATTGATTTTTAGCTTTTTCAGATTCATGGGTTCGTTGTCTATCTCAATTTTTCCAATCTTGAATGGCAATCCCTTCAGGTGAATGTTAAAGGTATCATACGGGGTGATGTATTTACCTGATTTGAACTGTTGTATGGTCAGGGACTTCTTTTTCCCAATCAATTTAAAATCCCTCAGGCTGAACCTACCCTTTTTGTAATCATATCCGTCATGGGCATCTTCATATACCTGAGAAGTTTCCTTGCCTAGCTTGAAATAGGCATCCAGGGTCAATTGATCTATTTCCTTTTCCCCAACATATTGCTGTACCGGATACTTCGGTATGATTGCTCCTGCTTTAACAAAAATAGGCATAGAATCCAGGTCAGCATCCACCCATATCTCTTCACCACCCGTAATGAGTTCATTGTCCCAGAAATTGTACCATTCTCCATTTGGAATGAACATTCTTCTTCCTTTGGCATTGGGTTCAGCGATCGGGCAAGCCAGGATCTTTTCACCGAAAATGAATTCATCATTCCTGTAATGTGTGTGCCTGTCTTCCTGGTCAAACAGCACCAGAGATTTCAAAATGGGGATTCCCTCTTCGGCGTACCTCCAGAAGGCGGTGTACAAATAAGGTAACAACTGGTACCTGATCTCAATGAATTTTCGAACGATATCCGTAATATTGGCTCCAAATGCCCAGGGTTCCTGATCTCCGTGATCTCCTGAAGAATGTGTCCTGAAAAAAGGATGGAACATACCCAGCTGTATCCAGCGGGCGTAAAGCTCTCCATTGGGCTGTTCGGCGAATCCTCCAATGTCTGATCCCACAAATGAAAATCCTGACATGCTCAGCCTCTGAGCCTGTATGTTCGCAATATTCAAATGGTCCCAGGTGGCCACATTATCGCCTGTCCAAGTCGAAGTATAACGCTGTGTTCCTGAATAGGCGGCCCTGGTAATCACAAAAGGTCTTTTCGGATAAGAAAACTTTTTCAATCCCTGGTAGGTGGCCCTTGCCATTTGCATGCCGTATATGTTATGCGCCTTTCTGTGACTGCACCTTATACCTTCATAATTATGTCTAACGTCATCCGGAAAGGTTTTTCCGGGAACGTCCATAACAGCAGGTTCATTCATATCATTCCAAACACCCTTCACGCCTATCTCCTCGATCAGTTCTTTGTACAGGCCCGACCACCATTCCCGAACTTCAGGATCAGTAAAATCAGGAAAGAAACATTCTCCCGGCCATACTTTACCTTTCATATACGGTCCGTCTGCCCTTTTACAAAAATAATCCTTCTCAAGCGCCTCCCTAAAGATATTATAGTCCATGTCAATCTTGATTCCCGGATCTATGATTGCTATAGTTTTAAAGCCGTCATCTGCAAGTTCCTTAACCATTCGCTTCGGATCAGGGAAGTATTCTTTATTCCAGGTAAAACACCTGAACCCATCCATATAATCAATATCCAGGTAAATCGCGTCACAAGGGATCTTCAGGTCCCTGAATTCCTTGGCGATGGATTTCACATTTGATTCAGGATAGTAGCTCCATTTACACTGATGGTATCCCAGGGCCCACAGAGGAGGCAATTGATGGGGCTTCCCGGTCAGATCGGTATAAGAAGCAACTACATCCGTCATGTCGGGACCGTAAATAAAATAATAGTTCATTTCACCCCCTTCGGCCCAGTAACTCGTAATATTTCTCCGTTCCGCACAAAAGTCAAAATAGGACCTGAAGGTATTGTCAAAAAAGATTCCATACGATTTTGAATGGTGCAGACCAATATAAAAGGGTATGGCTTTATAAATAGGGTCGGTATCCCTTCCGTAGGCATAAGAATCCGTTACCCAATTCTCAAACCGCTTTCCTTTCAAGTTGATATGCACGGGTTTGTCGCCCAAACCGTAAAAGGCCTCACTATCCTGAGAAACCTTAGACATCTTAACAATATCTCCTCCGTATTCATAACTTTCTTCCCAGTGAAATCCCAATTCATCCTCACAAATCAGCTTTCCGTCTTTGGCATCGAAAATCGATTTTCTCAAATCAGCCTTGGCGATTTTACAGATCAGTTTAGAGGTCGTCACCACATAATTTATTTCATCTTCTGTAATTTCCAGATGGTTGAATCCTTTACTGGCATATTTGGTGATGGCATAGGAAAAATCCTTATCGAATATGGTTTTGGTGCTGTAGCGGAATCGCAGGACGCTGTCTCTTTCAACGGTCACTTGCAGCACCACATAATTTTCTGTCGTGAAATACAGGGTATTTACATCCTTTCGGTAAGAAATGATCTTCGACGGGAACAAATTCCCCTTGTATTCCAACTCAGTATTTAATATCATATAGCTTCATTTTAACTCCCTCCTTTTCGGGGGTCCTCATAATCTACAAACCTAATAAAATTCAACAGGCCAGCGCATATCGAAAACCTAAAAAAACCCGTTATTTTTACGTAGTTCGCAAAAATAACGGGGCTTAATTTAAAAAACCAGAAAATCTGTACTATATTATCTTAAAGGCCACCAAACTTAAAGGTGGCAGCGTGATGGCTGCAGAAAATGGCTTGCCGTCTCTTTCCTCTTTAGAAATCTTAATCTCTCTGGAATTGCTGACACCACTTCCAAAATATTTTTTGAAATCACTGTTGAGCACTTGCTTGAGTTTTCCTTTTCTTGGAAGGCCAATTTTGTAATTTTCTCTGACCACTGAGGTAAAGTTACAGACAACAACAAGATCGTTGACCTCATCATGGCCTTTTCGAATATAGGAAATCACCGAATTTTCATGATCCCCGTAATTGATCCATTCAAATCCTTCACCACTGAAAGCCTTCTCATACAGAGCGGGGGTACCTTTGTAAAAGGTGTTCAAATCTTTTACAAAGCTTTGCAAGCCTTTATGTGGTTTGTACTCCAGCAAGTGCCAGTCAAGGCTCTGGTCAAAATTCCACTCGGCCGACTGTCCGAATTCACCCCCCTGAAAGATCAGTTTGGTTCCCGGATGCGTATACATATAGGCATAAAGCAATCTCATATTGGCAAATCGCTGCCATTCATCGCCCGGCATCTTGCCCAGCAAGGAGTTTTTACCGTATACCACTTCATCATGGGACAGGGGCAGCATGAAATTTTCTGAAAAAGCATAGGCCAGGCTAAAAGTGATCTCATTCTGATGGTGTTTTCTGTAAATAGGATCCTTGGAAAAATACTCCAGAGTATCATGCATCCAGCCCATCATCCATTTCATTCCAAAACCCAAGCCTCCCAGTTCCACGGGTTTGGTCACCCCTGAAAAGGCTGTAGATTCTTCAGCAATGGTTTGTATGCCCTCAAAATTTGAATACACCTCATGGTTAAAATCCTTCAGGAAGGAAATAGCTTCAAGATTTTCTCTTTCTCCATAAATGTTGGGTTCCCATTCCCCATCTTCTCGCGAATAATCCAGGTAAAGCATTGAAGCCACCGCGTCTACACGAAGGCCATCAACATGATACTTATCGAACCAATAAAAGGCATTACTGATCAGAAAAGATTTTACTTCATTTCTGCCATAGTTAAAGATCAAACTTTTCCAATCCTGATGATAGCCCCGTCTCGGGTCGGGATGCTCATAAAGGTGACTGCCATCAAAAAATCCCAGGCCATGATCGTCGGAAGGGAAATGGGAAGGCACCCAGTCGAGTATGATCCCGATATCGTTTTGGTGCAATTTGTCACAGAGCTTCATGAAATCCGTTGCGGATCCAAACCTCGAGGTCGGCGCGTAATAGCCCACGAGCTGGTATCCCCATGAAGGGTCAAAAGGATACTCCATGACGGGCATGAACTCCACGTGGGTAAAATTCATTTTTTTAAGGTAGGCCACGAGCTTGTCCGAAAGCTGGTCATAGCTCAAAAAACTGTTGTCAGATGCATTGCGCATCCATGAGCCCAGATGCACCTCGTATACAGCATAGGGTCTGTCAAGGCCATTCTTCTCTTTTCTATAGCCCATCCATGATTTGTCTTTCCACTTGTAGCCTTCAATGCTTCTGATAATAGAAGCTGTATTGGGAGGAAGCTCGCTCGAAAATGCATAAGGATCTGCTTTTTCGGTGACAATATGATTGTGATTCGACTTAATTTTATACTTGTAACGCATTCCTTCATGGGCATCGGGAATAAAACCCTCCCATATTCCGGATTCATCCCAACGTACGCTCAAAGGGTGCTGTTTGTCATTCCAAAAATTAAAGTCTCCAATGACAGAAACCGATTTGGCCGAAGGGGCCCATACCGCAAAATAGGTTCCTGCAACACCGTCGACGGTGACAGGGTGAGATCCGAATTTTTCGTAAAGGCGGTAATGCTTTCCGGATTTAAATAAATTGACGTCAAAATCGCTAAAGAGACTATAATTGATAACTTCTGCCATACGTTTAATGGTTTATAATATTTGAAATTCCTTTTAAGGGAATCAGGGCCCAACGGGGTCTTGAATTTAATTCATATCCGATCTCATATACCGCCTTTTCAAGCAGGCAATATTTCAATATAAAGATGCGCTCCTGATTGTAGCCAATATTCAGATTGGCGTTTTGAACTTGTTCGGTGTATTCTCCAAGAAATACACTGGTCAAATAACCGTAAAGCACCTCAGCGGCCTCAAACAACTCTTCCTGGGTGCGATGGTACGATTCTCCATTGTTAAAAATGGTTGCATAAATAGCATAATGAAATGACCTGAACAAACCTGCAACATCCTTTAAGGGAGGTTGCTTCACTTTTCTGTCACGGATCGTGCTTTCAGGTTCCCCTTCAAAATCAAGAATAAAAAAATCATCATCGGTAACAAGAATCTGACCCAAATGATAATCACCGTGCAGACGGATGCGTTCTCCTTTTAGTTTGGTCCAGTTAAAATTAGTGATCCGCTTTCTGATCAGGGTTTTCTTTTCCAAAAATTCTTTGGCCAGTTGAAGTGCCATGCCATCGAGCATGTGCATTCGGTTCTCAATGGTATTCAGCCTGTTCTGAAACTGGTAGATCAGACGATTTTTGAGCCAGACTTCATAATCACCGTTGAAGTGATTGGGTGTAAATGCAGTATCTTCAAATTCAGAGCCCAGAACAATATGCATTTCGGCTGTTCTTTTGGCCAGTAATTTAATCTTCTGGAACAAATTAAGACCGGCCCAGTCAATGATCTCTGGTTTTACCTGATCAATGGACAGGCGTTCGAACATATCGACCCTCGGGAGCGATACTGTTGAGATATGCTTGGTTTCAAGATTGAGAAAAACCCTGTGAAGTTCCTTGAGCATATATTCCCAGGCATCTCCCTTGTTGGGAACCATTTTTTGCATCAGGGCAATGGTGATGTTGACATTGTCGGAATCTATGATATTGATGCTTCCCTGATAGGCAGGGGTATTTTTAAAATCCTTGATCTCGGTCAGGAACCTGCTCATTTCATAATCAGGATTCTTATCGGCAAAAATCCTCCTGAAAAACTTCAACACGTAATTCTCATTGTAAATGATGGAGGTATTGCTTTGCTCAAGCCCCATGAACCTCGAAGATTCATAACTCACATTGGTAAAACTTTCACTCCTGTGGTACTGCACTTTTGTGCGGTCCAGAGGTGCCGCACCCAGTATTCTTTCGAATACAAGTTTCCTGAATGCCTCCAGATTTATGGCATCAATGATATAACCCTGCTGTCCTTGTATCTGAATGGGAAGGATCCTGTCGCTTTTGGCAAAATTCAAATCAGTAACAAAGGCGATGGGCAGAAAATAATGGTGATAAAAAGCTTCTGCAAAATCGATCTCCAGGATCAGTCCAAAATAGACTTCTCCTTTCTGCTGAATCCTGAAATACTCGGTAAGTTCAATGTATTTCAGTTTACTCGCCTTCCCGCCGTACCAACGCTGCTTGACAATATAATCTTCCAGAACCTCAGAAAGAAAGACCTTTAGAAAATCTTCATTTTCAAGCAAGTCTTCCCAGACACCTTCAAATTCAAAGGTGGATTGGAGTTTACTTTTTACAACTTTGTCTGGCATGGTTATTTATTAATTTCAAATATATGCAAGGGCATGTTCGGATGCAATTCAACAAAATTCCACTCCCCGTTCCAGTCATAGGTAACATCGGGGATCAGGTCCCTCATCACTAATTTATGGTCATGGCCAATACCGAGTTCGTGTACGGGTAACTGAACCGTACCCCTTTGGCTGTAATGATCATCAAGACTAATGATGACCAGTACCTCACTGGTTCTGGCATCATTCCATTTATAAAAAGCGATAAGCTTGTCATTTTCAATATGGCAAAATCTGATATTATTGGTTTGTTGCAGAGCCTCATGCTCCTTTCTGGCCTTATTGATCCCTGAAATAAGCTTGATCAGCCAGTTCTTAGCATTCCAGTCGTAATGAGCGATCTGAAATTTCTCAGAGTTCAAGTATTCTTCTTTTCCGGGTAAGGGTTCACTGCGCATTTGTTCAAATACAGGACCATAAATGCCAACATTCGAGCTCAATGTCGCAGCCAGTGCATATCTTTGAATATGCCTGGATTCATTCGCCCCCTGCAAATGAAAGGGGTTGATGTCGGGGGTATTGGGCCAGAAATTAGGCCTCATGTATTCTCCCTGCCCGCTTTTGGTCAACTCTTCAACATATTCAATCAGCTCATGCTTGTTCTCACGCCAGGTAAAATATGTGTATGATTGCGTATAGCCTTGTTTGGCCAGCTGCTGCATGATCTTTGGCTTGGTAAAGGCTTCGGCGAGAAAAATGATATCCGGATGCTGCTGTTTCACTTCCTCAATGATCCAGTTCCAAAAGTAAAAAGGTTTTGTATGCGGGTTGTCGACCCTGAAAATTCGAATGCCGCAATTGATCCAGTATATAAGAATATCGAGGCATTCTTTCCAAAGCGCCTCATAATCTTTTGTTTCAAAATAAATGGGTAAAATGTCCTGATATTTCTTGGGTGGGTTTTCTGCGTATTGCACTGTTCCATCGGGTCTCCATTTGAACCATGAGGGATGTTCCTTGACCCATGGGTGGTCCGGAGCGGCCTGCAAGGCATAATCCATGGCGATCTCAATGTCAAGCTCCTTGGCCTTAGCCACAAGGGCTTTAAAATCATCGATAGAACCCAGCTCAGGATGAATGTCTTTGTGCCCCCCGAATCTGGACCCGATTCCCCAACAGGATCCCACGTCATCTGACTTCGCTTCTGTTGTGTTGTTCTTTCCTTTTCGGTTCACCTCTCCTATGGGATGTATCGGAGGAAAATACAGGGTATCAAAACCCATGGCAGCCACCCGGTCAAGCAGTGGAATGCAATCTTTAAAAGTACCGTGAATATTCTTTTTTTGAGATGCTGACCTTGGGAAAAATTCATACCAGGTACTAAACAAGGCCTTTTTTCGATCGACATATATGCTGAGCTCATGAGAATGATTCGCCAGTTTTTTTTCCGGGTATTTTTCAAAAATGGATTGTAGCTTTTCACCGACCGCTTCTTTGACGGCCAATTCATATGACTGCTCATTTTTGAAAAGATCAATCAATTTGATCAGGTAGTCCTTTTCTTTTTTATTGGCCTTCTTCAAAATATTTTCCAGATGGCTTACCCCTTCCAAAAGTTCAGAACTCACATGCTGCTGGTCGGCAATCTTACGTCCAATGCCGTATTGCCAGTTCAGGGCATAATCGATCCATCCCTGAATTTTATACGTGTAAACGCCTTGTTTTTCAACTTTAAAAGAAGCCTGCCAGACATCATTATGGGTGGGGTTCATCCGGACCTCGCTCCAGGTTTTCTGTTCTGAATGTTTGAACAAAACCGATGCAGCGATGATGTCATGTCCGTCGGCCAAAACATCTGCCGATACTGCAACATGTTGACCCACAACTCTTTTAATAGAAAACTGCCCTTCATTTATCTGTGGTGTCACCTTGTCAATGACTACGCGTTCCTGTTTCAGCATATGCCTTAAAATTAGTTTTTAAATAACAAATCCTTTAGGAATTTCGGCTCCCTTTTTGATCACGACGATTCCTTCTCTGATACAATAAGTTTCCGTCTCTGTATCTTTCAAATGATGTCCGCCATTGATCCTTACGTCATCACCGATTCGGCAATTCTTATCGATGATGGCATTCTTAATGAAACATCGCTCGCCGATTCCCATGACGTTGTCGATCTTATTTTGATTGATCTCCTCGAGGGTCTCATAGGTGTCATTTCCCATCATATAGGTGTTGATCACAGTTGAATCAGTGCCGATCCTCGAACGGATCCCAATCACTGAGCGTTCTATTTTCGCGGCGTGAATGATACACCCTTCTCCGATAATACTTCTGTTGAGCGTTGTTCCTGAGATCTTAGAGGTAGGCAGCATCCTTGCCCTGGTGTAGATCCTGTTGTTACGGTCATACAGATCGAATTGAGGAATTTCATCTGTCAGGCCAAGGTTTGCTTCGAAAAAGGAATCAATGTTTCCTATGTCTGTCCAGTATCCTTCATACTGGTAACTTAAAACTTTATGCTTGCCTATAGACTGAGGAATGATTTCCTTACCAAAATCATTGGTGTCAGGATTTTTCATCAGATCGATCAGCAAGTCCCTGTTAAAAATATAAATTCCCATGGAGGCCAGATAATTTCGGCCTTTTGATTTCATTTCATCACTAACCTCAGAGGTCCATTCAGGCAATAATGAGGCCTCCGGTTTTTCAATAAAAGAAGTGACTTCATTTTTGTCATCTGATTTGAGAATCCCAAAAGAAGTAGCCTCTTTGGCATTGACCGGAATCGTTGCTATGGATATCTTCGCCCCGCTCGCAACGTGTTGTTCCAGCATCAGGTTATAGTCCATCTGATACAACTGATCCCCTGACAAGATCAGGGCATATTCAAATTCATGCCTTAAAAAATGGTGCATGCTCTGCCTTACGGCATCAGCAGTTCCCTGGAACCAGGTATCACTCATAGGGGTTTGCTCTGCTGCGAGTACGTCAACGAATGCCTTGCTGAAAAAACTAAAATGATAGGTGTTTTTAATGTGCCTGTTCAGGGAAGCAGAATTAAACTGTGTCAGCACATATATTCGTTTGATTTCAGAGTTGATGCAATTGGAAATTGGAATATCCACCAACCTGTATTTACCTGCAATGGGTACAGCAGGTTTGGATCGACTTTCTGTCAACGGATATAGTCTCGATCCCTGACCGCCACCTAAAATAATACTTAAAACTTGTTTTGTAAACATATACTAAGGGGTTAAAGATTTATACAAAGTTAAATATTCCTTCGCTGATTTATCCCATGAGTGATCTAACAGCATGCATTTTTCTCTGGTTTTTATAAATTGATCCTTATTCTCAAATAAAGCTACCGCCCGATCAATAGAATCACATACATCCTCAACCGAGGCGTGAACATGGCATATGCCAAAACCACCGTCTCCAATGTCAATAACCGTATCCTTGAGTCCTCCGACCCTTCTAACTACGGGTATCGTACCGTATCGCAACGCGTACATCTGGTTCAGACCACAAGGCTCTATTCTTGACGGCATCAGCAAAAAATCTGAGCCCGCATACATTTGATGGGCCAGTTTTTCATCATAGCCAATCGTACAGGCATAAGATTTGTTAAAATGCACACGAAGCGATTTTAATTCAGACTCCACCGCCTTATCTCCTGTTCCCAGTATCAAGATATTAATTTTTTCCTTAAGCAGGGATTTGTATAAAATGGATGAAAAAAGATCTGCTCCTTTTTCATAAACAAGTCTGCCAATAAATGAAAACAAAGGTTTGGATTCGTCCAAATCAAACCTTTTGCACAGATACAACTTGTTTGCCGCCTTCCCTGAATTCAAGTCCAAAACGGGTTCTTTTTCACTGATCAAAACATGCTCGATTACAACAATGACTTATACAGATCCTCTACCTGTTTTGCAATGGCAATCCAATCAAAAGTTTCTTCAACCCGCTTTCTTCCATTTTTTGCCATGCGCACTGAAAGTGCTTTATCATTGATTATTTTATTAATTCCATTTGCCAGGTCATGCGAAAATTTATCCGGGTCCACAGGCTCAAAAGGCGCTTCATCCTGCTGCTCCAAAGGAACCAGAATCCCTGTTTCACCATCAACAACAACTTCCTTAATTCCTCCAACTGCACTTGCCACTACAGCTGTTTCACATGCCATTGCTTCAATATTGATGATGCCGAACGGTTCATAAATAGAGGGACAGCAAAAAACATCAGCATGAGAATAAAGTTGTATGACCGATGCTTTATCCAGCATGACATCAATCCAGATCACATTGTCTCTGGTCTTTTTCACTTCTTTGACACTGTCTTCCATTTCTTTGGCAATTTCAGGCGTATCCGGAGCTCCTGCACACAATACAATCTGCGTGTCGGGGTCAATATATTTAATGGCATTCACCAAATGAATGATCCCTTTTTGCCTGGTAATCCTTCCAACGAACAGCACAAAGGGTTTTGACTGGTCAATGCCGTATTTTTCAAGTGTGGACGTTGCGCTGGTCACTACATATTCCTGAAGGTTTATGCCATTGTAGATCACCTTTACTTTCTCTTTGTCAACATCAAAATGTTTTAAAACATCCGTTTTGGTCTCTTCTGAAACAGCTATAATGGCATCTGCCATTTCTATAGCGGTTTTCTCTACCCATGAAGAAGCATCGTAGCCCCTGCCCAGCTGTTCTCTTTTCCATGGCCTCAGGGGTTCAAGGGAATGCGTTGTAATGACCAAAGGTATTCCATAACACAATTTTGTAAGTATCCCTGCAAACTGGGCATACCAGGTATGACAGTGCACAATATCTGCATCCACCTCATCTGCATTCATGTGAATACAGGTACTCAAGGTTTTAAAAACTGCTCTGAGCTTTTCATTGGAATGCTCAAAAGCATTTGATTCAAATGGAAATCCTTTCACCGATAAATTACCGGAACGTTCATCCTGATCCCCGAAGCATCGCACATCAAGTTCCATGAGTTTTGCCAGTTCGGCTGCTAAATATTCTACATGCACCCCTGCTCCCCCATAAACATAGGGAGGAAATTCTCTGGTATAAAAAAGTGCCTTCATTCTGTTTGCGTTTTATTCGAATAATTTTTTACCAACAGTTCATCTGTGGCCGGATTCCAAACTTCTGAATCAATTCCATTTAAAATGCCAGAGAACTTACTGCTTTCATTTGTGATCAGATTCTCAAGTCCTTTGCCTTCAGACTTCAGCTCCTCAAGGTAACTGGGAGATACGGTTGTAACCCTCCAGGAACACTTGATCCCTGTCGCCAGCGGGTTGATCGCCCCGTCCCAGTCTATAAGTCCGATTTTATCAAGATCAAATTCAGGAAAATAACGCAGTTTGTCATAACCAAACTGACCCTGGTACTGTGCATTATGAATGGTAAGAACCGTAGGTATTTCCTTCAGGGCAGCATACTTTCTGGCATGAGACATCAAAAAGGCGATAAAGCCTGCATGATGGTCATGTGCATGTATGACCGAAGGTCTTTCTTTCATGCTGAGGACCCATTCTAAAACGGCAATTTGAAAAGCAAGAAATCGTTCCGTGTCATCTTCATAGGAATATACTTCAGACCTGTCAAGCAATCCAGGAATTCTGACTAAATATACCGGGAATTCCAAGGGTTCCTCGGGTACCAGAACTTCAAAATCAAAGTGTAGTTTTCCCAGTTTCAAATGGTCTTTGAAAATTGTCTTAAAGTTTCTTCCCTCGGCAAAAGAATTTGCGTAAAAAGGCATAACAACTTCTGAAGTTACCCCCATTTTATTCTGATATTTGGGTAAAGCCCCAACTACGTCTGCCAGCCCGCCAACTTTGGCCACCGGAAAACACTCGGCACTTACATTCAAAATTTTCATGATAAAATAGTTCTTTTATTATGGTAATGCACTGATAATCACTATCATATACATTGTAATTTGAATTTTTCAATATATGAAAATATTATGGCATTCTAAAAGAATTGGGTATATAAATTATATTTCAGCAAAAAATGGATGCGATTCTTAAAAAATCCAATCTAAAAAAGAGACTTTGATGAAAACAAGAGCAGGCAGCATACTGAACCGAAATGGTCATCGATACTGTTTAAAAAAACCCTTGCCGCGATTCATAAAACGCGTATGGCCTGGTTTTTACTCAATCGCTTTAACTGATGGGGTTTTTCAGGAATTCTTCCAGTATTGGGGTTTGGTATCTTCTGAGATCTGATTCCAGTAATCCTGATTCACGATATGCTTGCCATCGAGGGTCTTTAAGCGTCTTTGAAAAATGTAAATTGTAGGATTGAAAACCATGTCAGTTACCCCGACGGTATAGAGCTGAGGTTCTTCTTCTGTTTTTCTTTTTTCTTCCTGAAGAATGACCTCAAAACCATTGAATTCCAATAGACTTTTGAGAAATTCCATTCTTTCTTTTGTGATCTTCTTTTCCACAAAGGTCACTCTTTGTTCTTCTATGGAGCCGAACTGATGTTTTCCTTCTAAACCCATAATTCAAATATCTTTAATGTCTAAAATATGCTCAACTGATAAATTAATTCGTAAATCGGGCTGTAAATACCGATCAGCAACACACCGATGACAGCAAGTACCAACCCGAGCTTCATCGTGAAATTATTTTCAAAATACGGGATCGGGTTATCACTTTTGCGCAAAAACATGGCCCTTACGACCAGGAGATAGTAATAAAGTGAAATGGTGACGTTGACAACGGCGAGAAAAACGAGAAAATACAATCCCTGGCTCGCTGCGGCCGTAAATAAAAAGAACTTCCCGAAAAAACCTGCAACAGGCGGAATCCCTGCCAGGGAGAACAATGCCAGCATCATGATCAAACTAAGCTTTGGATTCGTGCGGTAGAGGCCATTATAATCATCCATATTTTCCTTACCTGTTCTTGCCGAGATAGACTGTATCACCCCAAAGGCTGCCAGATTCGTAAACACATAAATGGAAACAAAGAAGACAACGGTGGAAACCCCTAACTGGTCATTTGACAAAATTCCCAATAAAATAAACCCTGCCTGTGCTATGGACGAAAAAGCAAGGAAGCGCTTCATATTTTGCTGCCTCAGGGCAAATAAATTTCCAATGAACATGGTTGCAACCGAAACGACATACAAAAGATGGGTCGTGATCATTTCAAATGGTTTCATCACGGTAAACAAAATGATCATTAGAATAAAAACGGCAGAACCTTTTGAAATAACTGAAAGATATGAGGTAACACCAATGGGAGCGCCCTCGTACACATCGGCTGTCCAGAAATGAAATGGTACCAAGGAAATTTTAAAGGCCAGTCCTGCAAAGAAAAATATAAATCCGAGAAGACTCAGGTTTGAATAAGCCAGTACGCTGGCCAACTCCTCAAAATAAATGGTTCCTGTTGTAGCGTAAATCAACGACACCCCGAAAACCGAAGTACCTGAGGCCAATGCCGCAGACAGAATGAACTTGATCCCTGCTTCGGCCGATACCCTCTTGGTCGTTTCAAATGCAACAAGGGCTGCAATGGGGAGGGCTGACAATTCTAGCCCAAGATAGAACATCAGAAAATCACCTGATGAGATCATAAAATACATTCCCAAGAGCGAAGACAGCATCAGTACAAAAAACTCAGTTGACTTGTGCTGTTCAATCAATTCCTTTTTGATCCAGTCTGCAGACTGCAACAGAATGATCAACACCCCGAAATTTAAAACATTCTTGAACATATGAACCAGTGGAGTGGTCTTAAACATTCCGCCGAACAATTGTCCCTGATCCAAAGGCACAAAACCTATTACGGTGTGAATGGCAAATAAAATGATGGCCCCGTTGACGAGAGCCCGCTTGTTGCTCATGAAAATCTCAAGAACAAGGAGCAGTAAGATCACCGCCAGCAAAACAATCTCTTGTCTCATTAATAAAAACCCCCCTAAATCCATAATATAAATTCTTTAATCATTAATTTATTGTCAAAATATGATGACCTTTTTCGTTTATTTTTTACCTGTCATTATATTTCGATTGAACACTCTCAACTACATCATTCTTTCTATAAAAGGCTGCAGACTCTCTCTGATCATATCACTCAGCCATATCGGTGTTACCCCCATAAACACAATAGGGATCAGCAACAGAATAACGCCCACACGCTCAAACCATGTCGCCTTTTCCAAAACCATATAATCATCATTCTTAACAGGCCCCATAAGCATCAGTCCCACAACCCTTAAAATATAGACCGCTGTAATCACAATTGCAGAAATGGTAATGATCGTGGCCACCCTGTGAAACATATCAGGATGCTGAAAAGCACCTACAAAAATTTGCATCTCCGCCATGAATCCGCTGAAGCCAGGTAAACCCAGAGAGGCCAGACCAGCAATGACATACATGACCGAAATAAATGGGATCACCTTCAGCAGACCACTCATTTTGGTGACATCCCTGGTATGCGTTCTTCCGTAAATCATCCCGATCAGGGCAAAGAAAAGTGCTGTCATGAATCCATGCGACAAGGATTGGAGAATAGCTCCGTTCCAGGCCGTTTTATTGAGCATCAACAAGGCGAATAAAACCATTCCCAAATGACTCACCGATGAATAGGCATTGATATACTTCAGGTCGGTTTGCCTGATTGCCGCCAAAGCACCGTAAAATACACCGATGACCGAAAGCACAATAAAAAAGTTTGACCAGTTCATGGCTCCTTCAGGCAATAGGTACATTGCCACTCTAAACACGCCGTAACCCCCCAGTTTCATAAGTACACCTGCATGGAGCATGGATACCGCTGTGGGTGCCGATGCGTGACCATCGGGTGACCAGGTGTGAAAGGGAAACAGAGCTCCCAATACAGCGAATCCGATAAAGGTCAGCGGGAAGAAGAGGTTTTGGGCCTCAACAGGAATATTTACCTGGGCAATTTCAAGTATGTTATAGGTTAAAGCTCCTCCATCTGCATTTGAATTGAAATAGATACCGAGTATCCCCACAAGCAGTAAAGCCGAGGCCCCCATCAGCATCAGGGTCAATTTCATGGCGGAATATTCTTTGGGTCCGGAACCCCAGATTCCAATGAGCAGGAACATAGGGATCACAGCAATTTCATAAAAAAGGAACATGGTAAAGAGATCGATGGAAATAAAAAATCCAAAGACGCCCGTGGCAAGCACAATGAGAGAAATAAAGAACTCCTTGTGCAGGTCTTCCATTTTCCAGGATATAAAAACACCCGCCAGTACAACAATAGACGCCAAGACGATCATGGCTACGGTAATTCCGTCTGCCCCGATGGTATAATGAATGTTAAACTGTTCAAACCAAAGATAATCTTTGGTAAATACCATGATGTCATCATTGACTTTCTTTTCTTTGAAATAAGCAAATATGAGGTTTATCGACATGACAAACTGTACGAACATCCCGATGGCGGCAATGACTCTGGACTGCTTTAAACTTTTGGCAAAAACAAGTGCCAAAATAGTGATGACCGGTACGACAACAAATAAGGTTAATATATCCATCTTACAATTAAATAATCCATTTATAAATAAAAATCATGGCGAGCACAACGGCTCCTGCTACAAAGGCCAAAGCGTAATCCTGTATCCTTCCAGACTGTATTTTCTTAATTTTTTCCGATCCTGAAACGGTCGAATTTCCGATCAGGTCCATGGTTCCGTCCACAACATGCCTGTCGAACCAGGCAAAAGGAGCCGAAATTCTTTTGAAAATGATCTCCTTGGTGACAAACAAATACAATTCATCAAAGTAAAACTTGTCATAGGCCCATTGATAGAGTACCCCAAACGCTTTGGAAACTTTTTCGGGTAAATTTCCCGGCTTTTTGTAAAAAACAAAGGCAAGGATTATACCGAGTAATCCCACTCCTACAGCAATGGCAGCCAGGGGATAATTCAGATGCGCCTCAAAGGGTTGCCTGTCTGCAGAAACATATTCACTGAAGTGGATGTATCCGGCAGCAATACTCATAAAGGCCAAAAATACAAGCGGAAAGGTCATTGAAACCGGCGACTCATGGGGTGTGTGCTCATATTTTGTATCCTTTCCCCAAAATATTCCAAAGTACAACCTGAACATATAAAAGGCAGTCAATCCGGCAACAATTACACCAATAATATAGATGATCCGATTGTGCTCAAAAGCCGCGACAAGGATCTCATCCTTACTGAAAAATCCTGCAAACCCAGGAAATCCTGCGATGGATAAAGCCGCGATTAAAAATGTAATATGGGTCACGGGCATATACTTTCGAAGCCCTCCCATATCCTGCAGATAATTGCTGTGAATGGCATGAATAATGGAACCGGCACCTAAAAAGAGCAGCCCCTTAAACATGGCATGAGTAAACAGATGGAACATGGAGGCCATATATCCGAGTCCGTCGTGGCCGTCATATCCTGACACACCAAGAGCAAGCATCATATAACCAATCTGAGACATGGTTGAAAATGCAAGCACCCTTTTTATATCGTTTTGCGTGAGAGCGATGATGGCAGCAAACAGGGATGAAAAAGCACCAACCCAGGCCACAAGATTAAGTGCGTAGCCATCCTCCACGAAATAATACATCGGGAACAACCTTGCAACCAGATAAACACCCGCAACCACCATAGTTGCCGCATGAATCAGGGCCGAAACAGGCGTAGGACCCTCCATGGCATCAGGCAGCCAGATATGCAGAGGGAACATGGCTGATTTTCCGGCACCTCCCATAAAAATGAGCAGGAGACCCCAAGTGATCACTGAAAGTCCCATAAATGAGGTAGATGCCCAGTTGAGGATCGCATTTCCTTCGGGATCTGTAAGCGTCACAAAATCAAATGAACCACCGTAATAACCAATGATCAGTATTCCGATCAAAAATCCCAGGTCAGCAAATCTGGTCACGATAAATGCCTTTTTCGCCGCTGCCACAGCAGAGGGCTTGGTATAGTAATATCCGATCAGCAAAAATGAAGATACTCCAACGAGTTCCCAGAATATATAGATTTGAAATAAGTTTACAGCCAATACCAATCCCATCATTGAAAACGTGAACAAGGAAAGAAAAGAGAAAAATTTAGTGTATCCGGAATCTCCTTTCATATAACCCCTGCTGTACAAATGCACCATGAAGGAAATTGTTGAAACGACAATAAGCATCATTACCGAAATCTGATCGATCATGACACCCATGTCTATGTAAAGGCTGTCGGTAAAACTCATCCATCTCCATTGGTGTGTAAAAGTCTGATAAACCTCATTGACCTTGCCTACCTCAAAGAAATACTTATAAGCCGTATAATAAGAAAGCAGCAAAGCGACAAAAAGACCCATTGAACCGATCCAGCCGGATACTGCGGGTTTTATCTTATTGTAATTCATACCCAAAAGCAGAAATACTGCAAGAGGAATAAGTGGAATTAAAATGGTATAGGTGAAATCCATAATTGTTTTATTAATATGATATCAATATTTCATTGTTTCTGTATCCTCGACTTCAACAGAGGTTATCAATTTGTACAGGTTGATCACTATGGCCACAGCCAAAGCTGTTTCTGCCGCAGCAATAGCTACTATGAAAACAGAAAAAAATACGCCCTGAAGGTTTTCCGGAAACAGATAGGTATTGATCACAACAAAGTTGATTGCCGATGCATTCAATATCAATTCAATTGACAAGAGCATTGTTATCAAATTTTTTCGGGTGAGAAAACCATAAACACCGATAAAAAATATCACTGAGGTCAGGGTTAATATCTCGTATATACTTATTCCTTGTATCATCTAAACCAATTTATTGTTCTAATTTTTTCCCTTTTGCTATCACAATGGCACCGATCATAACGGCTACAAGTAACACACTAACAACTTCGAAAGGAAGTATAAACCCTCCTGCCTTGTAACTCAGCATGCCAAGTCCGATATCATTTACTTCAATACTATTTGTGTTTTGGACCACATTAAAGTCATATGTAAAAATTGCATATAAAGTCATGCTGAGTCCTGAAAGACTCAACAATCCAGCCAAAACACGTTGAGATAATTTTGAAACTTCAAGCCTTAATTCTATATGATGTACCAGCAATACAGAGAAAATGATCAAAACGATTACACCACCTGCATAAACGGCCAATTGAACAGCAGCCATAAAGGAATAATCAACCAGAAAATAGATCCCTGCGATTCCTATCAATACGAATAAAAGGTAAATCACTGCTCTTAGCATTTTTCTACTTGAAACCGCTTTAATCGCGAAAACGATCATGATCAAAGCAATCATATAAAATACAATTCTTTCCATACTATTAATCTTCTATTCCTGCTTTTACCTTAGAGCCGGGTTGATTCAATACTTTAGTTAGCGCGCTTCTGTCATAAACAGAATTTTCATAATTCTGTGCCCAGACAATAGCATCAGTCGGGCAAGCTTCGATACATAAACCACACATGGTACACATGGATAAATGGTAAATATGCTTATCGATCATTTTTTTCTTTTTCCCTGTTTCCGGATCTACCTGTCTGTCCCAGACGATCTCAATGGTACCATTAGGACAAGCTATCTCACATTTCTGACATCCGGTACAATGGTGTTCATTATTTTCATCATGAGGCATGACAACTTCTCCTCGAAACCGATCGAACATTTTTAAAGTTTCCCGGTTATCCGGATATTGTTGCGTTATACTGCCCTTTCGAGCACGAATAAAATATCCCCCAGTAACACTCATTCCTGTGAATAAGGTTTTTATTCCGTGATATATATCTGAAAAATAACTCATTATCGTTCTTTAATCATTTATTAAATTATCCAATTCAACCAAATTACAATTGCCATTATTACGATATTTACCAAGTTTATTGGCAATAAATACTTCCATTCCAGAGTTAATAACTGATCTACCCTCAATCGCGGAAAAGTCCACCTAAACCACATCATCAAAAAGATAATGATCAGTACCTTGATCAAAAACCAAATCGATTCAGGGAACCATGTAATATCATCCGTGATTCCAAAGGGAGATAACCATCCGCCAAAAAATAATACCACAGCTATTGAGGCAATAATAAACATATTGATGAATTCCGCTAAAAAGAAATAGGCAAATTTCATCCCTGAATATTCTGTGTGGAAACCTGCTCCTAATTCAGATTCTGCTTCTACCAAATCAAAAGGTGCCCTGTTTGTTTCTGCCGTTCCTGCTATCATAAAAATCATAAAGGCGATAATCGCAGGAATATGTCCTTGTACGATCAACCAGCCCCCGGTTCTTTGTACTTCAATGATTTCAGACAGCTGCAAAGATCCTGTCAATAACACCATAGTTAATATGGACAACCCAACGGACAATTCATAACTAATCGTCTGTAATCCGCTTCGCATGGCACCTATCAAGGCAAACTTATTATTGCTTGCCCATCCTCCCAATAATATTCCTATCACCCCAATAGAAGAAACTGCTAATAAAAAGAATACCCCTATATTGATATCAAAGGCCTGAAATTGTCTTGAAAAAGGTAAAACGCTAATCGCTATTAATGCAGAAACTATTACAAAAAAAGGAGCTAAATTGAATAAAAACTTATCCACCTTTTCAGTACTTGTCAATTCTTTCGAAACAAGTTTTAAGGCGTCTGCCATGGTTTGGAACAATCCACCTGGCCCTACTCTGTTTGGCCCTAACCTCAGCTGAAACCAAGCGGCCACTTTGCGTTCCAATAATACTAAATACAATCCTGCCACCGCGAATAAGGTTAGATAAGCTACTGCAATTAACACCCAAATTGTAACCGTCGCTGCACTTTCAGGCATGATCGAGTAAACCCAATCACTTATTGTTTTTGTTATGCTTAATGGTAAATTCATCATTAAAATATTATTCTTATTAGCGATCTATATCTGGAATTACAAAATCAAATGAAGCCATCGTAGCCACTAAATCGGCTATTTTACTTCCTTTTGAAATGTGGTTTAAAACGGACAAATTCGAAAAGCCAGGTGAACGGAATTTAAGCCTGTAAGGATTTTTACTTCCGGTGCTGTTTATATAAACCCCTAATTCTCCTCTTGCAGTTTCAACCCGCTGGTAATATTCACCTTTTGGTAATTTGATTACAGCTTTTGTTGTCGTTTTGGTTTCTCCTTCCGGAATATTATCGATCAATTGTTCAATAATTGACATCGACTCCCACATTTCCATTATTCTTACCTTATATCTCGCATAAGTATCTCCTTCCGTAAATAAGGCTTCCTTAAATTCAACCCGATCATAAGCACTGTAGGGATGATGTTTTCTCACATCACATGAAAAACCAGAACCTCTTGCAACCGGGCCCGTTACACCAAATGAAATGGCATCCTCTTTTGTTAGAATCCCAACTCCTTTTGTTCTTTTCTCAAAAATTACATTTCCAGTTAACAAGCGGTCGTATTCAGGAATTTTAGTTTTAAAATGCTTGATAAACTCTTTAGTTCGATTTACAAAATTCGGATGAACATCAAACATGAGTCCACCGGGAATGTTATAATTCATAGTTAGTCTGGCACCACAGGTTTCTTCAAAAATATCGTTGATCATCTCGCGATCTCTAAAAGCGTAGAAATAGGTAGTTAATGCTCCAAGGTCCATTCCCATTACACCCCACCATAAACAATGTGATGCGATTCGAGTAAGTTCAGCAATTATAGTCCGAATCACTTTTACACGATCAGGAACCTCTATTTCAAGTCCTTTTTCTACCGCTAGGCAAACAGCCTCATTATTGATATGAGAAGACAAATAGTCCATTCTGTCTGTGAGATGAACGATCTGCTGATAACTATCTCTTTCACACATTTTTTCAATAGAGCGATGTATATAACCGAGATCGGGCTCAACATTTTTTATTATCTCTCCATCAATGGTTAATAATAAACGTAAAACACCATGAGCTGCAGGGTGTTGAGGACCCATATTAACGAAATATTCTTCCGTTTTAATTTTGGTTTTTAAGTCTTGATTGGCCATATAAATCCCTATTTAATGATCATATT
>JAHEHF010000055.1 GCA_024644745.1 Flavobacteriaceae bacterium
TAATTTTCTTCTGTGACTGTAGCATGCTTGATTTCTATTTGGGCTTCGTACGGAATCTAAAATACGGATAATACGCCTCATTCACAAAATCAATGATACAATACCATTAGGTATGGGTATGTGAAGGATTGAATTCTGATATCTACAATCCACAACTGAAGGTTTCGGAGCTGAGGTCTTCGGGGTACACCCGTTCGGAAATTAAGGTTTCAGGCGCCAAGGCTAGGTGAAACAATGCTCTAAAGCTACAATGCAAAAATGCGTCAATGCATGGTTTGAACGGAGAAGTTTTATGGATTAATGATTGAGTAATCTTAATCAGGTCATAATCGAAATTAAACCTTCTCTGTTCGATATTCAAATGATTCAATGTTCCATTGTATCAAGCAATGAATTCATTCACTCATGTATAAAAAATCCAACAACCTTTATCCCGTATTTTTAAGACCTCCTGACAAGGCATTGACCAGCAATAACAATTGAAGGAGATGTTTATCTCCCTGTGCCGGATCCTGTTCCCGGATCTCTCGCCACTTTTTGAGATAGCTTATTTGTATCTCATGAAGCACTTTGAGCGCATCGTGCCTCAATTTGTTGTTCTCAAGCTTTGATAGGCGTCTTGCCTTGACAGAAGCTTCCATGACTTCCTCAATTTTTCCAAGACAGGTTTGATAGTCTGTCAGGATCAAATCCATCAATTCCTGTCTGGTTTGGTCATCCCGGAAGAGATTGGCAAAGGTATTCATGATCTCACTGTCGGAATTCAATAAATTGGATTCAATTTGGATAAGGCTGTATTTTAAGAAGGGCCAGTCTTTGGCCAGCAACTTCAAATAGTCGAAATCTTCTGGATGCTGCTTTTGAAATTCAACCAGAGCTGTTCCCATACCAAACCATCCGCTTAGGTTGAACCTCGACTGACTCCAGCTGAATACCCATGGAATAGAACGGAGGTCCTCCAGGGAACGTTGGCCCGTTCGGCGAGCCGGTCTCGAACCGATCTTACTTTGCTCCAACACGTCAATAGGCGTTGCCATCGCGTAGAAATCAATGAAATTCGGGTGATCGAGCAATTTCCGATAAGTCTTTCTGGCAAGCGTTACCAATTCATCCATCATCTGGTAACCTCTTTCATCTATAGCTTTTTGATCGCTGATCATGGTTTGTCTTGCAGTTCCGGCAACAAACATTTCCAGGTTATAGGTTGCTGTAAGCCTGTTGGCAAAAAGGTTGGCAATGGTCTCTCCCTGGACTGTCATTTTGATATGACCGCTCATTGAACCGGGAGGCATGCTGTCTAAAAACCTGTGGATCTTACCTCCTCCTCGACTGATGGTACCACCGCGTCCATGAAAAAAACATAATTTCACACCCAAGTCCCTGCCAACTTTAGTAAGGTTTTCTTCGGCTTTGTAAATATTCCATCGGCTTGTCATAATACCCCCGTCTTTGTTACTGTCACTGTAGCCCAGCATCACTTCCTGGGTAAAAGAATCGGATTTTTCACGCTGCTTCCGAACAACCGGATGGTTCAGGTAAGCCGACAATATTTCGGGTCCTGCGATGAGATCATCTATGGTCTCGAGCAAAGGAACTACAGGAAGACCAGCATCATGCAGCCCAACCTCTCTTAAAAGCAGGTGAACCAGAAGCAGGTCACTTACAGTTCGAGTCATGCTGACAATGACAGAACCGATTCCTTCTTTACCAAATTGATCAACATAGGTTTTGACTTCGCGCAGATAACCGAGTACGTTATCTGCTTCAGGGCCACAGGAAGTTCCTGCCACCAGAAAGGGTCGGTTACTTTTTAATTCTTGATTTAAAAAAGACAATCGTTTGTCTTCATCCCAGTTTCCATAGTCTGATTTTTCTGATCCGGATGCTTCCAGGATCTGGCTGATCGCCTTTTCGTGATAGGCGCTATTCTGCCGGATGTCGATCTTGGATAAATGAAATCCAAAACACTGCACGATTCTTTCTACTGCAAACAGCGATTGTTTCGCAATACGACCTGCTCCCAGGTCAAACAAAAGCTGCCTCAATTTCTGCAGTTCAGCTGACAACTCACCGGCTGTTTTAAAATAAGTATTGTTCTCAAGGCTTAAATCCCCTTTGAGGGTATGATCCAATCGAACCAGCAGCAGATTGATAAATTGTCGTAAAGGCTCAGAAGGGTTTCTGTCGAGGGCCATCTGCCCTGCTTCTCCCAAATTTTGGGCATTCTCCTGAATTTCATTCAAAAAATCCTCAGGAAAAGAAACCCTGTAAATGGAAAAACTCAGTTTTCCTGCCAGCCCAAAAACCTGATCGCGAATCATTTTAAGCGCTATCTGACGTTGTAAACGCAAGGTAGATGCTGTGAATTCAGGGGTAACGAAGGGATGCCCGTCTCGGTCACCTCCGACCCAACTACCAAATTGTATCATAGGATAATGCTCTGGCAATTCTAATAAGTCAGAAGAAAAGCCCATGCTTGTCCAGGCATCCTGCAAACGTTGATCGGTCAAACGCAAGGCCTCGGGAAAAACGTTCTTAAAATAATACATCAGGTTATTTCTTTCGTCTTCAAGGCGCGGTTTTTCAAGGTAAATCTCACCAGTTCTCCACCAGCGTTCCATTAAGCTGATAATTTCCTGCTTGAGCCCGGCTTGTTCAGAGGTAGACCAATTCGGGTTTTCTCTTTTAACCAATAACAAGTACAGTTCCCTGTGAATGTCCAATACGGTAAGTCGTTTTGCCTCTGTCGGATGTGCCGTTAACACCGGAACGACCTTTACTTCACGTAATTTTTTCGCTATTTCAAACTCGTCCATTCCCTTATTTTTCAGAGAATGCAAGGTTTCCCCCCATGATCCCCGGGTTGAATTCAAACCAAATTCTGTTTCTATCTTTCTCCTGTACTGGGTAGCGGCATTTTCTTCTGCAAGATTCAACAATTCAAAACAAATGCCGATCGCCTGTGTCAACTTTTCATCTGAATGTTCAATATTCCGGAAAATTTCAACCTGATTAAAGGGTAAGCTCCGGGCCAGTTCAGGTTCACCTATTGAAATCAGCATCTCATTGAACAGAGATATCAAATAATGGAAATCAACCTTGATTTTTTCAAGCCCTTCGAATTCGAGCAATTCTTTGGTCATACTTCTGGGTTTTTACAATGAGCTTGCAAAGTTACCAAAATATAAAGCTTCTTCAATGGTTCATTTCTATAATAATTCAATGTCTGAATACATGAATGTCTCCAAATCTTTGATACAATATATTTTATAAGTGGAATCGGCATTAAAAAAATCAGGAGTGATGCGAAATTATATGCTTAGTAAGATTGGGAAGTTCCGAAGCCTGTGCAAGGAAATCACCCAACCGCACTTGGCATATACAAAGGAAGCGCTCGTGATTTTTTTTCAGCCTTGAATTTTTGATTCTTTTGTTTCAAGACAAAAGAATAGAAGAGTGATGAGATGAAGGTTTCAGTGAAATCACGTATCAATTTTACCATGCTACAATACGTGCATGAATGAATGTATGAATGTTTTGAAAATCTCTAAACAGGGTCCACCTGCTATTTAGGAAAGAGAAAGACCAACAAGGCTCTGAATCCCCAATCGGCTGCCCTGCCTCCTCCAAAGTGAAATCGAGGGGCAACACCAGCATTGACAGCTTGATTACCAATTTTAAAAACTTTAGAACCCTGCAGCATGACAACACCGGCAAAGGCATCGTTTGTCCAGTTCTGGGTCAGTTCCGTATTGAGCGTTAATGCCCTTGCACCCGAAAAGTTTTTTGCAAAAAACGGATTGAAAAACGTAGCGCTGAAGTTATCTGCCCAAATGTGATTGATAAGACCTCCTATTGTCAAGCTGCCCTTCTGGGTTAATGCAACTGCCGAAGGTCCCGCACCGAATTCTCCTAAACCTAGCAAATTATCTGTACTTGTGGGTATCAAAAATACGGGACCAACACCCCATACAATTCCACCTTTTGTTGGGGCTTTGGGAGAGAAAAAGCCAGTAGCTATAATATCTCCCAGTCCGAATTGACTGCCGCTGTTCCCGAAAACATCGTTTTGTGAAATCACGGGCATAATGGTCCGGGTGATCAAATTCCAATTTTCGCTAATAGAAACCGGAATCACAGGCTGAATGTTCAGCGTCATTCTTTTCCCGTCGGCAGGACCGATACCATAGTCAAAATTTCCCTGTATCGGGAGGCTGATCAAGTTTGCAATTGGATTTTGCAACTGCTTGGCAAGGGCATCAGCATCCGCTTGAGCAAAGAGACTTGAACCCAAAAGCATGGCGAAAAATGAATAGCGTAATTTCATTGACCTGATTTATGTTGATCATATAAAGATAATCTATTCAACTGATATTTTTAAATCGAATGATCAAACAATTCTTCTCTCATCCCTGCCTGACGGTTGGCAGGTTCATTCAGACATCTGAAATCTGATCCTGCTGCTCCTTTACAGGTGATGGCTTCAAACCCAAGGGTTCGGTATTCAAAATCATCGGCCGATTCTTTGTAGACGAAAAGATTCTAAAATATTGTATATTTAGCTTGTGATGGAGTTAAAATTCAAGAAACGTTTTTTCCTTATTTCAATGATTATTGGAATATCTTTTCTGGCTTCCTACAAGTCGATAACATTCCAATCAAAAGCCATCAACGAAGAAGAGCTTGGAGTTCTCAGAGACATTGTTCTTGCTGATTCGCTTCCTATTATTTATTATAAAACAACCATTTCTGATATAAATCAACCCCTTTCAAGGCATTTGTTCTATCTCAGTGATTTTGACATCTGTAACTCCCTTGTAAATATGGATTCTATGGCACTTGACAGGGAAGAGAGAAATTATCTCGTCGAACGATTTTCAACAATGGAAATCGCAAATGTCAACAAACTGGTACGCGAGCCTAAAAATCATACGCTAAAAAAACTCCAGGGACATGACTGGTTGGTCATTTCACTTCCCGTTGTATTCAGAGATGGAAAGTATGCCATATATTATTCAAAAGGTGAATATAGCGGACAGTTCATTTTGATGAAAAATATAGACGGCAGCTGGAAGGATGTCTGCTATTATTCGATTTGGAATGAATGAGTGATTGACTGCGTTTATGAATCATTACTTGAGTTTAGGATTTACGCAGAGTTTTGTCAAAAAACACTTCGAAATTCCCCATTTTATTTGAAATTCAAATCTTTATTCTCCTCATGCTCATCCCTTAAAGATGAAGTTTCACTTCTCGTGATTCAGTTGAAATTCACTTTTTTGCTCAACCTGTATCGGGAACGCAGTATTTATCTTGAAATCATACCATCCAGATCAACTTGAATTGAAAAGGGATCGAGGATCTTATCGATCAGGAGGCTTACCGACCTTCTGTTTAACTCAATATCTTCAGCATACGGTTGCTCGAGCTGCCAATCCCCCCAATTTGAATTCAATTGCTCAAGGGTCATTTCCCTTCCCATAGCCTTAAAGAATTCCACAAGAGATGCCGGACTTACCCCGCTCCCTGATGCAGGTAATTTTTGAACAGAAGGATAATACGCTAACAGGCCCTGCTTCAGCTCATATTCTGAAACAATGCGCCCGGGATAAAAGAAAGTTTGGTTGGCCCATTTATAAGGAATTCCATAAGCCTTTAAAATACCCGTGGCACCAATGCGTTGCATGGATGTAAAAGCGGGGTCTTCTGAGGGCACATCAATAAAGGGCATCAGGTAGGCCCCCTGTTCCAGTAACAGGTGCTGCACTTTTCGCACGGAAACTTCACTTGTATTTTGTTTTTCCATAATAGCGGTAGCGGCCAGGGCTCCGGCTGCCTGTCCTATGCCCAGAACCACCGGCTGCAATCGCGTGGTTCCATTAACGATGTTCGATACACTGATATTTTTATCGGACACAATAAAGTTTTCCATTTCTTCGGGGATCAGGACTCCCAGTGGCAGGTTATAGCTTGGAACTTTGATATTGATGAACTCAATTTCAGGAGCTTCCCTGTTTTTATCGTGATGATGGTCTATGGGGTAGTCTCCGACCGCGATGCCTGTCCTGTAAAGATTAAAATCATAGGGGCGCTCCAGGTGATCGACCGTCAGAAAGACTTTTCCCTTCACCCTTCGCCCTTCCCTGTGATAAGGAATCAGAGGAAGCTTATCTCGGGTGGGAAACTCATTTGCAAGTCGCAAATGATCGAAGCCCAGTTCGTTTTGAATGAAATATACGAACCCAAGGGTAAAGGCTTTGGCCTTTTCCAATTCCTTTTGGAGTTCATTTTTTGACAGGGTAGCCCAGTCAATGTAATAATCGTTGCCACAATTGGGCCAGTTGATCATGTACTTGTTATTCGGAAGTTTGGCATAATTGATCATTTGCTGACAGTCGGATACCTTGCCGAACATTTCTCCCTCTTCTCTCCTGCAGGCACATTCATAGTCTTTCGCGTTGTATCCTTTGGGTTTTTCTACCAAACCCTTTCTGCCTTCTCTCTTTGAGTGATTTTCTGAAATATCCTCCAGAATAGCCACATAGGTCAAATCCTGAATGATATCATTCCCTATTTCAGGCGCCTCCTTTTCTCCGGTGTCGGATCGGGCATCCATACCCAATCTGAAATCGGCTCCTACCAGGGGCAAGAGTTCCCCCGTATCGGTCGCATCAATAAGAATCCTGGCAGAAATATCAAAGGATTTCCCTTCTTTTTGATACCTCACCTTCCAATACCCTCCTTCTTTCTTCACTGATTGGTAACGGGCATTGAATACGATGTCAAGATTTTCATGGTTTGCCATTTCGCTGAGTATTTTCTGGCCAACTGAGGGTTCAAACAGGGTATGACTCACCCATCCCGTTGCCAGTGCCTGGGCACCTCCATAGTGGTCTCGAAGTTTCTGCCTGAACTCTCCCCAAATACCGGAGGGAAGTTCATGATTGCCATCAATTGCCGAAACACCGGCAGATGTCAGCATTCCCCCCAACCAGGGTGTGGCTTCGATCATCAGCACTTTCGCTCCGCTTCGCGCTGCCTGAATACCAGCCGCTGTTCCCCCGCAACCACCTCCAATAATCAAAATGTCCGTCTTGGTTTGACCAAGGCCGCTGTTAAAAACCAAAAACAAGAAAAAAACAATCACTACTGAACGCATAATTTATAATTTTGGGTAGGTGTTATTAAAAAATGTCTCATGCTCCTTGAGTCCCTCATAAAAGAAAAAGACCTCGCTTTTCAGTCCATACCTTCGATTCGTCTGAATCATATTCCTTAAAAATGTTTCTGAAGGAACATAATCGCCCACTTTCAATAAAACTCCTGGAACAAACTTCGTTTTATTTTCCTCTGAAATAAATTCGAGATTCATACGTAATGTGGATTCATAGGCTTCAATATCATAGCGGTACACCTGCGGAATAATGACATCTACCCAACCCTGCTCCAGCCATGCCGTCCAGTTTTGGAGATACTCCTCCTTGCTCCAGGGATAAATACTTGGTGCCATGGTGACCAATACCTCCGGGTCAATTGCCTTAACGGTCTGGTATACCTTCTTTGCAAACAAGTCAAGTTTTTGTGCCCGCCAATCAATCCAATCTTTCTGTTTGTGGTCCTGGGGTGGTAAAAGTCCCTGATGTTCTTTTTTATAGAGGGATATGGTGTAGGGATCATATCCTGCTGTGGAAGGATTGGCCGGAAGGCGGTCATCGCCTTGAATGCCATCAATATCATAATTGTTTACGACCTCGGCGATCAGGGAGAGTAAAAATTCCTGAACTTCGGGATGAAAGGCGTTCATCCATTGAAAACCGTTTTTTGTCACAAGGTTCGCTTCGTTATCCAAGGCTTTCCAATGGGGCATTTTCCGCAGGATGTGTCCTCCGTCTTCCTCCATATAACTACTGGAAAATCCAAACTCGAACCAGGCATGTACTTTTATTCCATTGCTGTGTGCCTCCGCAATGAGTTCCTTTAAAAAATCCCGCTTGGCAAAACGCGGCATGACCTTTATTCCAAAACTGCCTTGCATGACATCGCTTGGGTACAAGGTATGCCCCCGATTCCAAACAACCACATAAATTTGATCAATGCCAATGGTTTTGCATCTTCGTACAACCTCCTCAATGCCTTCTTTATGGTCAAGGGCCTCACTGGCTACATTGGTGAGCCATACCCCTTTTTGCGATTGACAAAACATGTCAACACTGCAAAACATCAACAGAAGAATTGCTATGAGATTAAGGTTTTTCATTTCGCTTTTTAAAGTTTATCATTCCAACGTTCTGGTGATCTGCAACAAGGCACGGGGTACATGAAAACAACCTTTCCATTTTCCGCCTTTTAATCGAAGATTTACCTCGCCCTGTCGATTTAAATACCCAAACCATTCCCCTCCATTATTGTTGTCCCGAAAATGTGTCCAGGTATATTCATGTACTTTTTTAAACCATTGTCTGGCCCTGGGGTTTTGTGTCAAGGCATATGATTTGGCCAAGGCCACCAGTGTTTCCAGATGAACCCACCACAACTTTTGGTTCCATTCCAGTTGCTGAGGGGGATGGCCCCTGGCATCAAGAAAGTAAAAAATTCCTCCAAACTTTCGATCCCATCCGTATTCCAGCTGCTGAAACATGATATGTTCGGCTTTTTCGATTAATTTATCGTCTTTCCTCTTTTGGCCCAGGTCCATTAAGAACCACATTGCTTCGATGGCATGACCGGGATTCAAAAGCCTCCCTTCAAAACTGTCCACCAGGGTTCCGTCTGGAGCAATATTCTCATATACCAATCCGGATCGCTCATCATAAAACTTGTTCAATATCAGATCTGCTATACCCTTGGTGAGGTTTTCAACCTGGTTCTTTTCCAAAAGATGCTCCAGCTCAAGGGAAAGATTACAAAGAATCATGGGCAGGGCGAAATTTTGCATGTCTCGAGTACCCGTAAACAGCTTGTTATACTTTCCTTTAGGGTTGGTTTGTCGGTTTAAAATATTTTGAAAGGTGTCAACAGCTATTTGTGCATATTCCGCATGAGGATCTACTTTATAATAGGCAGCAAAGGCCATGGCCGCAAAACAATCTGAGAAAATATTATAGGGCTCCACCAAAGGAGTTCCTTGTCTGTTTAAGGAGAAGTACCAATTGCCCTGTTGGTCCCTGCCGTGCTTTTCCATAAAATCAATGCCGTTTTTGGCCATGTTTTTCCAACTTGTTTTGGACTCAACTTCCTGGTACAGCGTTGAAAACATCCAGGCCTGGCGGGCCTGTAACCAAATAAATTTATCGGTATCATATACCTTTCCGTCCTGGTCGAGACAGGTAAAATATCCGCCATATTCCTTGTCCGGGGAATGCCTTTCCCAAAAAGGAACGACCTCTTTCAGCAACTCCTGCCTGTATTGGTTCGCGTACTTTTTCATTTCATGTTCAATGAATTAAAATGGGTTCAGACTCATTTATTAAAATATTCCATATACCGATGATACAAATGTCCGGCCTGCAAATAAGCAGATTGCGGACTCATAAAATGGGAAAACTCAAAGGTGATCGCCTTAGTGCAACCTGCTCTTTGAGCCGCCTGCAACTTTAAGAGCATCTTCTCAAACTTTATGGGCATGAACTTAATGGGCAGATCACGGTCAAACGACTCAATATTGGTCCATGAGGACAAATTATGTTTATTGGCCAGCTCTTTATTGATCAATAAAAACTCCTCCAATTCATGGAAATCCACATGGCCATCCTGAAAGGCAACCGTGTCAATGGCTCCGGCAATTCCATGAAAAATCTCATCCCACTCCCTATAATGTGTTTCCACTGATACCATGTCTGATTTGGTCAGTTGCCTTTCCGATGAACTGACGGCTTTCCTCCCGTCTATCCATGGAGAAATAAGCACCGGGAGACCCCCGCTTACAGATTTACAATGTCTCCCCAGGCCTGCAATAGCTTCCACGGCGCCCTTGGTCTTTCTGCTCAGTTCAAGACTGATGTACCATCCTTTGAACGCTTCATGGTGACCATATTTCTGATAGGCTTCTTCAATCACAAATCGATTGTCGTCAATCTCTCGAAGCATGTTACCCGTCTTCCAGTATTCACCACTGTCATAAATTCCAAAGTAGAAATCCATCCCGTATTTGCCAGACAGTTCCAGAAACATTTCGACCAGGTCCACTGGTGGGGTATGGCATCCTTTTTTTTGAATCAAATAATCAGAAGGGTAGGTCAAAAACCGTTTGTACCCGGAACGAATCAGAAACACCGTGTCGATGCCCATCCTCACCATATGGGCAAAATCGGCATCCCATTCTTTTCTGCCCCAATTCTGATGAGGAATATCATGGCTGATTTCATCTAAAAACGTACCGCTTATCTTTAATGGTTGCTCCTGTTTCATGTTATATTCTTAAGGTTGTTCCACCAATATTTTTTCAGTAATGCCGTGGTTAGGATCAAAACACCACACCACAGGATCATTTCGGTATTTTTGCGAAGCATGAAATATATTGGGATAACCACTTGTGCCATCTGCCAGATGATACCGACAACAATATTGAAACTATCCCTTTTAAAATCCTGGTTAGGCTCAAAATCAGGGTCTTCTCTCATCACTTCTTTTTTGATGGGTCCCCAAAAACCCCAGGGCCTTGTTGTGCGATAAAACGCTTTGACTTGCTCTCGGTTTGGCAAAGGGCGCAAATAAGTTCCGACCATACATCCTAAAAGTGAAAATAGCAGAATAATCGGAAAAACAAAAATGTCTACATACTCCGGGAAAAAGAAAAGTTTAACCGTAGATGCCACAAGTCCGAACAACATCCCCCAAAAATATCCCATACCCGTGAATCGCCACCAGATCCATTTGAGCATATTGGCTGCCACATATCCTCCGTACAGCGCAGAGCTCAGCCATAAGATCAGTTGGTTCAAAGACCCTGCATTGAATCCAAAGACGATTCCCACTACAACCAATAGCAAGGAAGAAAGAATGCTAAACATGACCAATCGCTGATCAGTAGCCTGCGGATTGATGTATTTTTTATATATATCGTTGACAATATAGGCCGGTGCAGAATTAACAAAGGCGGCAAATGTACCCATAAAGGCTGCCAAAAATCCTGCAAGCATTAATCCTTTCAGTCCCACAGGCAGAAATTTGTTGATCGCCATGGGCAGTACTTGCTCAAAATCGATGACATCTCCCATGGCCATGATTTCGGGCCTCATGAAAACCAATGCCAGGACCGTAAAACCTATAATCATGAAATATCGGGGCAAATAAAGCACACAAATGGTCAAAAAACTCATTTTTGCCGCTTCACCCGGAGTTCTGGTGGCCAAAATACGCTGCATATCGTAGCTTGGGACAGGACCCGCGGTGGAAGCCAAAACTCCCTTAAGGACCATAAGAACGAACAGCAGTCCAAACAAATCAAATCCATCTGTTTTGATTTTATGATTGACCTGAGGAAAGGGTGTTCCACTCCAGTCAAGGTCCAGGTTCCATCCGAAAAACAGATCCGTCCATCCATTTGGCACCATCCTTGACACATCCCCGGCATCAACAGCATTATAGGCAACCACACCCACTCCTATGCAAGCAATGGTCATGACCACAAACTGCATCACCTCGGTCGCCACAACACTGTGCATACCTCCCTTGATGGTATAGAGGGAAGTAAGTCCGCAAATGAGCAGGGCATAGCTCTTGGCTGAAGAAATGTGATAGCCCAGGAACGTAAAACTCAGATCCCAGGGTAAAATTGCAGTACTGTATTTGCCGATCCCTTCAAAAAAATAGGCAATGAAACCCAGTACGCTGATCACAGCAAAAACAACAATAATAATGTGCGACAATTTGGCTCCCTTTCCATCACCAAAACGAAAGGTTATCCATTCAGCCCCAGTCATTACATTAGAGCGTCGCATCCATACGGCCAGGTAGACAAAAACAAAAACCTGGTTCCAAACAGGCCACAACCAAGGCAACCATGCACTTTTCAAACCATAAACAAAAAGAATGCCCACGGTCCACATCGTTCCCGAAATGTCGAACATACCTGAGGCATTGCTCAATCCCAAATAATACCACTTCAATTCATTGCCTCCCAGAAAATAAGATTCCAAATTTTTGGATGCCTTCCGAGACAGGTAAATTCCCAGAAGCAATACACCAATGACATATGCCGCCACAATGGCAATATCCAAATAATTAAGCGTCATAGGAAGTACGGTTTTTCATTGTTCAGTTGAATGGTTTTGAGCCTGTTCAAATTATCATTTTTACTTATCAAAAACCATCAAATTTTAAAAATAATTAAAAATGTTCACGAGCACACGCATCAAATCTACATAAATATTTTATTTTTGTTCATATTATTTCATAGATCTGTCAAATGGCTAAAAAAAATCATACCCTAAAAGACATTGCTGTACTTGCAAAAGTGTCAAGAGGTACGGTAGATCGTGTCATCCATAAGCGAGGCAGGGTTTCGGACGAAGCCAGGAAAAAGGTGGAGCAGGTCCTCGACCAGATTGACTATCGACCAAACCTCATAGCCAAATCTCTGAAGAAACATAAAAACCATATGATTGGGGCCGTCATTCCCAAAAAAGAAGAAGGGGAGTACTGGCAGCAATGTGCCCGGGGCATTCGCAAAGCTGAAATAGAGCTACGGCAATTCGGTATTTCTCTCATATATTTTCCATTCTCGAGTATCCAAGAGGATTTTGAAAAGCAACTTTCTAAGGCAATTTCCCAGGATTTGGATGCCCTCCTTTTGGTACCCATATACCCGGAACCCTTACAACATTTGTTCATAAAACTGCGGGAACTGAAAATTCCAGTTGCTTTCTTGAACACAAACATGCATGGATTCGAACAAGCTGTCTTTCTGGGTCAGGCCAATAGAAAAAGCGGGCGTCTCGCGGGTCAGCTTATGGATTACATGATAAACGATGGAGGTCAGGGAAAGTTGCTTGTCATGCACCTTGGCATCAAGTCAGGACACTCCACCCACCTGGCAGAAAAAGAAAATGGCTTCAGAGCATACTTTTCAGAGAAATATGCCCATACCGAAATAGAGGTGCTTAGCTCAGATAGCACTTCCGACATTACCGATCTTGAGCTTCACCTTTCAGATGTTGCCGGCATATTCGTAACAACCTCCAAAATACATCAGCTCAACTCGCATTTGAAACTTCACCCGCATATAAAAACCATAGGATATGACCTTATTCCCAGAAACATTGAAAGTCTGAAAAAGGGATCCGTCAATATCCTGTTAAACCAAAATCCGGAATTGCAATCCTACAAAGGGATCACCACTTTATCTGATTTTCTGCTTTACACGAAGGACATTCCCAAAAGGAAACTATTTCCGGTAGACATTGTGGTTTCAGAAAACATAGATGATTTTATCCAGTAATTCCTTGCTCAAAGATACAATCGTTCAATGCCGCAATGTTTAACGGATGAATGAGGGAATGCCTGATTCTAAAATTTACAATTTCAATTGTCGATTGTCCTCTAAAATCCTTTTCCCTATCTTTAATTCCCAGCAACGAAACCATGGTCGCCTTATTCAGAGGCCGGTGCTTCAAAGAAATGACTGGCAGATCCTTTTGCTGAAGGGACAGGTGGCACATGGGTATTGACAATAAAAAAAATGATAAATTTTTTTAGACGAATCAGAAAAAAAATGGCAGATGAGAACAAACCTCTAAAGCCTGCCTGGCCGGCAGGCAGGTATATGAGATATGCTATTGGGGAAATCCTTTTGGTTGTGGTGGGAATTTTGATCGCCCTGCAGGTAAACAACTGGAATGAAAACAAAAAGATCAGACAAACGGAGTTCAAACTTCTCGCAGAGTTAAAAACAGACCTTATTGAAACCAAAACTGATCTGCTGTCGGATATCGAAAAAGCAAATGCCATATTGAAATCCACAGACTCATTATACCAAAAGATATCAGCTCGCGTAAAGGAAGAAAATCTTTTCCCTGTCAGGATCTCGATGCTTTATGTTTTAGACAGATCAGACTTATATCCTAAAAAAAGCGCCTATGAATCACTTCAGGCTTATGGGATCAATTTGATCTCTAATGACAGTTTGCGAAAGAATATTACAGATTTTTACGAGCTGCATCTGTTAAGGGTAGATCACCTCGAAAAAATTATTCTGGAGCTCGGCGAAAAGGAACTCGGACCATATTTAAGGCAGAATTCCAAAACAACAAATGATTGTGAAGAATGTACCTCGTTAAAAAATCTGTTACCTTCCTTATCCCATATGAACTCTGATTTTTATTTGTTAGATAAACCTACAGATGAATTACTGCTCCTTTTAAAAAGGAAATATATCTTCTATTTAGCAATAAAAGGGCGATACAATACGACCCAATTGAAAATTGAAAATCTGATGGAGACCATTGATTCGGAAACAGCAGGTGCAGGCGCTTGAAGCAGTTGTTTTTTAAATGGTTGAATGTGCCAATACATCAATGATTTGGGGCAAAATAAAATGTGAACGGCAATCAAGTCATAATTAATTCCTAACTTGAGAAATTAGAACAATTACTTTAACATCTGTAAATTTTGAGAATTATGAAACATTATTCAGTTTTAGACGTAACTCCAACGAGCGAAGAATGGATCCCTGCCTACCTTCCTGTAGCAAACAGATTGGTGGCCAAACACGGAGGAAAATATTTGGCTCGAACGGCCAATCACGAACAAACTGAAGGCGAAAAAAAGGAAGCCGCCTTAAGGGTTATTCTGGAGTGGCCTTCAAAAGAAGCCGCAATGGCTTTTATGAATGACCCTGAGTATATTCCGCATCTCAAAGCAAGAACAGAAGGTTCTGTAAGTCACCACTACCTCATTGAAGCAAAGGACGAGTTTTCATAAAACGCTTTCGCAATGATGTATTTTTGAACTCTGCAATGCAAGAACGAGTGAATGCTTCGCTGTAAATTCTGAAATATTATGATCAAGGTAAACTTCGAAATTCTAAATTTCCTGTTCACCATTCTGTATTCCAGCCAAAACTGAAATCTCAAATCTACATTCTACATTCTTCATTCTCCAAGGTTTATTCTTTTAGTTTTTTCCCTGTCATTTCCTGACCGCCTTGCAGCAATGTCAAACTCTCAATATTCCCATTCTCATCCTGATTAAAAGTAATCTGAGCATCGACCACCTTGAGGTAAAAAACATTGTTGGATTTGGGAAAGATATCTACCATCATCTGACCCGTTGCCTGGCCTTTCATCTGGCTGCCTTCTTTTGTGATGGCAAGGATAAATCCGGGCTGAATTTCATATTTTCCTACGTAACTCTCTAAAATTTCATCGGGCACAACAACCTTCTTAGAAAGTTCTGCTGCGTCAACACCTAATTTTTTCAGCATGTCGATCCCGTTTTGATTACCAGGATTCAGTTCTATAGATTTTTTATAATTCTCGATCGCCTGATCATTTTGTCCCAGTTTCATGAAAGCCTCACCATAACTGTCATATGCATTGGATGATTTCGGAAAGGCCTCTACATTCCACTTAAATACCTCAAGTGCCTCCTTATTCTTTTCTTCACCCATGAGCTGGTATCCTATTTGATTCATCTCATTTTCATTCAGGTCATATTGATCTCCATCTTTGATCTTGTTGTAATGTGCTGTTCCTGCTTCAAGGCCTTCACTTTGAATCACTCCAAGAACATCATATGCTACTGATTTTTTCGGAAGATCATATGTCTTGTCATATAAGATCCCTCTTATGGATTGATTCATCTGATTTAACGGGGCTCCTCCGGTATTGTTCAAGAGAACAACCAAAGATTTATCAGAAGGGGATCTCGAAATCAAAGTGTTAAAACCATTAATTCCTCCTCCGTGAGAAATTGCGTAGATACTGTCAGTTGAATTTCCGATCACCTCTTTTCCAACGGCCCAACCGTAAGCATAGTGATTGTTACCAAATGCAGACACATAGGGTTTGAAATAAAGTTCCATGTATTCCTTTGGAAGCAATTTATTGGTATAAAGTGCCTGATCCCATACGTGAAGATCTTCTACGGTTGAATACAGGGATCCTGCCGCATAAGGTATGGACATATCTAAATAAGCGGAATTGGCATAGCTATTCCCTCTTTTTTGATAACCTGTAGCTCTGTTTTTTAAAATTTCCCCATGATGGTCATAGCCCGAATCATTCATGTTCAAAGGAGTAAATATTTTTTCATGAAGCATGGTCTCATATGACTTTCCCGAAACCTTCTCAATGATCACACCTAAAAGGAAATACCCCGAATTGCTGTAACTGAATTTTTCACCGGGTGCGAAATCGAGGTCTTTATCTTCAAATTTCTTTACAAACTCATCCGGCGTATAAGGATTACGGCTCTCGTCTTTAAAAAATCCGGGAAAGGATGTATAATTCGGTATTCCCGAAGTGTGTGTCAACAAATGATGTGTGGTTATTTTTGGATCATGCCCGTTGGGATATTCGGGAAGGTAATCTGAAATAGGTGCATGCAGGTCCAATTGATCCTCGGCCGCAAGTTGCAAAATCAGCATTGCCGTAAACTGCTTGGTAATAGATCCTAACCGGTGTTTGGTGTCAGGTTGATTGGGAATCTCCCACTCCATATTTGCCATTCCCAGACCCTTGTTATACACAACCTCTCCCTTGTCAACTACCAGGGCCGAACCGTTAAATTTCCCATATTCATGGTACAGATTCAGTAATTTATCAACTTGCTCGGCTTTGGTTTGTCCGAATGACATGTTCACAGAGGTTACCAGGGCAGCAAAGCCGATCACCATAATTTTTATCCAGTTCTTTTGGTAAGTTTTCATCATAATTGTTTTTTGTTTTCTTATCAGACGACGCTGATATAATTAAGTTACAGTAAAGGGTTTAATTCAAGTCTAAGATACAATTTATGAGGTAAAGTGTATCTTGAAAGCTGCGATTTAAATTTGCATGTATCAATGCTGCAATGCTGCACTGAATGATTGAACGTGTGAATTTTCAAATCTTCAATCTGAAATCTGTCACTCCCTCATATCAGACCCTTATCCTCTAATAACCTTTTCAGATTTTGATGTTTTTCCCAAAACCTGTCATTGATCTTTTGAATTGTCTCTTTATAATCAGGATGGCTTTTCAGGGGTTCGATCAGCGGGTCCAATTCTAAGAACAACAGGATCCAATATTGGTAATTGTCTTGAGTTGAAAAAACTTTGAGCTGCTCCATTCCCTGGTCGATCTTTCCCTCATGTGCATAATTCAGTGCCATGCTGGCGCTCTTATAGATCGATATGTCTTTTTCGCAATAATCGGCGTAAGACCTAAAAAATTCAGCAGCTTCTTCCTCAAGCCCCATTTTCTCGTACACCATACCTATCTTGGCATCCTCCTGAGGATAAATATTCAGATTTTGCTCTTTTCGGGCTTCTGCGAATTTTTTATAATATGTAAAGGCCCCTTGATAATCCTTTTGAAAATAATGCAGTTTCCCTACTTCCTGTAAAATGTCCAGTCGGGTACTGTCCTTTTTTAATTCTTCAATTAAAGAACGATTTAATTGCTCAACATTGCCATCCCTGGCGAACTGGATGTAGGCTTTTAAATAAGGTGCATAATAGTTGGCAGGATCATAATCGAGTGACTTTTCAATATATTCCATAGCCTCGTCGACAAAACCCGACTGCACAAGGGCATTGCTCAGGTTTAGATAAATATAACTTTTAGAAATTGAGTCGTTGGCCGCTATATCCAACTGAACACCCAATAAGGCATTTTTAAGGTACTTGGCCGTGTCCGGAATATAATTGGAGTATAAACTTGAAAGGACCTGAACAACTGATGCTGAATTCGGATTGTACTCCAGTGCTTTTTCCAAATGCGGCAATGCCAGTCTGTACTCTTCGGTATGCATATAATAGAGGGCCTTGGCGATGAGGCTTACGTCAGATTTGGAGTCATATAATAGCGCTTTGTCTGCATAATTATTGATAAGCTCGGTATACTGTTTTTGCTTCTGGTATATATCCAGAAAATAATATGAAACTGATAAGCTGGCATAAGCCAGTGCGAACTGCGGATCATGTTCTATGGCCTTTTCAAATAAAGGAATGGCCTCTTCCAGACCTTCGGCGGTCCGAGAATAATAAGGGTCAAGTGCCTGAAGGTAATAGTCATAAGCCAATAGATTTTCAGTGGGTTTTTTTTCAATTTGCTTCAATTCAGCCGGTGTTACCACTGCCTCGATGGCATCCGCAATTTTCTTTGCAACATCGTTTTGCAAATCAAAGATGTCTACAACCTCTTGATTGTATTGTTCAACCCAGATCGGTGTATCCGACGAAGCTTCGATCAACTGAATATGAAGTAAGACCTGGTTGCCCACTCTTTGTCCGCTGCCTTCAACCAGATAATTCACATTCAGCTCTTCGGCGATCTCCGGGATACCCTTGTCAGTTTTTCTGTACTTTTCTACAGAGGTTCTGCTGATCACCCTCAGGTCTTCAATCTTTTGAAGATTGTTCAACGCCGATTCCATGAGCCCGTTGACAAAATAAAGATTGGTTGAATCGGCACTTTCATTTTTAAAAGGCAAAACCGCTATGGACTTTTCAAGTTCCAACTTGTTTTTGGTATCCTTTTTACTGAACAGGAAGTAAGAAACAACCAGTAATACGATCGTTATTACAGCAAGAAGTGGCCATCGGTATGCCTTCAGAAAACTGTTGCGAACTTTTTCAGTTTCTGCCGTTAAGGTATTTTTTCCAACTTCTCCGGGAGGATATCCATATTGTTCCCTAAAACATTTGATAAAGTAGGATGTGCTTCCAAAGCCTACTTTATAAGATATCTCGGAAACCGTTAAAGAAGTTTCTTTCAGCAGGTCCATACTTTCCTGAAGGCGAACCTGACGAATGAATTGGCTTGCAGACAGCTGCAACTGCTTCTTGATTATTCTAAGCAGGTTAGACCGACTCATATGCATGGCTTCGGCAAGTTCGGACACCCCAAATTGCTCGTTCGCCAAATTCTCCAGAATTATAGCTTCCGCTTTTTCAATAAAGTCTGACCTGTTGGACGATCTGTTGGACATGTTGTTTTTTGCTGCCTCTAAATTATAAAAATATAAAGAAACAGACCTTATCCGAACCGGCCCATATTTATATAAAGGTCATGGTTTGCAACATAATTTATAAACATGCGCCATAATTTTTATCTCCTCGCGAAACTTGACATCTTCGGCTGCATAGCTCATAGGTGTTGCATCAGCTTATGCCCCACCTTTGTATCAACAAATAATAAAGTCAACATTATAAAAAATTAGAATCATGAAAACTTTCAGAATTAACACGTTGAGATCCTTAGTAAACACATTATTTATTCTCCTTTTATTGACCTATGCCTGCGGCCAGTCAGGCAATGGATCAAAAGAGGAAACGAACACAGGCAACAATGCCAAGGCACTTGTAGAAGCACCGGAAATTGATCTTCAGGCAGCCATATTATCGGATAATTACTCCGCTGTTGAACAGCACATTAAAGCAGGAACAAATATTGATAAAAAAGATGCCATGAGTGGCTCCACACCATTGATTACTGCCGCAAGCTTTGGGAAAAACAAGATTGCCCAGTCACTGATTGATGCAGGTGCCGATTTAACCCTTAAAAATAATGATGGATCGACGGCACTTCATGCAGCCGCGTTTCTTGGCAGGGTCGAGATCGTACAGATGCTCATTGATGCCGAGGCAGATAAATCCTCAAGAAATAATTTTGGTGCAACAGCCAGAGAATCCGTGATGGGACCCTTTGAAGAAGTCAAACCCATATATGTCATGCTCCAACAACAATTAGGCCCTTTAGGCATGCAACTTGATTTGAAGGAAATAGAAAAAACACGTCCCGTCATTGCAATGATGTTACAATAATCAAACTTAAACGCACCATAAAATGAAAACAGAAAGAAGATACGATATCGATTGGTTGCGGGTCATTGCCATTGGCCTGCTTCTGATCTATCACATTGCCATCATTTTTCAACCCTGGGCCATGTTCATAGGCTTTATAAGGAGTAATGAGATCATGGAAAGTTTATGGAAACCAATGACTATGCTCAACGTCTGGCGAATTCCTCTTTTATTCTATGTTTCGGGAATGGGGCTTTATTTCGCCATGCGAAAACGCAATCCGAAACAATTGCTTTTGGAACGGACCAAGAGAATTCTTTTGCCCTTCCTTTTCGGGGTTGTGGCCATAACTCCACTGCATATGTTTATTTTTCAGAAATACTATCATTTGCCTTTGAGCTATTTTCCTCATATGGGCCATTTATGGTTTCTTGGAAATATATTTGTGTACGTAATCCTGCTCTTGCCCCTTTTTTTCTATCTTAAAAAAAATGACAATGGCAAAATTAAGAAAGTCTTATCCTCCATGATGAGGCATCCCGGGGGACCCCTTTTGATGACATTGTTCTTTGTCATTGAAGCTTTAACGGTGAAGCCACAACTCTTCGCCATGTACGCAAAAACGTGGCATGGCTTTTTCATAGGGTTGCTCGCTTTCTTTTTTGGTTTTATTTTTATGTACAGTGGCAAAACCTTCTGGGAAACCGTTTTAAAATGGAGATGGTTATACGTTGGTCTGGCTTTCGTTTTATTTGCTGTGCGATACTTCGTTTTTGCAACGGAAGCACCTGGCTACCTAACAGCCATTGAATCAAACTGCTGGATCTTTGGTGTTTTCGGATTTGGTTTCAAATATTTGAACCGTCCGGGCAAAACTCTCAGTTATTTGAGCAAAGCCGCATATCCTGTTTATATCATCCATATGTTTGTACTGTATGCAGGAGCCATGATCATCTTGCCCCTTGAAATCCCCGTTTTCCTTAAATTCGTTGCAATTACAAGCTTTACGGGTATTACCTGTTTTCTGATTTATGAATTCATCATTAGAAGAATAGCTATCCTGAATCCTCTATTTGGACTGAAATGGAAGTCTAATGCTGCAATGCTGCAAAGAATAAATCTTTAAATGCATGAATGATTTATTTCATTCTGCATTCTCAGATCTTCATCCTGAAATCTGAAATCTTAATTCTGGTTATAGGTTTCATAGAATAATAATGAAATGATATCATACTTTTGAGCAGTTTAATGACCGTTTACTTTTTTGAAAAAATATAAATTATGCATAAAAAACAAATAATCAGGCTCATATTACTTATTGGAACTGTAACTTCCATGTTTTTCGTACCATGGACCCTGGTAAAGGCATGGATATTGCCGCTGCCGGATACGGTTCAGGAGCAAGTCGATGAGGCGATCGGATATGGATTTGATGGTATAATCGTTTATGTGAATCAGGCGGGAAAAGAACCTGCATTTTATGCAGCCGGCTGGCATGACCGAATAAATATGATTCCTGCCGATCCGAGGGCTTTGTTTAAGATTGCGAGCATCAGCAAGCTCTATGATGCAGTGGCCGTTACCAAATTGGTAAGTGATGGACGTCTTTCTCTGGATAAAACAATCGCTGATTATTTACCGGAGCTTGTTGGAAAAATTGAAAATGCTGAGAAAATCACCCTGAGGTTGATGATACAGCATAGAAGTGGTATTCCCAATTTTACTGACGCACCGAATTTTTGGGCAGCTCCTACAGAAACTTATGAAGAAAGTCTTGCATTGATTCTGGACAAACCGGCTAACTTTGATCCTGGTGAAGACTATGAATATTGTAATACGAATTACCTTTTAATCAATAAGATAATGGATGATTTACTGGGTTATGATAACTTTCAGTTCATTCAGGAAGAAATTCTAACTCCGCTAGGTCTTAAAAACACCTTCAGTTCACTAAGTAAAGTAAATTCAGAGGATGTGATGAGTGGCTACCATGTAGGATATCCCCATGATCTAAAAACAAACGATTATGGCATGCATGCCACAGCAGAAGACGTGGGTATTTTCCTAAGGGCATTGAACGATGGATCCCTTTTTGAACAAGGAGAACAGGAAATATATTCCTCCATTTATGAGTATGAACATGCCGGATGGGTTCCGGGATACCAGAGCTTCGCAAAATATCACAAAAACCTGGATGCTGTTGTTATTGAGTTCTACAGCACAACTGATCCTAAACTGTACAATTGGAACTTGTCAGAAATCTTAAATAATAGAATTGTTAAAATATTGAAACGGCAAAATAACTATTAAAATTGGTGCAATGAGGCATTAATTCAATGCTTCAATGCCACAACGAATGAATTTGTGAACCAGTGAATGCGTGAATGGCACTTTCTTAATCCTAAAATCTGCATTCTCCATTCTCAAATCCATGACTGCCGGCAATCTGATTAGATCATTTCCCTTTATCAAGACTTCATCAATCAAAACCACAGATAGCTTGAAAAGCAATTCTGCCTTGCCCAAACAGCAGGATTTTAACATGGAATTTATTATATTTACAACAAGCAAATATCAAACTATGGGAACCGAGGATAATTCTGCAAGCAGAGCAGACAAAAGAAACCTAAGCCATTTCGCTAATATTGTCAGAATAGCCAAATCTGATGACGAAGTGTCAATTGAAGAAATGCAATTGCTAACTCAAATTGCAAAGAAATATCAGATAACAGATGAGCAGTATAAAGAGATCCTGAAAGATCCTGACAAGGTTCCCACTATTGAGCGTCTTGATTTGGAAGAACGAATTGAAAGACTTTACGAACTTATGCAGATGGTAGAAGCAGATCGCAGGATCAATAAGGAAGAGGTAGACATGCTGAAAAAAATAGTGACCGGTCTGTCATTTCCATTCAACGACATTGACAAAATAGTCATGGAGTCTCTCAAGACGGACCTCCACATTACGAATATTGATCGATTCAAGCGGGACATTTACAAATTGCTCAAGATCAAATAGCTGTTTATAAAGAACCGATCTGTTGATTCTTTCTGGAGTATCATGATGCCATAAGGCAATGATTCAATGCATGAAGATGTAAGTGTGTGAATTTAAGTGAGAAGGATAAAGAATTAGGTAAACTTC
>JAHEHF010000056.1 GCA_024644745.1 Flavobacteriaceae bacterium
CTTTGAACGATCAAAAGTTTCTTTTGCCATGATTGTTAAATTTTAATCTTAGTTATATATATTCGTGTTTAAATTCGTTTTTAGAAGCATTTAAATTGAGCCAATGACGGGATTTGAACCCGTGACCTCTTCCTTACCAAGGAAACGCTCTACCCCTGAGCTACACCGGCCTTTGTAATTGTAAAAACCGGAATCCTCTTCAATGTAATTCAGATTCAAGTACAAAATTACCTGGAACAGGTTTTAAATATTTCAACATCAACATCATTCAATTAGTTGAAAAATAGAGCGGGAGACCGGGCTCGAACCGGCGACAATCAGCTTGGAAGGCTGAAGCTCTACCAACTGAGCTACTCCCGCTTAACAATATCATTACTTAATACAAACTTGTGGGGAGAGCAGGATTCGAACCTGCGAAGGTTTCCCAACAGAGTTACAGTCTGTCCTCGTTGGCCGCTTGAGTATCTCCCCTCAATTCTTAAATATTTTTTTCAAAGATCAGAGCCGATGGAGGGACTCGAACCCACGACCTGCTGATTACAAATCAGCTGCTCTAGCCAGCTGAGCTACATCGGCTTTTCAATCACTTTTTATCAAAAAATTGAATTCAAAAATGAATTGTAATTTTCAGATTACCGCATAAAAAAACAAACCGCTTTTTCTAACGGTTTGCAAATGTAAAAAGTTTTATTAGTTATACAAAACTTTTTGGGTATATTTTTGAATTATTTTATGCCCTCAATTTATCTTTGCGCTTTAGCAATTGACGCCTAACTGAATCCACACACTGACTGATTCCTTCTTCAAAGGTTTTTGATTGTTTTTTTGCAACAATGTCATTTCCTGGTATACTCATTTTAAGCTCAGTGATCTTGTTCTCCTTCTCACTTGAACTTTGTACCTTTAAAAATACTTGACCTCCTAAAATATGGTCATGAAATTTTTCAAGGTTATTGACTTTTTTCTCAATGAACTCGACTAATTCACTACTAATATTAAAATTAACAGACTGAACAGATACTTTCATAAGTTAATAGTTTTTATTGCTCCTTGGGTGAGCTCGGTTATACATCAATTTCAGATCCTTTAAATTACTGTGTGTATACACTTGCGTTGAAGCCAGACTGCTATGCCCAAGCAATTCCTTTACAGAATTCAAATCAGCTCCTTCACTTAACAAATGTGTTGCGAAAGAATGCCTTACAATATGAGGACTTTTTTTCACCTTTAATGATACTTTCCCGAAATACTCATTTATGATCCTGTAAACAAGTGTGGGGTATATTTGTTCTCCTTTTTTTGTTACGAAAAAATAATCACCCTTATCGGGGATTTCCTTTTTTAAACGCCGGTAATTATATATGGTACTGATTACAGCATTTAATAACGGGATTTGCCTTTCTTTATTTCTTTTTCCAATTACTTTAACAATGTTTTGTGAAAGGTCAACAGAGGATTCCTTCAAACCTATCAATTCGGCCCTTCTCATCCCCGTTGAATACAATAATTCGATGATGAGCTTGTCTCTCACCAGTTCGAAATCATCATCCTGATCAAAAAAATCCAATACCTCATTGATTTCTTTTTCAGAGAAAGGCACATTGACACTTTTTTCTACCTTCAGTGACTGGTGGTTCCGCAAAGGATTCTCTTCTATCTGTTTTGATTTGAGTAAAAAATTAAAATAGGATTTGAGAGAACTAACTTTCCTGTTGATCGACCTGTTAGAGATTTTAGCCTCAACCAGAGAAACGATCCAGCTTCGTATCAAATTATATGATACGACAGAAATCTCTTTTATTTCAAATTCTCTTTCGCAGAATTCCTCAAAATTAAGTAGATCCTTTTTATAAGCCGTAATCGTGTAAGGAGAATATTTTCTTTCGCAATCCAGATAGGTTATAAAGTTCGTTATGCTCAAAATCAATCTTCAATTATCAGTAAACAATCAGTGGTCTAAGCTCATTACACCTATGTCGCTCTACTCAAAAATACAAAAAAAACATATCGATCATTTAATTTTAACAAAAAAAAATCCCGCTTATGCGGGATTTTAATTTGGAAGAAAAAGCTTAACCTTTCTCTTCTGAAGTTCTTATAGATTGAACATATCTTGCTTTCTGTACTTGCTTACGTCTTAGCACTGAAGGCTTAGTAAATTCTTTTCTCTCGCGTAACGTCCTCATTGTCTTCGTTCTATCAAACTTCCTTTTAAAACGTTTTAACGCTCTGTCTATATTTTCACCATCCTTTACCGGAATAATTAACATAGCGGGGCACCTCCTTTCATATGTTCTTTAAATTAATTTTTAGGGCTGCAAATATACAAAGAATATGTTTAAAAAATTTATTATATTTATTTTTTATTCATCCCCCTACAATGAAAAAATTTTTCGCAATTTTCTTCCTTGCTTTGACGGCGGTACTTTTTACTTTGACAGGATTTTATTTCTGGGCTTCTTCACCCAATTTACCAAAGACCCTTTATAATGAGGTCAAAGCATCAGAAGTTCCGGTAAAGATCCCGAATGATTCTGTTCACAGTATTATTACCTACAATTTGGGCTACCTCAGTGGCATGACGAATAATTTACCCGTTGAAAAACCCAGGTCCCTTTTTGAAGAAAATATGGACAAAGTCATCCGCGCCCTGAAAAAAACCGATGCCGACATCATTTCTTTTCAGGAGATTGATTTTAACGCGAAGCGGTCTTTTTATATCAACCAGCACGAGGAAATAGCGAAGCTGGGGTACCCTTTTTCAGGTCTCGCGGTCAACTGGGATAAAAAATATGTCCCTTTCCCCTATTTTCCCTTCTCGGTTCATTTTGGCAAAGTGATTTCTGGTCAGTCTGTTCTCAGCAAATACAAAATTCTGGAACAAGAAAGAATAGCGCTGGGCAGGGATCCGGACAATCCATTTTATTATGATACTTTTTATCTTGACAGACTGGCCCAGGTATTGAAGATCAAGGTCAGAAACCAGACCCTTGTGCTGATCAATGTTCATCTCGAGGCTTATAATCCATCTACGAGAGCCAAACAAATGCAACAAATAAAAAATTTGTACCTGCAGTATTACAAAGATTTTCCTACCATTCTCTTAGGAGATTTCAATAGTGATGTCCGATTTCAGGATGCGAGTATCAAACTTTTATTAAATTTACCAAAAACGGGGTGTGTGGCATTCGACCCCTTTAATTCTCAAAACACCTTCAGTTCAGAAACTCCTGAAGTAAGATTGGATTATATTTTTTACAATGAAGAATTTATCAAAGAAATCAGCGGAAAAGTATTGCACCAATTTCAGGAAGCTTCAGATCACTTACCTTTACTCATGAAATTTAAATTTAAAAACCAAACCTTATGGAATTAGTAGAAAACAACCGTACCATCGATCCTCAAGAATGGGCCTTGACCATTTTCATCTCAACCCTGCCCCTTGTTGGATTCATTATGCTATTGATCTGGGCCTTTAGCGGCGACACCAATATTCACAAAAAAAACTGGGCCAAGGGAACTTTGATCATCTATGTCATTACACTGGTCATTGTATTTGCTTTTTTATTCTTTTTCGGAGGCCTTGCCATCATGGCGAACCTGATGGATTAAAGAAGTGAATTTCAATTTTCTTTTTTGCCGAATAAACGTTTGAAAAATGATTTTTTGTTTTTCCTTTTTGCTTTTTTTGAGGCTTTTTCAAAAGTTGTTGACTTTTTAGCAAAGAAATCATCAAAGAATTTTTCAAATTCAGAATCATCAACATAGTCATTGCAGTTCAAAGCAAAACTATTTTCATCGGTCATTGTGTCAAATGACTTAAAGTACTTTCGCTTGAGGGACCTGTTTTTTTGCACGCCCTGAAGTGTCTTTGCAACCAACGGCAGCGCTAATGCGCTCCCGGAACCATTTGAGCCCTTATTAAAATGAATAACCGGATAAGTGGCTCCCACTCTTGTGGCCACTACCATTTCAGGATTGTAGGCCAAAAACCATGCATCGCCATAATCCTGGGATGTCCCGGTTTTTCCAGCCAGAGGCATCTCAACCCCATAAACACTTTTCAATGATGCGCCTGTTCCTTCTCTTACAGCTTTCTGAAGCATGGCAGTAAGCAATTCCACAGAAGAATCCTTCAGGATGCGATCTCTGGAAATTATTTTAGGGTCCTGGTACAACAGCGTTCCGTCCGAGGCCCTGATGGCCTTTATAAAAACAGGTTCAACAGCTTCACCTCCGTTGGCAAAAGTTCCGTATGCGATTGCCATTTCATAAAGACTTGCTGTGGTCGTTCCCAGTGCCGTTGAGGGTTTGTTCAACAATTCCTGGGTAAATCCAAGCCCTTTCCACGTCGTGTTCAAAACCTCAAAATCCTGTTGAAAAAACAAATTCACTGTTGGAATATTCATGGATTTCGACAATGAGGCGGCCATGGAATATTTTCCGCCCGTAGAGCGGTCATAGTTCTGGGGCTGCCAGTTCTCATAATCCTCTAATACGATTTGATCATTGTCCAAATACTGGCATGGCATGGCACCCTGCTCAAGTGCGGCGGCATATAATACAGGTTTAAAGGCCGAAGCGGTTTGACGCTGGGCAAAAATCTGGTCATAGGGTTGCGTCCTGAAATCAATGCCACCAATCCAGCTTCTTACCGATCCATCCCTCGGATCCAGAACAACAAATCCGGCATGGAGCAATTTCAAGTTCGAGGCAATACTGTCTCTGATCGAAATTGAATCGATATAAAATCCTTTCCAGGAGAACATTTCACGCTTCTTTTTAACATCGGCCTCAGCGGTCAAATTCAATCGCTTCAACTCCTTATCTACCAACCGGTCTGCGAGGGCCTTGTCTGAACCGCTGCTGTATTGCTTATTGAGCCTGGCCTGCATTCTGCCAAGATGACTTTTAAAAGCCTGAAGCGCGAGTAATTGAAGATCATAATCAAGGGTGGTTTCTATGATCAATCCACTCTTTTTCAGATCGTATTCCCTGTCTGAATTCCTGTTGACATCTTTCAGGATTCTTTCTGACTCCTTTCTGATCTGAACGAGAAAATAATTGGCCGGTCCTTCTGAATCCAGGTTGGCATAGTCCAGGATCAATGGAAGATTCTGGAGCGAATCTGTTTGATGCTCAGACAGGTATTCATATTTCTCCATCTGCTCAAGAACCACATTTCTTCTGCTTAGCGCATGATCAGGATACAGCCTGGGATTGTAATAGGTGTTCGCCTTGAGCATTCCGATCAGAACAGCTGCCTCCTGAAGGTTGAGGCGCGCGACCCCTTTGTTGAAATAGCGGTGTGCCGCTGCTTCGATACCAAGCACATTTTCCCCGAACGGAACGGTATTGAGATACAAGGTTAAAATATCCTCTTTTGAATAAATATTCTCCAGCCTGTAGGCCAAAATAACCTCTTTGGTCTTGTTAACCGGCATTGAGAGCGGCCCATAGTTTTTTCTTCCGAACATGTTTTTTGCCAGCTGCTGGGTAATGGTACTGCCCCCTCCGGCTCCTTTTTGCCTGAGGATGATAGATTTGACCAGCACCCTGAGCAGGCTTCTGGAATCTACGCCCTCGTGCTCAAAATATCTCGCGTCTTCGGTGGCAATCAAAGCATTGATCAGACCCTCCGGAAGCTTATCATATGAAACATTGGTTCTGTTGTCTGCGAAGAACTTCCCGATCAGTTTCCCGTTTTCAGCCAATACCAGGGATGCTGTTTCATTCTTGAATTCACGCAATTCACTTTCGGTATACACATGGCCAAATAAGCCCAAGTGAACGGATCCGAGGAACAGCATGAATAACAGCGCAGCAAGCACAGTAAGTTTGACAAAAAATAAAATTAATTTCTTTTTCATAACAATGTTATGGCATGTCTTTCGATCAATTTAATTCACAAGGGAGGGGTCAACAAAACAGAAGGCTAATGCTTCATTACGACAAGGGTCGCTACATAACCGGTTAAAATGTTCCATTCTTTATCTGCCAGCAGCTGCCCTTTTTCATCGAGCACTTTAAACTCTGCCGTATTGGGTCCTGAGGAGCCCTGATTCAAGGCTTCTATATCGATTCGGTTAAAACCATCTTTGAGTTGCACATTTATTGAGTAATAGCCAGCTTTCAAGGTAATACTTCTCCTGATCACCTCCTCATTTACATATAATTTCACCCTGTCTCCATCCACGAAGCTGTGATCGCGGCAAATGATCCTAATTGTATTGGAATCCGTCTCCAATTTTCCTAATTCAAGGGAGGTTTTAAATTTTTTGACACTCACATCGTTTCCGTTCCAGTATTTTGACACCAGAACATCTCTATCCCTGGGGTCGGCACCCTGCATGCCCCTTCTTTTTTTCTCGGGTATCACGCTGTAAGCGGGGAAACGATCCGCAATATCCTTGAGACTTCCAAAAAGCGTTATTGATTCTGATTTTATTTCAGTTCCTTCCTGTTCCTGTGGGGTAAACTCTATTTTATTTTCATTTTTCGGCTCGTACTGGAACAGGTCTGTTTCTTCAATGGCATTATTGTCTATCTGGGCCCATGTCCCGATAGAAAAACATAAAAGCAGACAAATGAATAAATTCTTTTTCAAGGGCCAAAATCTGGTTTAAATAGAATATTTTTTGCGGCCAAAAATACAAATTATCACCTATCTTTTTATTAAAACTTTATTAAAACTTAAACCGGCTGAATTGAGAGCAGAATTATTTACTGAGATTTCGCTGGATCTTTTTAATTGCATTTTCGATTGACTTATCAGGCTCAATCACATTGCGTTCTCCCCAAAATTCTGGATCTGAAAAGCCCGAAGCTTCATCCGCCAGAATAATACTTCGCCTCATCCGCTCACGTGACTTGACTGCCAGACTCTGATCATTTACGCCCCAGTCTGTTACCGCCATTTCAATGGTAATATTATATAGAGAGTTGAACCATTTTTTATCCCAGTTGACCTTGAAACTCAATTCGATCCTGCTGTAATTGTAATGCCATTTGCCATTTGATTCACGATAATCCACAATATATTTTGTGCTGGTTGGTATGACGTCGGCATTGGGTGGTTTTTTCTTGACAAAAAATCTTTTGACCTTGTTCAGGTTTTCCAGATTCAGGCTGAATACAGACTTTACAAGGGCATAACTCACAGCGTCAATATACAACCTACCTTTGTAAAAAGGTTCGACCATGGTTGGCTTTTGAACAAAATCGATCACATAAACATTCTTGTTGTCCATATTGATCATTTTATCAAAGGTAAAAGTATAGATCTCAAATATGTCAGGGGTAAAGAAAAGATCTTCATTCCTGATCATATCCATGTTCAGATTGTTATAGGGCCCTCCCTGCAACTTGATCACCAGGGTGTCAATCTTTCTGTAATCCGTACTTTTCCTTGCCCGGTCGAGTCTGACATAATCCTTTTTACTTGAATTCATTGGCTCCTTATACACATCAATTACTGCTTCTGCGAGTGAGGCGTAGGTTTTTCTTTTTTTAATCGATTCGCGATAGAATGCTTTAACGATCAAGGGCTCTTTGAAGGCGTTGGCCCTTCTTCTGTCAATTACTTTTTGAACCACTTTTACTGGATCTGCCTCTACCAGATTTACATCGGGAAGGCTTTCAAAAGCTTCTGACATGCGGATCACCATCTCCCCCTTGCCAAAAGTGCTCAAAGGTATGGTCTGGGTTTTATAGCCCAGATAGCTTATAACCACATTGCCCTGCTTGAGTTCATCCGGAACTTTTAAAAGAAAGGCACCGTCAATATTGCTTATGGTTGAAATATTAGAATTCATCAGGTTGATGGTGGCAAACTCAAGAACCTTGTTTGATTTGGAGTCCGTCACGACTCCTTTGTATTCTGTAAATCCTGCGTCTTCCTGTTGCTGGGCCTGAAGAGCTGGCACCATCAACAACAAAGTAATCCATATTATGCTTCGTTTCAAACGATCTATTTTAAGATTTTCCAAATAATTCTTTTTCCCTTGCATGCTGGTATAAATTTAACGATAATTCCAACCATTGAAATTACTAATTATCCATCACTTATAAAAGAATTTTAACTTAAATTAAACTAATGAAAACGGGGTGAGAAAATCCTTAACTGATCTTGTGAATTATAGGATTAAAAGCCTTGGAAGCGATCAATACCCTGTCACCAATATTCAAATCTGCGGCTTCTTTATCATTCGCGATGACCTTGACAAGATCTTTTCCGATCAATACCGTTACAATGACGATAAAATCCTGTTTCACCATTTTCATCACCTCTCCGGTGAATTGAAATTTTGCATTGACGCGGTCACTGGTGAATAAATCGGTCGGTAAGCCCTGCCTGATAATTTTGCCATGATCCAATTCAATTAAAAAATCGGATAAACGAATGATTTCTGATACGTCATGACTGATCAGGATCGAAGTCAGCTTAAATTCCCTGTGCACTTCCAGTATATAAGACTGAAGTTTAATTCGCATCTCGGCATCCAGAGCCGACAAGGGTTCATCCAGTAACAAAATCCTTGGCTTTTTGACAAGAGCCCTGGCCAGTGCAACACGTTGTTTCTGACCCCCGGAAAGGGTTTTGGGATCCCTGTCCTGCAATTGTCCCAGATCAATGATCTCTACGAGATGGTCCACGATTTTCTTGTCCTGCCCTTTACCTAATGCGAATAGCAGGTTCTCCCTGACCGTCATATTCGGAAAAAGCGCATATTCCTGAAAAACAAATCCAACATTCCTTTTCTGAGGAGGCAACTTGATCTTTTTTTCCGTATCTGTCCAAAACGCATCTCCCACCTTGATCTTTCCCTTGTCAGGACTAAGAAGGCCGGCAAGAATCATTAATAAAGTTGTTTTACCTGCACCTGACTTTCCATACAAAGTCAACAGTTTTCCTTCTTCAATAGCCAGGTCGACATCCAGGAGCATTTCTCCCGAGGCAGATTTCAATATTTTTTGAAAAGCCAGTTCAATCATGATAACGGGATCTGTTAAAGTAACCTCCGTTAATGAGGTATACCATCAATAAAATTAAAAAGGTGATCCCGAACAGGATCATGGAATAGGTGTTCGCTGCGGTATAATTCAAAGATTCAACCTCGTCATAAATAGCGATGGAAGCCACTCTGGTTCTGCCAGGCAGGTTGCCGCCGATCATCAGTACGACGCCAAATTCGCCAATCGTATGGGCAAAAGCGAGAATAATTCCCGTGATCAGTGAAGGCTTGATATTGGGCAACAAAATCCTGATCAGCGTTGTAAACCTGGATTTTCCCAGCACAAAGGAAGCGTTCTTGAGGGAAGGTGATAAATTGGTAAAACCTGCCTGAACAGGATGCACCATGAAAGGCAAACTGTAAATCAGGGATCCGACTACAAGACCTTCAAAGGAAAAAACCAATCGCAGTCCCAGAAAATTATCGATCCAGCTTCCAAAAGTATTCGCAGGGCTGAAAGCAACCAGCATGTAAAATCCAATGACCGTCGGAGGAAGGACCAGTGGCATGCTCACAAGAGTTTCGATGACCGGTTTGGCGGCAGATCTGGTATAGGCAAGCCAGTAAGCCAAAGGAATGGATATAATCAGCAACAGAACGGTTGTGATCAGCGCCAGCTCAAAAGTCAACAGCAAGGGGTTCCAGTCTATCATTTTGACAAAATCAGTTCATTTGTTTTGACCATGGCAGTTACCTCCATGCCAGGTTTTATTTTCAATTGTTCCACAGCGTTCGATGTGATGATCGAAGTGATTTCACCCATCGGGGTTTCAAGGGTGAGTTTGCTCAACAATATATCTGCATCTATGCTTTTGACGGTTCCCACCATTTTATTTCTCAAGCTGATGCCGCTCATGTCTCCTACCCCTATGATCACTTCGGTTTCCTTAAAAATGATTTTTACTTCATTATTAACTTTCAAAAATGAAGCCGTTTCAGGGGTGTCGATCACGATGCTTGAAAAAACCGAACCGGCTACATTCACCCTTACGATGGACAAATCTCCATTAACAGCTATACTTTCTATATTTCCTTTAAGTATGTTCATTTAATTTTCTACCTCGTACCCAAACTTATACAAAATTTTCTTGCCTTTTACAGAAAGCAGGAATTCCCTAAAATGTATGGCTTCCTTTTGAAATTGATCTCTGCTTTTCAGTATGACGATGCCTTGTGCTATAGGGTCGTACAAATTGCGGTCAACCGGCTTCCAGGTTCCCATGTCTTCCATTCCGGGGGAGAGCACCACAGATTTTGAGGTAAATCCCAGATCAGCAACTTTCGAAATGATGAACTGGTTGGTTTGAGAAATACTCTCCCCAAAAACAAGTTTGCTCCTCATATTTTTTATGTTACCAGACTTTTCAACCACCTGCATGGCTGAAATCCCGTATGGAGCTGTTTTGGGATTGCCTATGGCAATATATTTAATGTCATCCCGGGACAAGGATCCTATTACAGGATCGATCCCGTCTTTCAAGGTCCAAAGCACAAGATTTCCGTAGGCATATATCATTGGCTCATCAATGGTCAGCCCTTTTTGAAAGAGCAATTCAGGGTATTTCATATCTGCTGAGAGCAAGGCGTCGAAAGGAGCCCCCCCGACCACCTGTGCGGTCAGCTTTCCTGACGAACTGATGACCACCTCGCAAGGAATACCTGTCTCTTCGGAAAAGACTCTCGTCAGTTCCTCAATGGCATACTGCATATTGGCAGCAGCAGCAATGGTAAGTTTATCAGATGGTTGATGCCCGCATGAAGCCGTGAAAAACAAGCCTGCAAAAAAAATCAGGAAAAGTCTCCCTATTCGGCCCATGCCTTTATCCATGTATCGATAAATTTTAATGTAAAAATACAAGTACTTGTTCATTTTTGACAAAAGGATCCGAAATAAATATTGAAACACCATGGTCCTTTGATCCTATAGGAATCAGGACGCAACTCTTCTCAATTCACATAAAGAGGTACTATCAATTATCAGGTGACAAATACTTATAAACCATGCCTGCAAGAACAGCACCAATAACCGGGGCGGCCCAAAACAACCAAAGTTGACCCATGGCCCAATCTCCGACAAAAATTGCCTGGCTCGTGCTTCGTGCAGGATTTACCGAAGTATTGGTGACCGGAATACTGATCAGGTGGATCAGCGTAAGGGCCAGACCTATAGCGACACCTGCAAATCCTTTGGGTGCTTTTGAATGCGTTGCCCCAAGAATTACAATCAGGAACATAAAGGTCATGACCACCTCTGTCAACAAGGCGGCAGTCATTCCGTAACCATCAGGAGAATGCAGGCCAAATCCGTTGGCTGCAAACCCGTCTGCAAGATCAAATCCTTGTTTCCCTGAGGCAATAAAGTAAAGGATGGTTGCACCCGCGATACCTCCAAGAACCTGAGCCAGAATATAAGGCAACAAGTCTTTTTTATCAAAACGACCCCCAATCCATAAACCCACTGATACTGCGGGATTCAAATGACAACCTGATATGTGACCAATGGAATAAACCATGGTAAGTACGGTTAAACCAAAGGCAATGGAGACCCCAACAAATCCAATTCCTAATTCGGGAAATCCGGCTGCCAATACAGCACTTCCACATCCTCCGAGGACGAGCCAAAGGGTCCCGATAAATTCTGCTACTAATTTTTTCATGGTAATAAAGTTTGGTTTATAGATATGAGCACCTGTCTCAACTGAGTTTCATGCCCTTGGAGGACTAATTTAAACATTTTTTATCAATAGATTTCGACAGGTATCTCTTTATCGATTCCAAATGTCACAACTTTAACAGATGTTTTATAATTCAAAGTCATTTCTGTCTTTCAAAAAAAAAGCCTATGTCATTGCTCAGTAAAAAAGGGTTAGTGATACTTTCTTTGCTGTTGTTAGGCGAATAACTTTGTTTAAATAATATTTAAATGCTAATATTATACTTTATTAAAATGACCGAAACGCTTACATCACCTGCTTAAAAAGACTGTATGAAAAATTTTGACTCGAGCCAAAGACTCATTTCCCTTGATATGTTGCGAGGATTAACCATTGCCCTGATGATCGTAGTCAACGATCCCGGTTCGTGGCAGCACCTCTATTGGCCACTGGCCCATGCTGATTGGCACGGTATCACGATAACAGATTTTGTGTATCCCTTCTTTATCTTTATCGTTGGGGTATCCATTGTACTGTCCTCTTCCAAGCAGCTTGATGCAGGATATGACAAGAAAAAAATGAAAAAAAAGATCTGGATCAGATCCCTGAAAATATTCGGATTGGGCATTCTTCTGAGCCTTTTTCCTGAATTTAATTTTATGGAACTGAGAATTCCGGGCGTCTTACAGCGCATTGCCATTTGCTATCTCATTTGTGCACATATTTATCTGGCGACCGATTGGAAAACACAGATCAGGATCGGGATCATCTCACTGGTAGGCTATTGGCTTGCCATGGTCCTTATACCCGTTCCCGGAATTGGATCGGGAGTTTTAGAACCCGGGAGGAATCTGGCGGCATGGATCGACGAAATGGTGATTCCGTTAAGATTGTATCGCGGCAACTGGGACCCTGAAGGATTATTGAGCACCATACCTGCCATAGTGACCGGAATAACCGGTATGCTCGCGGGCCATTTGATCAAGTCGGATATGGATATTCATAAAAAATTGAATTATATGTTCTTTGCAGGATTCATGTGCGTGCTGGCCGGTTATTTCTGGGACCTTTTCTTTCCGATCAACAAGAACCTGTGGACCAGTTCATACGTGCTTTTCACATCCGGATGGGCCTTTATGGCATTTGCAGCCTGCATTCTCATTGTTGACGTTCAAGGTTACAACAAAATGGCCAAATTCGGGGTGATTTATGGTAGCAATGCAATCACGATCTATGTTTTTGCAGGGATGTTCCCTGTTTTGCTCAACAGGATACTGGGCGTCAAAGGAGCCTTTTTCAACGGATTGGTGGATCTCGGTATGGTCCCTGAGCTGGCATCAATGCTCTGGGCCTTTACCTATATGTTTATCTGCTTTATCCCGGCTTATATCCTATACAAGAAAAAAATATTTATCAAGGTTTAAAAAAATTAAAATCTCCTGCTCCAATTTGATTCAAGACTGATTAACGCATCAGCTTCGGCACAGGGCATTGATCTGATTAGGCTGGCTGATGCCTTTGAATTTGCAAATGCTTCCGGCTCCTTACCCGATATTTTTTACAATAATTCACTTCGAACTGGGTCTAATTTCGTACCTTAAAGCTTGTTTACAAAATTAGATTTAATTTAAAAAGATGCCCTATGAATCCAATCAATCTGTTCATCATAATTTTTGTTGTTTTTATATTGTCCGGCATTCGAATTGTATACGAATACAAGCGCGCCGTTAAATTCAGATTTGGAAAATATATCTCCCTGCTTAAACCAGGGATCAGGTGGATCATCCCTATAGTTGACAGAATCCAGCTCGTAGACATCAGGGTGATCACCATCAATATCCAAAAGCAGGAGGTCATGACGCAAGACAATGTGCCCTGTCATATCAATGGGGTGCTGTTTTTCAGAATTGAAGACGCAACAAAAGCCATCCTTGAGGTTGAGGATTTCGTTTTTGCCATTTCCCAAATGGCTCAGGCAACCCTCCGTGATGTTTGCGGTAAGGTGGAACTGGACACCATTCTTTCAAAAAGAGAAGAAATCGGGAGAAATATTAAAGAAATTGTGGAACAGGAAACTGAAGTATGGGGGATTTCTATACAGGACGTCAAAATCAAGGACATCGAATTACCTGAAAACATGAAAAGATCAATGGCCAACCAGGCAGAAGCAGAGCGTTCAAGAAGGGCCAGGGTGATCCTGGCAGAGGCCGAAATGCAGGCGGCCAACAAACTTTTGGAGGCGGGTAAAGTTATTGATGGATCACCCTCTGCCATTAAACTCAGGTTGTATCAGACCCTTTCAAATATCGCAAGCGAAAAAAATTCTACCATCGTGTTCCCTTTCCCGGAAGAAGTATTATCCCGGAAGAAATGATACCTCAAGAGGTAATTTATTTATAACTTCTCGCTGAGAATAACAGAGAAATGATTCAGACCTATAAAAGAAAACCAGAACTTCACGATCATTATCATACGATCCTGATCGGGTCGGGCATGGGCTGTTTGTCTGCAGCGGCAATACTGGCGAAAGAAGGCCATAAAGTGCTGGTTCTCGAACAGCATTATACCCCAGGTGGTTTTACCCATGTTTTCAAGCGTAAAGGCTTTGAATGGGATGTTGGCATCCATTATATCGGAGACATGCAAAGGCCAAAAAGCGCTATGAAAAAGCTTTTTGACTATGTGACAGATGGCAACCTGAAATGGGCCGACATGGGTGAGGTATATGACCGTATCCTCATTGGGGACCGGACCTATGACTTTGTAAAAGGACTGAACAATTTCAAACAAAAATTGATTCAGTATTTTCCTGAAGAGGAAGACGCTATAAAAAAATATATAGACCTGGTTTTTGCCGCCAACAGAACGGCGGGTTCATATTATATGAATAAGGCATTGCCCTCTTTTTTGGGCAAGTTGTTGTACAGGCAGATGACCCGGTCATTTTTTAAATTTTCAGATCAGACAACCTATGAAGTACTCAGCAGCCTGACCAAAAATGAGGAATTGATCAAGGTTCTTTGCGGTCAGTACGGTGATTACGGGCTTCCCCCCAGGCAAAGCAGTTTCTTCATGCATACCACAGTGGTAAAGCATTATTTTGACGGCGGTAGCTTTCCGATAGGGGGATCCTCTCGGATCGTTCATACCATCGACCCCGTCATAGAAAAGGCAGGAGGCAGCATTCTGATCAATGCTGAGGTAGCAGAGGTCCTGATCAAAAACAACAAGGCCCATGGGGTGAAAATGAAAGATGGACGGGTGCTGTATGCCTCAAATATCATAAGTGGAGCAGGCATTATAAATACTTATCAAAAACTCCTTCCCGAACATATTGTGAAAAAATTCAGGTTGAAAAAGCAGTTGCAGCAGGTCAATCCTTCAGTGGCTCATGCCTGTCTGTATATCGGCCTCGATGGAGACCCCCAGCAGCTCAAACTTCCGAAAACAAATTTGTGGATCTATCCTGATCAGGGAGATCATGACCTTTGTGTTGAAAGATATCTCAATAATTTGGATGAAGAATTCCCTGTGGTCTACATTTCTTTTCCATCCTCAAAAGACCCCGACTGGTCAAACCGTTATCCTGACAAAAGCACCATTGATATCATCACCCTGGTTCCATATGAGGCATTCAGCCAATGGGAAGGCACAAAGTGGATGAAAAGAGATGAGCAATATGAAGCCCTGAAAGAAAAAATATCCCTCAGACTTCTTGACAAACTTTATGAACAGATGCCCCAGGTTAAAGGAAAGGTGCTTCATTACGAACTGAGCAGTCCCCTGAGCACGAAGCATTTTATGCATTATGACCAAGGAGAAATCTATGGACTTGATCACAGCCCTAAAAGGTTCAGGCAAAAATTTCTGCAGCCCAGAACCCCGGTCAGGAATTTCTATCTCACAGGTCAGGATATAGTAACCGCAGGGATTGGCGGAGCACTCTTCTCCGGACTCATTACCGCTTCGGCCCTCACTGGAAAAAATTTCATGAAGAAAATAATGAGAAATTGAATTCATGAAGCCCTGAGCGCTGAAGACAGCACTTTCGGGCTTCAATATTATTTGACTCTTAATTCGAGATCTGTACGATGAATTTGCAGTAACCTCTCAATTGGCTGACCATTTCTGAACGACTGTACCCTGAGACTTAAATCTCCTTTCGGAACCTCAAAAGGTTCTGTATACTTATGACCAAATTTTACAGGATAGGTATTGTCAATGGTATAATACATTTCGATATCCTCAAAATCATTTTTCAAGGCACACATGAGTTTATTACCTTCTTTATAGACCTTCACGTGAGGTTCATAAATTGTTTTTGCAATATTGATCTCCATCTCATCAAACCTCTTGAAATGAACCTCAGTTCTGTCAAGAAAATTTTTCCAGCTTTTATTTTCTTTAGGACTCCATAATGACTCTGCCAGAGCCATGCCTCTCGGGTAGGTCATGTAAAAAGCATAAGGAAGGTTTGGAATGACCTCTGTCCACAGATTGCCCTGACCTCCCAGGATCAGTTCCGGATCCAAAATAAATTCGGGAACCGGATCAAAACTGTATGACTTTTCAAGCGACAGGTCCGCATAGATCTTGTTCTCAACACTATAATCACCCTGGGTATAATCAAGATAAGCAAAATCAGTGGGCGACATGACCACTTTATGCCCCATTCCTGCGGCTTCGATACCTCCTTTCATCCCTCTCCAGCTCATTACTGCGGCACCTTCGGCAAGGCCGCCCTCAAGGATCTCGTCCCATCCGATCATTTTCTTTCCTTTACTGCTGATGATCTTCTCCACTCTTTTCACAAAATAGCTTTGCAGTTCATGACTGTCTTTGATACCGTTCTTTGTCATGAAGGCCTGTACTTTTTCATCAGCCTCCCAGTAACCTTTATAACACTCGTCGCCGCCCATATGAATATATTCTCCCGGAAAAAGTTTGGCGATTTCATCAAAAATCATGTCTAAAAATGCATAAACCGCCGGATCAGCAGGATTCAGGGTATTTTCAATTAGCATTTCAAATTTACCCCCTGAATACCATTCTGCAAATTTGGCACCGGGATTCACAAACTTGAATTCCTTTTTTGTACTGTACTGAGGATAAGCGGCCAGAAGGGCCATACTATGACCCGGCACATCGATCTCAGGAACAATGGTAATGTTTCTGTCTGCGGCATAAGCAACGACATCCCTGATCTCATCCTGGGTGTAAAAGCCTCCATAAGTGGCCTTTTCAGATTTTTTTGGACTTGCCCTGTTTGCACCGAACCGACCGTGGCGTTCTACCCTCCATGCGCCGACTTCTGTCAGTTTGGGAAATGTTTTAATTTCGATCCTCCAGCCTTCATCATCGGTCAAGTGCCAGTGAAAAACATTGAATTTATATTTTGCCATCATGTCGAGGTAGGCTTTTACCTCCTGAACTGTAAAAAAATGACGGCTTACATCAAGCATCAAACCCCGCCATTCAAATCTTGGATAGTCATTGATGATACAAGTGGCAATTTTAACCGGATCCTTCTTTCCCTCCGAATTTACCCCTCTTTTGACGGGTAACAATTGCCTGATGGTTTGCAAACCGTTAAAGATGCCTGCTTCTTCGTTAGCCATCAGCACCATACCTTCCTGTTCAACCAGCAACTGGTATCCTTCCGAGCCCAATGCCTCAACCGGCGTCTCATTCAGTCCAATTTTCAGTTCCTTTGCCGAAGCTGAATCAGAGGCGTGGATTCCCGAATTGAATCCAATGTCCTCAAGATCTGACCTGAAAACCTCGGCATGCTTTTTCAGCACATCATTCTCAGTGAGCAAACCAATGTTGAAATGCTCATCGAGGATCAGTTCACCTTCTGCACTCTCATAGGAAACAGGTGTCGGAATTATATGATGCTGTCCGGTGAGTAACACAGGAAAACAAAGTATCAGAATAGTAATTACTGTTAAAATGTTTTTCATGAAAAAAGAATTTAAGGTGTATGACATTTTTTGATCCGGAAAAATAATTGAAATAGACAAATTAAACTAAGAATGGGACAAAAAAAATACAGAACAATTGTGTGTTCTGTATTTTTTCATTCTAATCCAATTATAACTCAATTCAAGGTATTCTTAATCAGTATCTGACCAACCAATCCGAAAATACATATTAGGACTATCAAATAGTACAAGCCTCCTCTCATTCTCCATTGTTTCAGACTGCAAATGGTCATGATGCAATTTTACAAATATTTTTTAATGTGTACAAATGACACGGGTAATTTTTTTTATATTTGGTCCATGAAAATAAAAGAAAGTAAAGCTGAAACCTTATTTGACCAGGACAAATTGGTTCCGGGCCAATCGATTGATTGTGTTATCATAGGCTTTGAAAATAATGAATTAAAAGTATTGATTCAAAAGCTAATGAATCTGAACAAATGGGTAGTGCCCGGCGGTTTTATTTTTAAAGATGAAGGTATGGACCATGCCGCTATCAGAATACTCAAAGAAAGGACCGGGATAGACCTGCCATTTTTGGAACAGTTTAAAACTTTTGGGGATACCGACAGAAGAAAAAAGGCTGAATCAATGAAAGTATATAAATCGTTTAATATTTCAGGACCTGCCCTTGACTGGTTGCAGCAACGCTTTATTACAACAGGATACCTCTCTTTGGTGGATATCAATAAATGTTCAATTCAATCTGATTCGTTAAGTGATGAATCAAAATGGGTATCGCTTGACAAAATACCGCAATTACTTTTTGATCATAACCAAATTGTTGATTCTGCAATAGATTATCTTAAGAACCAACTCAATTATTTGCCTGTTGGCATCGAAATGCTCCCCAAAAAGTTTACCATAAAAGAATTGCAAAATCTTTATGAATCTATTTTGAAAAAACCATTGGACAGAGGTAATTTTCAGAGAAAAATTTTGAAACTGGACATACTGGTACGCCATGAAAAACATCTGGCAGGAGGTGCCCACAAGGCTCCCTTCCTCTATTCTTTTGATCATGAAAAATATAACAAACTTCTGGAACAAGGTTTCGGATTCAATTCATGAACGGTGAAAATATTCAAAAAGTTTCAATTGCCTTTTATTTAATCTCACCAAGCACTTTGAACGATGTATATTCAAGTGTTTCAGCCTGAGAACTACCACCTACGTACAATTCATATTCCATCTCTTCCACTTTCCATTGCTTCACAGAAGGATCATACCAGGCCAGGTCTTTGACAGCTACCTTGAGCGTCACAGTTTTTGATTCTCCCGGGTCCAAATGAATTTTATCAAAGGCTCTCAGCAGCTTTACCGGTCGGTCAATACCCGAGTTTTTAAAGCCTACATATAACTGAACGACTTCCTGCCCGGGCACCTGACCCGTATTGCTGACGTCTATACTGGCAACCAATTTTCCTCCCTGAGGCACAAATGACTCCTCAAGCCTCAGGTTGGTATAATCAAAAGTGGTGTAGCTCAGTCCATAGCCGAAGGGATAGGCTACTTCTGTCTGATTTTTATCAAAAAGTGTATACCCGTGATAATAGCCATATTTGATTTTTAAGGTATATGGATTAAAAAAGGGGTAGTCTGTATCATTTTTTGCAATTGAAAAAGGCAGCTTACCACTCGGGTTCACTTTACCATACAAAATATTGGCCAAGGCCTTTCCCCCTTCCATTCCGCTATACCAGGCAAATAAAATTGCCGGAACTTCCTTTTCCCATGCATTCATGTTAATGGCACTGCCTCCCACATAAACGATCACTGTATTTTCTTTCCGCCCAGAGACGGCTTTGATCAGGGCTTCATCCTCCGGAGGCAACCTCAAGGATGACCTGTCACCCCCCATTCCTTTTTTACCCAATAATTTTCCAGCCGCAGCTGACTTTTCCATGTCATCCCAATAATTTATGTATTCCCCTTCTTCTTCAAAAGTATAGCCGACTATGACAATGACCTGATCGGCTTCTTTTGCTTTTTCAACCGCTACGTTTATGTCAGGGCCGTCATATAAATCCACTTTGTTTCCCAATTCAGCATGAAAGGCCAAAATACCTTCATAGGGCGTAATAACATTCAAAGAAGTTGAATTGCTGCTGGCATGATCACCGGTGTTTTCCATATCGGAAATTCTCCCCAATACCAGCACCTTTTTGCCTTTGCCTGATGCCAGGGGCAATACACCTTCATTCTTGATCAGGACCATGCTTTTTTCAGCTGCTTCTCTTGCCAGGTCCACATGGTCCTTATTACTGATAAGCTCCTTGGGATATGCCTTCTGATCATCCTTTAAAGTATACTTGAGCCTGGTACTTAAAGATCGAGTTACTATTTTATCAATATCACCCTCCGTGATGGCCCCGGTTGCTATTCCTTTTTTCAGGGTGCTATATGCATAGACCTGCCGGTAGGGCATTTCAACATCAAGACCTGCCTGCACACTGGCAATGCCGTCATATGTTCCCTTGAACCAATCAGAAGTGACAAAACCTTTAAACCCCCATTCCTTGCGCAAAATATCAGTGAGTAAATATTTATTGTTGGCAGCATAGGAACCCAGGACCTTATTATAAGCACTCATAATTGAGGCCGGTCTTCCTACCTGAATTGTTTTCTTAAAGTGAGGCAAATAGACTTCACGCAAGGTCCTTTCATCCAATTCAACATCGACAACAAACCTGGAATTTTCCAAACTGTTCAAAGCAAAATGCTTCGGGCAGGCCATCACATTTTGACTTTCTATACCCTGAACTGCTGCAACACCAAATTCACCAAGCAACCACGGGTCTTCTCCATAGGTTTCCTGAGCTCTTCCCCAGGCGGGATGACGCAATAAATTAATGCAGGGTGCAGCGGCATAATTTACTTTATTGGCGCGCATCTCACTGGCGATGGCCGCATTAATCCTGCGCTCCAGATCCACGTCCCAGCTTGCCCCCCGGGCCATGGAAACGGGAAAAGTGGTGACACTGTTTACATCGTGATCCATGACCCTGGCACCCCTGGGACCATCAGAAAGTACCCAGGGTGGAATATGAAGCCGTTCGTTCCCTCCAACATAAATATGGGGAATCCTATCCTTCAACAAAAAACCAACACCCAGTTTTGGCAGTTGCCACAAGGTCTCGCCATACATCTGGTCGATTTTTTCTTCCAGCGTCATCTGTCGCACCAGGTCTATCGCCAAGGCCTTATAATCGGTATCATATTGGGGTACTACCAGATGTGTCTTATCGGCTGCAATATCTCTTATTTCATAATTTACGCTGCGGTAATAGACGGCTCCGGATGCGATAAGTAATAATATCAAAACCATCCCAAGTAATTTCAGGATTTTCAAGAATATCTTTTTCATTTATTTTATATTGTGTAAAACTGACATAATAATACAAATACATATTCGCACAGCAAAATAAAAATAGAAAAAATCAAATTCTTCCACAGAATAGATGTCCTGTTCTTTAAAGAAAGGAACTGGATAAAAAAGGCAAAGAGTTAAACAAATTTTTCCATGTGGTAATCATCCATCACAAATCCCATTCCAATATCCTGCACGACGGCTCCTGTATTGACGAAACCTGCACTTTCGTAGGCCTTGATCGAATTCAGGTTGTGTTTGTTTACGGTAAGGCTGACCTTTGAGCAATCGTTTTCCTTTGCCCGGGCCTCTACAAAAAGCATGGCTTTTCTGCCAAATCCCTTTCCCCTTTCGGATTTCAAAAGATATATCTTACTTAAAAATAAAGCGTCCTTTCTTTTTTCAAATGAAAGATAGCCCACCGGCTTCTTGTCATTGAGGATGAGAAAATAATGGTATCCTTTTGAAATTTGAGCCGACATGGCATCAGCCGTCTGAAACTTTTTCAGCATATAAACCACCTGTTCGGCACCAATAATAGGGGTATAATGTTCATGCCAGATTACATGTGCCATTTCTTCAATCAGGGTGAGTTCCTGGTCTTTGTGAACAGATTTGAAGTTTATCATCTTCTTCATTAAAAAGGGTTCCAATATAGTGAAACCCTTTAAAATGTTTAAACCATAACTTCGCTTATTTGAACCATGGGCTTAATGTTTGTAAAATTAGGGACATCAGCCATGATTTCTTCCGCATTGGGCCCAAAGGAATTTTGAAAAGATTCCATGGATTCAAAATAGAGATTTCCCATGGCCATAAACGGAGGGGCTTCACCAGGCGCGCCTCCTCCAAGTCCGTTCTCAATTGTGGCCCCGATGATGGCATCGCCCAGCAAACCTGTAACGATAGGAACGTGCTTGTTGCAATAATATTCCATGTCAAATGTTTTACCTTCGCCGGAGGGATACAATACCGATACTTTAATACTACCTTTTTTCATAATAAATAGGATTATAAGATTATTTTTTGCTTTTGGCCGCCATCAGCTCTAAACTGTAATAAGCCATGTCACTTGTTATCATTCCCTCATCATCAAAATTGTGTATAAAAAAAAGTGGCATGACAATCTTCTCATTGTCAGCTTTCCTAGTCATTCTAACTTTCCACCATGATTGAACCACCTTGGCATCCCCAAGTTCGTAATTCAGATAATCAGGATAGCCCTGCACGTCTATACTGGTGATCTCGTAATGCTCCATCATGCTTTGCATGGCCTCTTTTTCCTGATCTAAGGTGTAAGAATCAGTTCCGGGGGCCATATGGATATTCCTGAATGTTGCTTTTTCATGAAAATAACTGAAGTATTTTTCCATGTCATGATTTTCAAGGGCAGCCATCATCCTTCGCACGGTATTGATATGGTCATGATGATTATAGATTGTGCCGTTTTCACGAGGCTCATAGCTTTCTCTTATATTTGCCCATTCAATATTTCCTGAGTAATTGATGATGGTTTGAATCTTGTTATCTGAATTTACAACGTACAGACGGTGTGTCGGTTTATCAATTTTAACACCTGTCTTGTCGTGCACCGCTTTTATATGATCCCAGGTTTGCACCCATACCACATCTTTCTGGTTGTCATCTTTGTACTCTATGGCATCAGGGTAGGCTCCGGCACTTCGTTCAATGCTCAGATAAGACATATTGTTTTTCCACCATTCCACATTGTTGCCCTGCCCCTCTTTTGTGCCCGGCTTGGCATCCTTGTTTGAACTGTTACCATTCCAAATTTGAAAATCATCTGCCAGATAACTCATTACTTTTTCAGAATCTCCCGCAACAAAAGCCTTTCGATAATCTTCAACAAGATCGATGGCAGGATGTTCTGAATAAATGGTCCCGTTTTTTTTCTTTTG
>JAHEHF010000057.1 GCA_024644745.1 Flavobacteriaceae bacterium
CTGATGGTACTGCCACCAGGTGGGAGAGTAAGTCGTTGCCTTTCTTTTAAAAACCCGTTTCTTTATTGAAACGGGTTTTTTTTGTGCCCTGCCTCAACCACAGGACCTCGAAGCGCAACCCTTCGAAAGTGACCGGGACAGATCCGACCCATCAAATGGGAACCCCTGAATTTTGCGCATCAAAGACCATGGGATATCAATAAAAGCGTTGACCTGGATCATTTGAATCATTGTGAAGTTATTGTAACTTTCCTTTATTTACGAATGTATTTTTATGCAAAGCGCCTATGTCATTAGCACTGAATTTTAATAAATTAAGACGGCAAGTCGATATTTCAGCCAGAAACTGGAAATTAATCAAAGAAAAGCATCCTTCAAAAACCCTCATCGGTCAGGACCGGGCCCTGGAGGCTTTGGAATTTGGAATAGGAAACAAGAGCAGTGGCTTTAATATTTATGTTTCGGGTTATCCCGGCAGCGGAAAGCGTTCAGCGATCAATCATTTTCTTGAAGAAAAGGCGAAAAGCGAGGCATCTCCGGAAGACTGGTGCTATGTCAATAATTTCAAAGACGGCTATTATCCCAAAAAACTGAGCCTGCAAAAGGGAGGGGCACTTGTTTTCAAGAATGAAATAGGCAAACTGATCGAAGAGTCGCAAATAGCATTGCTAAAGGCTTTTGACAGCAAGGAATATGCCAATAAGCGGCAAGATATATTTGACGAATTTCAGCAGAAGGAAATCAGTTTGTTTCAGGACATTTACAAAAAGGCAAATTCCAATAATTTTGCCATCAGCCGCACACCCATTGAAATAAGAGTGGTTCCCGTTGATGATGACGGAAATCCTATAAGTGATCAGATATTCAGAAAACTTAGTAAAAAGAAGCAGGAGCAAATCATTCAAAAGCGGGACATTCTGATGGCGGAACTCAATGCTTTACTAAGACAGAATCGCGAATTGGATAAAGAAAGAAAGGAAGCTGTGATCAAGCTGGAGAATGATGTGGCCCTGTATGCCATAGATTCCCTTTTAGAGGAGTTAAAAGAAAAATACAAAAAGAATCATGAGGTGATTGATTACCTGGAATCGGTCAAAAATCACATCATTGAAAACCTGAGTGAATTTTTGCAAGTGTCGAATCACAAGAACAGAATGACATCAGCACCCGTGCACAGATTTATGGAATATGAAATCAATATCATTACCGACAACACAGATACCGAAGGAGCACCCATTGTGATGGAATTGAATCCGACCTACAACAATCTTTTTGGGAAGGTGGAGCACGAATCTGATATGGGAACGCTCATAACCAACTTTACCCTGATCAGGGGAGGCGCGCTTCATCGTGCAAACGGCGGTTATTTGATCATTCCCGCAAGAGATTTACTTTTAAATTATTTTGCCTGGGACGGATTGAAAAGAGCTTTACAAAATAGCCAGGTGGTCATTGAAGATGCAAGTGAAAGATTTGGTTTTTTAAGTACCAAAAGTTTGAAGCCCGACCCCATTCCTCTGAATGTTAAAGTCGTGCTCATGGGGTCACCCATGCTCCATTACCTCTTGTACAAATGGGATGATGATTTTAAAGAATTGTTCATGGTCAAGGCCGAGTTTGATACCTCTATGGATTATTCTGCACTACATGTAAGGGATTTTGCCTCGGTCATCTTTAAAATTCAAAATGAGAACAAACTCCTGCCCTTGGATCATAAAGCCATTTCTCATCTTGTTGAGCAGTCGTGCCGAATCGCTGAGAATCAGCATAAAATTTCCATCAGGTTTGGCGAACTGAGCAATATTTTGCATGAAGCAAATCACTATGCTCAAACTGAATCCAAGGCTCAGATTTCCTCCGATGAAATTCAAAGGGCCATAGAAGCCAAATATTATCGATCAAATCTGATCCAGGAAAAAATTATGGATCTGATCAGGCGCAAGACCCTGATGATCGAATTGGAAGGATCAAAAATTGGTCAGATCAATGGTATTTCTGTCCTGGATCTGGGGGACTTTAAGTTTGGCCGTCCGAATAAAATCACTGTCAATGTTGCGTCAGGCAAGGAAGGGCTCATCGACATTGAACGAGAGGCCAAGCTTGGCGGTCCGTTACATACAAAGGGTGTACTGATTTTGTCAGGTTATTTGGGTGAAAAATACGGACAGAATAAAAATATAAGCCTGTTTGCCAGCCTCGTGTTCGAGCAGAGTTATTCTGAGATTGAAGGTGACAGCGCCTCCAGTACTGAATTATACGCAATTTTGTCTGCATTATCTCAATTACCTCTGAAGCAATGGATTGCGGTAAGCGGATCGGTCAATCAGAAAGGTGAGATTCAACCTGTCGGAGCCATCAATGAAAAGGTAGAAGGATATTTTGAAGTCTGCAGGCAGCACGGTTTTAACGGGGAGCAGGGGGTGATGATACCAAAAGGCAATATGGATCATCTGATGCTCAAACAGGAGGTTGTTGATGCCGTAAAAGAAGGTAAGTTTCATGTGTGGGCCATAGGAACGGTGGATGAAGGAATCGAATTGCTAACCGGGTATCCGTCCGGAAGAAGGCTGAAAAGCGGTTCATTTACTAAAAATTCAGTGCATGACCTTGTCGATCAAAGAATACAGGCCTTGAATAAGGTCATGACCAAAAATTCCGGTGCAAAAAGATAAGGATTCGGATGATTCTTTTAAAGCTTAAAATTCCAAGGTTTGGGAGTTCTTGTTTTGGTTTAGACAAGGATATTTAAAGTGAGCTCCGCCTTCTATGATTTTTTTATATCTTAGTCGGCAGCAATATATTGCAATTCATCCCGGTATTATCAGCATTGACTTTTTATCAGACTACTGATCGCACAAGGATCAGAAGGCATATCTTTAAATTATTATCATGGATTTTACCAACCCCCTTGTGTATGGAGTTCCTTGTTTTTTGGGCCTTATCGCACTTGAATTGGCTTATAGCAAATCGCATAAACGAAAGGACCTTTACCAGACAAAAGATTTACTGGCGAGTCTCGGAATGGGTATAGGGTCTGCAGTCATAGCACCTTTGATCAAAACAATATCAGCCATTGTGATATTCAATTTGGTTTATGAATTATTTAACCCTTTGGTGGGCGGGGTAAGAACAAATATTTTGGGTTGGGAATCGTTTGGTTACGCATGGTATGTTTGGCTGATATGCCAGTTGCTGGATGATTTTTCCTATTACTGGTTTCATCGTCAGAACCATAATGTCAGGTTTTTATGGGCGGCCCATATCGTGCATCATTCTTCAGATAATTTTAATTTGGGAACGGCCGTTAGAAACGGATGGTTCACTATTTTGTACAAACCATTTTTTTACATGTGGATGCCCGCTATAGGCTTTCCGCCTGAGATGGTTGTTGTTTGTCTGGGCATCGAGGCATTGTGGCAATTTCAGCTCCACACGGTATATGTGCCAAAGCTGGGGCTTATCGAAAAGGTATTTAATACCCATACCATGCACCAGGTACACCATGCAAAGAATATTGAATACATGGACAAGAACCACGGTGGTTTTTTAAATATTTTTGATAAAATGTTCGGTACCTGGAAGGCCCTGGATGATGGTATTGAAGTAAAGTATGGTGTGTCTCATCCGCCGAATTCCTATAATTTATGGATCATTCTGACCCATGAGTACAAGGATATTTGGAACGATGTAAAAAAGTCTGGGAATTGGTGGCATAAGTTCATGTATATTTTTGGCCCCCCGGGCTGGAGTCATGATGGCAGTTCATTAACGGTCAAGCAGATGCAGCGCAATCTTAAGATGGAACGGGAAATGCATGGAAAGGGTGCATCGCAGACTGTGGTTCAACAAAATTCATGAAGTCATGAGTTGAAATGCAGACAGGTCTTTGGCTCGCATGAATATCTTTTCCTTCTTGTTTACAATCTCCTGTTAGCCAATAACGGAGGAGCCTCTCCGTTAAAAGGGTTGCTCCTTCCAATACTTTTTGCACCCATGCCGGAAGCATTGATCACGGCCCTGCTGCCATAGCGTTTTCTGATACGGTCCATGGCCTGGTATAAACTGATTACTTTATCACAATCCTCAAACAGGTTTATCTGGTGGCCGCCTTCAACGAGGTGGCTGAAATTGACTCCGATGAGCCGTACCAAAAGCCGACGTTGGTACAATCTTTTAAACAGGTCCAGGACTATCGGGAAAATGGTATGGTCAGAAGCACTGTAAGGAATTCTTTTTTGCATGGTGTAGGTTTGAAAATCAGAATATCTGATCTTAACGGAAACACACGCCGTGAGTTTATTCCCGTTGCGCAACTGGTAGGTAAGTTCCTGTGCCATGGCGGTGAGGATGGTCTTTAATTTTATAACATCCGTAGTGTCCCGGTCAAAGGTTCTTTCTGTAGAGATCGATTTTCTTTCCTGGTACTGTATCACCGGGCTGTTATCAATGCCATTGGCCTTTTTCCAGATACTACTTCCGTTCTTGCCCAAAACCTTCGACATCATCTCAAAAGGCATTTCCTGTACTGTCCTGATCCTTTTGATTCCAAGATCGCAGAGTGATTTATAGGTTACTTGTCCGACCATCGGAATCTTTCTTACGGATAATGGTGCCAAAAATGGTTTTTCGTTGCCGCTGGCTATTTTGATCTGGTTATTGGGTTTGGCTTCGCCGGTAGCTATTTTTGAAACGGTTTTGTTGACGGACAGTCCAAAAGAGATCGGTAAGCCCGTTTCTTTGATGATCCTGCTCCTGAGTTCTGATGCAAGTTTGTGGGATCCAAAAAATTTATCCATGCCTGTAAGGTCAATATAAAATTCATCAATGGATGATTTTTCATAAAGCGGGACACTTTCTTTGATGATATCGGTCACCATGGTGGAATATTTGGAATAGATCCCCGAATTACCGCGTAGTATAATGGCTTCAGGGCATAGTTGTTTGGCCATTCGCATGGGCATGGCAGAATGGATCCCGAACCTGCGGGCCTCGTAACTGCAGGAAGCCACGACACCCCTGTCAGAAGTGCCGCCGATCAATACAGGCTTGTTCTCTAATTTGCTGTCGATCAGCCTTTCACAAGACACAAAGAAAGTGTCCAGATCCATATGCAGGATGTTTCTTTGGTTTAGGTGTATCATGGGTTGTGCTTTTTAGGTTCGTCTTCGGTATAGCGGGGGTCCTGCATCACGCCAAGTTTTTCCATAGAACTGATCTCAATGCTGATGCTGTCAAATTCTTCCATGACCTTGCCGGTCAATTTGTAAACACCTCTTCCCCTGAAGGGGAATTTTCTGGCTACCGGCGGAAAGTGAACCGTATCAAGGTAATCTCCGTTTCTGTCTAAAAAAGTGCCAAAATACATTCTGTCTCCTTTGTGTGTAGATGTGTTTTTGACCGTTACATAGTATCCATAGGTTACAACAGTCTTATGGATATGATCCATCAGGTCTTTGGCCATAAGTGAAGGCCCCGTAGACTCAGTCAACAATTCAAAAGGATCACAGAGCGGAAAGCCCAGGTATTCCATTTCATCAAAGGCATCTTCATATCTGGAGCTGGGTAAGGGAGGAGTGCGATAAGTGACTTTTTCGCTGTTGAACAAGGTCGCAACCTGTACTTCAAAATTTATTTTGTTGATTTTCATATAGGCTTCCCACAGGAGTTCCCGTTTATTCCTTCCTGTAAATTTAAAAGCGTTTATCTTGATCAGGATGGCAATCTGTTCTACAGAAACAGGAACCCTGTCTATAAAATCGTCCAGATCGGTATAATTTCCGTTTCTTGACCTTTCCAAAACGATTCTTTTTGCATTGGCTGTTTCAAAAGCATGGAGCAATATAAAGCCCAGGTATATATGCCTGCCTTCGATACGGGTCTCGTAATTGCTTTTGTTGATATCAGGCGGATGGATTATGCCACCGTGCATCTTTGCTTCGTGCAGGTAGAGCTCTACCCTATAAAATCCACCGAAATTGTTAATGGTGGCTACCATATATTCAAGAGGGTAATAGGCTTTCAGGAACAGGCTCTGGTAACTTTCCACCGCATAAGACGCAGAATGCCCTTTGGCAAAGGCATAGCCGGCAAAACTTTCTATCTGCCTCCAGATCTCAGAAGTTAATTCATGAGAATGCCCTTTTTGTATGCAGTTGTCAAAAAAACGGGCCCTGACTTTTAAAAATTCTTCCCTTGACCTGAATTTGCCTGACATTCCCCGTCTCAGCATGTCTGCTTCACCCAAAGTAAGGCCGCCAAAATAATGCGCGACTTTGATCACGTCTTCCTGATAGACCATTACACCATAGGTCTCGGGCATGATCTTTAAAAGGATGGGATGTGCGTCTTTTCTTCTTTCCGGATGCCGGTACCGCAAAATGTATTCCCGCATCATCCCTGATTTGGAAACGCCCGGCCTGATCACAGAACTGGCTGCTACGAGCCCCAGGTAATTGTCTACCTGTAATTTTTTCAGCAGCATGCGCATGGCGGGTGATTCGACATAAAAACAGCCGATGGCCTTGGCGTTTTTCAGCAGGTATTTGATCTTCTTATCTTCTTTGAAGCGTTTGATGTCGTGGATGTCAATAGGAGGGATGTCCGGTTTGTTGTACCGTATGATCTCAACAGCTTCCTTGATTTTTCCCAGACCTCTCTGGCTTAGGATATCGAATTTGTAGAGCCCGATATCCTCGGCCACGACCATGTCGAACATGGTTGTTGAAAAGCCTTTAGGGGGCAAAAAAGTAGCAGTGTAATGGCTGATGGGTTTTTCGGAGATCAGGATACCTCCGGCATGAATTCCCAGGTAATTGGGGAATCCTTCAATGAACTTGCTGTAAGCGATGACCAGTTTTGATAAAAAATCCAATTGATCTATATGAAAACGCCCTTTAGTGAGCTTGTCGATCTCTTCTTTAGGCAAGCCGAACACCTTGCCCAGTTCACGAACAGAAGCCCTGAATTTAAAAGTGTTGTACACACTGATCAAAGCCGTATGTTTAAATCGTTTAAAGATGAAATTTGTGATATCATCTCTGTCACGCCAGGAAAAATCAAGATCAAAATCGGGCGGATTTTTTCTGTACAGGTTGATGAATCTTTCAAAATACAAATCGAGTTCAATCGGGTCGACATCTGTAATGCGCAGGAGGTAGGCAACAATGCTGTTGGCCCCGCTTCCTCTACCTACATAATAATAATTTTTGCTTCTGGCATATTTTAAGATCTTCCAGTTGATCAGAAAGTAAGAGACGAACTGTTTCTGCTGGATAATCTCTAATTCTTTTTCAAGCCGGTTAAAAATACGCGTACCGAGTTTTTTATAGCGGTATTTTAAACCCTGGTAGGCCAGTTTCCGCATGAGTCTGAAGTCAAGCGCTTCATTATTGGTATAAGTCTTTTGGTTTTTAGGGATGCCACTGTCAAATTCAAAAGCAATGCTGCACTGTTCCAAGATCCATTGTGTATTTTCAATGATTCGCGGAAAATCTTTATAAAGTCTTAAAAGTTCTCCCGCCGTCAGCATCATGTCTTTTTCATTTCCCTGTTCTGAAAGAGGTAGCTTGCTCAATAAGGTATTGTTGTCTATGGCCCTTAATAAACGATGTGTATTGAACCCTTTCTTGTGCTGAAAAGAAACTGTTTGGAGCATGACCAGTTTGTCTGCGGACCATTTGGATCTGGAAAATTTTAGTTTGGGAATGTCATCAGGCCTGACCCCCAGAAACTCATTGCTTTTTAAAGGCTCCTTGTCATATTTTGAAAAAGGATAGATCACAAAGACCTCAGCCATGTCTGTGGGTTTTGAAGGGATACGAAATTCCTTTTGGTGCAGGAACCTGCTCAGGTATTCGTTGATGTTTTTGAAACCCTGATTGTTTCGGGCCAGTAATATAAATTCCTGTTGCACTCCATTTCTGAAATCAACACCCAGTACCGGCCTGATCTTGTGTTTGGCTGCCAATCTGACAAAATCTATGCAGGCGGTGGTACTGTTGATATCAGTTAAAGACAAGGTGCTGAACCCTTTAGATTTTGCTGTCTGCAATAATTCTTCGGGCTTTATGGTGCCGTATCTCAGGCTGTAACAGGTATGTGTGTTCAAGTACATCAGGGCGTCAAAAAGATAATTTTGGAATATGTAACAAAATTAGGTTATATTTGTACCACACCTTGATAAAATATGTACCATTATGAATTTTATTGCAAATAATATCAAACACCTGAGAGAGTTAAAGCACCATACCCAGGAATTCTTTGCCAATGAACTGGATATCAGCCGCGAGCGGGTAGCTTCTTATGAACAAGGGCGTTCTTCCCCTCCGGTAGAGATCCTGATTGCGCTTTCAGATTATTTTAACCTGCCCATAGATGTACTGATCAAGAATGATCTTTCAAAGGCTGAGGAGGCTTCTTTTATTCACATTGGGAACCAGCGTATTTTGTTTCCGATCAAGGTCAGTGAAAATAATGAGGATATGGTTGAAATTGTCTCAGATGATGCTTCAGCAGGATATTTGAGGGGTTATTCGGACCCTGAATATATTGAGAGTCTGAATGATCTTAAATTGCCTTTTTTACCCACAGGGAAGCACAGGGCATTCCCGATCAAGGGAGATTCCATGCTGCCCATCAAGAGTGGTTCTTTTGTTATTGCCAGGTACCTGGAAGATATCCGTTATTTGAATAGCGGGAGCACTTATATTGTACTGACCCACAACGATGGTTTGGTTTACAAAAGGGTATATGACAAGATCGAAGAGCATCAGTGCCTGCTGATGGTTTCTGACAACCGGAAGTACGATCCTTATTATGTTCCCGTAAATGAAATTCTTGAGTTGTGGGAATTTACCTGCCACATCAATCTAAGCGAATATGAAGAAAGTGAGATCAATACGGAGAGTATTGCCCAGATGCTGACCAATATTGGCGTACAACTGGAATCAATCAAAAAAAGGGTGAGCTGAAGGTTTCACCTCCGAATGGTTTGCGGCTTGGCCCCTTCACCTTCCAAGGGTTCTGAACCGGATTAATCCTTATTTCACTATACCATTACATCATTATTTCATTTCTTTGTAGATCCTATGAAAATGATGTTTCCTATATTGTTACTTCTCGGTTTCCACCTGGCTTCGGCTCAGGTCGGTGGCGAAAGGATCTATAATTTTCTGAATATAACCACTTCGGCAGCCCAGGCCGCTTTAGGCGGTGAGACGCTGACCATTAGTGATGATGTCAACCAGCCTCTGTGGAACCCGGCTACAATCAGCAGGTACATGGACAATCAGGCAGCTGTCAGCTACGTGAATTATTTGACTGATGTAAACATAGGATCGGCAACTTTTGCACACCTGATCAACAGAAGGTTCGGTACCCTGCACGGGGGTATCCAGTATATTGATTACGGAGAATTCATTGGAGCTGACGAAGATGGTGTTGAAACCGGCGATTTTGGTGCCCGGGATCTGGCCATTTCCATTGGCTATGCCTACAATATTCGCTATTCTGATTTTTATGTCGGGGCCAACCTGAAATTTTTGAGTTCTAAAATAGAGAACTACAATTCTCAAGGCGCAGCGATGGACCTAGGTATTTATTATTTTTCAGATTTCAGACCTTATTCCTTTACTGCGGTGATCAGGAATCTTGGGTATCAGTTTTCACCATATGATGAAAAAAGAGAAGACATTGCTTTTGATGTTGCCGTTGGAGCCTCTTATAAATTGGAGGACGTGCCCATAAAATGGCATTTGACCATCAGCAGCCTTCAGCAGTGGAATATTGCTGTGCCCAACCCTTCAAATGATGAAACCGACCTGGATGGAAATACGAGCCCTGAGGATATTAACTTTTTGGATAATGCGATAAGGCACTTTGCTATTGGTGCAGAATTTTTTCCGGATAAAAAATTTAACCTCAGGCTGGGATATAATTTTAGAAGGGCGGCTGAGCTAAAACTATCTGAAACCAGAACCTTTGCGGGAATATCAGCCGGGTTTGGTTTGAAAATGGGCAGGTTAAAACTGGATTATGCCTTTACAAAATACCATCCGGTGGATAATTCCAGTACCTTTACATTATATATTGATTTAACGAGAAAAGGCTTTTAGCATGAAGAGTTCCAAAAAGATCATTATCGCCATAGATGGTTATTCATCTACAGGAAAGAGCACCCTGGCAAAGCACCTGGCAAAGGAAATAGGCTATGTGTATGTTGACACCGGGGCCATGTATCGCGCTGTAACCTTGTATGCCATGAATCATGGTTTTATTGATGAGGGGCACTTTGATCGTCAGGAGCTGATCGCGAATCTTGATCAAATCAATTTGCATTTTAAGTTCAATGCAGATCTTGGTTATTCTGAGGTTTTCCTTAACGGAAAGAATGTAGAGAAGCAGATCAGAAGTATGGCCGTGTCGAATATGGTGAGCAAGGTGGCCAGCATTTCAGAAATCAGGGAAAAACTTGTTGAGCAGCAACATGAAATAGCCAAAGACAAAGGCATTGTAATGGATGGAAGAGATATTGGCACTGTGGTATTCCCCGATGCAGAACTCAAAATATTCATGACGGCTTCAGCAGAACAAAGGGCCGGACGAAGGTACAAGGAAATGATTGATGACGGTGTTGAAATCTCTTATGAATCGGTGCTGGAAAATGTAAATTCAAGAGACCTGCTCGATACCACCCGATCTGATTCACCGCTGGTAAAGGCAGCTGATGCCATAGAAATAGACAACAGCGATCTGAATGTTCAGCAAACCTTTGAAAAAGCCATGGCCCTTGTTGTTGAGGCATTGAACAAATAAGCCCGAACATCTCAGGTTATATTAAGGAATGTGCAGGTATTTATGTGTTTGAAGTGAGATTTTCCATTTGGGGTGCGCCATTACATAATCCACGATCTGGGGCGTCATTTTATCTCTGTTGCTCCATTCCGGTTGCAGAAACAATTCACATTCAGGTCCTACGCGTTTGGCCTGTTCTTCTGCAAATTTAAAATCATGTTTATTGAAAACGATCACCTTTAATTCATCGGCAGCCTTGTAAACTTCCTCCAGGGGTAATTTATTCTTTTTGGGCGACAAACAGATCCAGTCAAATGTTCCGGTCAAAGGATAAGCCCCGGAAGTTTCGATATGAACTTTAAGATCCGATGCTTTGAGGTTTTGGGTAAGATAGTCCATGTTCCACATCAACGGTTCTCCTCCTGTTATGACCACGGTATTGGCATAGGATTTCGCTTTCTCCACGATCCTGTCCGTTTCTGTGGGCGGATGCAATTCAGCATTCCAGCTTTCTTTGACATCACACCAGTGGCAACCCACATCGCAACCACCTATCCGAATAAAATAGGCCGCTTTACCCGTATGAAATCCTTCGCCCTGAATGGTATAGAATTCTTCCATCAAAGGAAGCATTTCTCCTTTTCCAATCAATATTTCTGTTTTTTTCAACATGGCGCAAAGATAATCAGGAATATAGATTTATAATTATTATTTTTATAAAAAACATTTCAATGACGAATAAAAGCAAGTTTGTTGATCTTATTGCCAGGGGATACAGTTCAAAAGGAGAATCCATCACCCTGGGCGCCGCCATGCTCGGTGATGAAACCATTACAAATTCTTTGGTAAAGATCCCTCTGAAGACCATCAACAGGCATGGGTTAATATCCGGTGCAACGGGTACCGGAAAGACAAAGACATTACAGGTATTCGCCGAAAACTTATCCGAAAATGGAATTCCTGTCTTGCTGATGGACCTTAAAGGGGACCTTAGTGGTTTGGCCAAAGCCAGTCCGGGTCATCCCAAGATCGATGAGCGTCATGAAAAAATAGGTATTCCTTTTGAAGCGAAGAGTTTTCCGGTTGAAATATTGAGTATTTCAGAACAGAAAGGGACGAGGTTAAGGGCTACAGTTTCAGAATTCGGGCCCGTATTGTTGTCACGGATATTGGGTCTGTCAGAGGTTCAAGAAGGAATTCTTGCCATTCTCTTTCAATATTGTGATGATCAGGGCATGGGATTGCTTGATCTGAAAGATTTAAAAAAAATACTGCAGTTTGCAACCCAGGAAGGTAAGCAGGAAATCGAATCAAAATACGGAAGGATCTCAACAGCATCTACCGGATCCATTTTGCGAAAAATTGTTGCTCTGGAGCAGCAGGGTGCAGACCTGTTTTTTGGGGAAAGGTCTTTTGACGTGAAAGACCTGTGCCGTCTATCAGAAGACGGGCGTGGAATCATATCGGTGATAAGGCTTACCGATATTCAGGACAAACCTCAGATGTTCAGTACTTTTATGCTTCAATTGCTGGCGGAAGTATATGCTTCCTTTCCTGAATTGGGTGACAGTGACCGGCCTGAACTGGTCATGTTCATCGATGAGGCGCATGTGGTTTTCGAAAATGCTTCCAAATCACTTCTCGATCAATTGGAAAGTATTGTTAAGCTGATCCGTTCCAAAGGTATTGGCATTTATTTTGTAACACAGAACCCGAAGGATATTCCATCGGATGTTTTATCCCAATTGGGCCTTAAAATTCAGCATGCCCTCAGGGCTTTTACCGCCAAGGACCGCAAGGCCATCAAACTGGCGGCCGAAAATTATCCGGATTCTGAGTTCTATGACACAGACAAGGTACTGACCGAATTAGGGATTGGAGAAGCGCTGGTGTCGGCCCTGAACGAAAAGGGTGTGCCGACGCCTTTGGTGAAGACCATGCTCAGGGCACCTATGAGCCGAATGGACATCCTGACCCCGTTAGAGCTGGATACCATTATAGCATCATCCAACATTTCCAAGAAATATAATGAAGTTATTGACAGCGAAAGTGCCTATGAAATTCTGAATAAAAAAATAAGCATTGTTAAGGAAGAGGTGGCAAAATCTGTTCCTGAATCCAAGCGGAAAAAGAGGCAAAGATCAACCATCAATCCCGTAGTGAAGGTCCTGACAAGTGCAACTTTTATAAGAGGTGTATTTGGTATATTGAACAAAGTGATGCGATAGTTCTATAGGATAGCGGACCCAATAATATAGTGACATTAAAATTTGCAGAATTTGAAATGTGTCTATATCTTGGACCATCAAAAAACAAAAATAATCATGATGAATAAATTAATTGCTATACTGGTTCTCTCCATTTTATTTGTTCAATGCGGGCAAGATAACGACATGGTGATCAAGAAGAACCAATTGGGAAAGATCAACAAGAGCACGAGCATAGAGGAATTGGACAAGATCTTTAAAAAAGATTCCGTTGTGAAGTTCCCTGAAGGGGAGGCGTTGTTTCGTGAATACAGAGTATTTGAAAAGGGTGGCAAGCAACTGCTGGTTTTTATGCCCCTGATCGAAAAGGACTCTATAAAAGGTCTGGAACTGGTAAAAATTTACAGTGATCGATATATGACCGATAAAGGAGTTTCTGTTTCCTCTTCTTTTACAGACGTGGCCGGCAATTATACCATTGATAAAATAGAACCTTCCTTCAGTTCTGCTATTCTTTTTGTGGACGAGATCAATGCAACGATCTCATTGAGCAAAAAAGATCTGAATTTGCACGAGTTTGACATGCGGGCCATCAGACAGGATCAAATACCGGATGAGGCAAGTATCAATTATATAACCATTTGGTTTGAGTAAGATAAGCAATTGAAATTCTGTACATTTTAATATGAAAACTGACCGTTCCAAAGTCAAGAGGATTCCAAAAAGAGGTACTTATGACAAGGAAACCATTTACGGTATACTAGATAAAGAATTTATTTGCCAGATTGGATTTGTCCATGAAGATCATCCTGTGGTCATCCCTACCATTTACGGTCGCAAAGAAAATAACTTGTATTTTCATGGCGCCAATGTGAGCAGAATGCTGCAATCGATGGAAGCGGGAGTTTCATTGTCTATTAATGTCACGCGAACAAATGCCTTGGTTTTAGCCAGATCGGCTTTTCATCATTCCTTGAATTATGAGTCGGTAACACTATTTGGGAAGGCTCATCTTGTTGAGGATAATGCGGAAAAGAATGAAGCTTTGCGTATTATTTCAGAGCAGGTTTTAGCTGACAGATGGCAAGAGGTAAGAAAGCCCAATGCAAAAGAGTTGAATGTAACCAAAGTTTTAAAATTTAAAATCGAAGAGGGATCGGCAAAGATCAGAAATGAAGGAGTTGGAGACGATGATAAAGATTATGAGCTGGATATTTGGGCAGGTCTATTGCCCATAGAAAGGAAATTTAAAAAACCCATTCCTGATCCATTATTGAAAAATGGAATCAAAATGGCTGAGAGTGTAAAAAAGGTCGCGAATGAAGAATTATAAAGTTCAGAAAGATCCATTTGTGGTGCCTACTGATGATGGCAAGCTCATTGAAGAGCATTTTGGAAAAGCAAGTATTGATGCCGAATTGAGTCTGGCACATATGATCGCACCTCCAGGTTGGAGCGAACCGTTTCAGACGCCGGAATTTGATGAATTCACATATATCATAAAAGGGAAAAAGCAATTTGCCATCAACGGAGAGGTGATTGTCCTGGGCGCAGGTGAATCGATCAGGATTTCTAAAGGAACGAGGGTCCAATACAGCAACCCTTTTGAAGATCCTTGTGAATACCTTGCCATTTGTCAGCCGGCTTTTCAGATTGAAAAAGCGAACAGAGAAGAAGCTTAAATCTTACTTGTCCCTGTTTTCACAGGCTTTCAATGTGTTTTTCAGGAGCATGGCAATGGTCATGGGCCCTACACCCCCTGGAACCGGGGTAATATATGCCGCTTTTTTACTTACAGATTCAAAATCAACGTCTCCTGCAAGTCGGTAACCTCTTTTTTTACTGCTGTCTGGTACACGGGTGATCCCAACATCGATAACGGTGACGCCTTCTTTGACCATGTCACCTGTCAAGAATTCGGCAATGCCAAGAGCAGCAACGATGATATCCGCTTTTTTGGTGAATTCAGCCAAATTTTTGGTGCGACTATGCGCAATGGTTACAGTGGCGTTCCCTACTTTTCTTTTTTGGCTCAACAGGATACTCATAGGACGTCCCACAATATGGCTTCGGCCGATTACCACGACATCCTTCCCTGAGGTTTCCACGTCATATCTTTCGAGCAGCTCGAGAATACCAAAGGGGGTAGCGGGTAAAAATGAAGGAAGGTCAAGTGTCATTTTACCTACATTGACCGGATGGAATCCATCCACATCCTTGTCGGGATCCACGGCCATCAGTACCTTTTGTTCATCTATTTGCCCGGGTAAGGGAAGCTGAACTATAAAACCATCAATATCTTTGTCTTTGTTCAAGGCTTCAATTTCATGAAGCAATTGTTCCTCCGATGTATCTTCGGGCAGGTCAATGAGGGTAGAATTGAAGCCTACTTTCTGGCAGGATTTAACTTTACTGCTCACATAGGTCATACTGGCTCCGTCATTTCCAACGATAATGGCTGCCAAATGAGGAATTTTTAAACCTTTGGCCCTGCGATTCTGAACGGCAATTGCGATTTCATCTTTAATGTCGTCAGAGGTCTTTTTTCCATCCAGTATGATCATATTAATATGCTTAAAGTTTGTTATTTAATTAGTTAGAATGATTCATAAAATAAATCGCCTGACAGCTAAGGTCATGATCTCATTCCTTCCATCATTTGCATCATTTTCTTACCGCCTCCTCCTTGCATCATTTTCATCATTTTGCTCATCTGATCGAATTGTTTCATCAATTGGTTCACTTCCTGAACATTTGTTCCGGAACCCTTGGCAATTCTCTTTTTTCTGCTTGCATTGATAATGGAAGGCTGGCTTCTTTCAGCAGGGGTCATGGAATGAATAATGGCCTCAATTCCTTTAAAGGCATCATCATCTATGTCTACGTCTTTCATCATTTTACCCGCTCCCGGTATCATCCCAATGAGGTCTTTCATGTTCCCCATTTTTTTGATCTGGTGGATCTGTTTCAGGAAATCATCAAAACCGAACTGGTTCTTTGCAATCTTTTTCTGGATTTTGCGTGCCTCTTCTTCATCGTATTGTTCCTGTGCTCTTTCCACCAGGGAAACAACATCTCCCATACCCAGAATACGCTCGGCCATACGATCGGGATGAAAAACATCAATGGCTTCCATTTTTTCACCAGTCCCGATAAATTTGATGGGCTTGTTCACTACCGATTTGATGGATAAAGCTGCCCCGCCTCGTGTGTCACCATCAAGTTTGGTCAAAACCACCCCGTCAAAGTTGAGCACGTCATTAAAGGATTTTGCTGTATTCACCGCATCCTGTCCTGTCATGGAGTCAACAACGAACAAGGTTTCCTGAGGAGCCACTGCCTTGTGAATATTGGAAATTTCATCCATCATCTGCTGATCGACCGCCAATCGGCCCGCTGTATCAATGATGACCACATTTTTACCATTGTCTTTGGCATATTGCACTGCATTCTGAGCGATCTCAACAGGATTCATATTGCCTTCCTCTGCGTACACTTCAATACCGATCTGATCGCCTACAACCTTTAACTGATTGATGGCCGCAGGACGATATACGTCACACCCAACCAATAATACCTGTCGGGTCTTTTTATTCTTTAAATAATTGGCGAGTTTACCAGAAAAAGTGGTTTTACCCGATCCCTGCAGTCCGGACATCAGGATGACCGTCGGGGTTCCTTTTAAGTTGATCCCCACAGAATCGCCTCCCATCAGCTCAGTCAATTCATCCTTGACGATCTTGACCATTAACTGACCCGGATTCAGGGTGGTTAAAACGTCCTGGCCCATGGCCTTTTCCTTCACCCTGCTGGTAAAAGACTTAGCAATTTTAAAGTTGACATCCGCATCCAATAAAGCCCTCCTGACTTCTTTTAAAGTCTCCGCAACATTGATCTCTGTGATACTTCCATGCCCTTTCAGTACATGGAAAGCCTTATCTAATTTTTCACTTAAATTATTAAACATAATTTTTTCTCCTATTATAAAATTTGCTTTTCCTTACAGCTGGCAAAGATAAGAAATTACAAATAAGAATTCGCTATGAAAAACAGGGGATATTTACCGACAATTAAGGTTTTTGGAATCGCAGGGAAGTCGTATTGACACAGTAGCGTTTCCCAGTGGTATCCTTGGGTCCGTCGTCAAAAACATGACCCAGATGTCCCCGGCAATTCGAGCAGATGATCTCGGTTCGGATCATGCCATGGGTTTTGTCTAAAACGTATTCAACGGCACCTTCAATGGCATCGTCAAAAGAAGGCCATCCGCAATGCGATTCATACTTCGTTCCTGACTCAAAAAGCTGGGCGTCACAGGCGGCACAGTGGTAAGTTCCCTTTTCAAAGTGTTTGGTATAACCACCATTGCCGGGGCGGTCAGTTCCTTTTTCTCTCAAGACATAATATTGCTGAGGCGTTAGGATTTGTTTCCATTCTGCATCCGATTTGATCACTTTTTCGTCCATAATTTTCTTTTCTTGGCCTGACAGCATCTGAATTGACGCGATCATGATGAGTATTGTTAATGTTTTCATTTTATAAAATTAATGATTCTTTCAATCACAAACTTATTTTTAAAGATCTTATGATGACCCAGTCCGTTTGTGATCAGCAATTCTCCTTGTTGAAGATTTTGACGTATCGCAAGTGCGCTGCTTACATTTACGTATTTATCTTCACTGTCATGCACTACGAAAGTGGGTATATTTACCTTTCGGGCCTTATTCTCAGAGGTAAAATCATCAAGTCTGACACCTTTTTTGCGCTCAAATAATTTTTCAAGTTTGTTTGCAATAACAGGTTTTAATTCTAATTTTTTTACAAAATCTTTAAAAATATACGGAATGGAATTATCGGCACCGATGATCACCAGTTTATTGATGGAAAGCCCTTCAGCTACAGCATTGATCAGTGACATGGCTCCGAAAGAATGGCCGATGGCGGCATCGAAAGGACCGTATTTTTTATCAATTTCACGAATGGTTTCGATAAAATCGAGCATGTTGGTTCGCTTGCCTGAGGAAAGCCCGTGAGCAGGGGCATCAAAGCTCACCACCATCATTTTGTTCTCCAGTATTTTGTCTGATATTTGATACAACTGCGTGCCTCTTCCGGCCCAGCCATGTACCATCAGGACTTTGACTTTAGAGTAGCCATAAACATACACCTGAACTTCTGCATCAATATCCTGCACAAAGAGTTTTTCATTCTTGGCACTGTTTCTCATCATGAGTTCTCTTTCCGGAACCCTATATTTTAAAGGTGTTGCGAACAATCTTGCAGCATAGAGTGTAGCGAGATCACTGGAAAGGAATTGCAAAAACTTCCCTGAGCTTTTTATCCATCCGGGGATTTTTACGCCATTATGATTTTTGGTCAAATGATTGCTGTTTTCCAATTTTAGGTGTTTTTTGGTACTAAGATCCTGGTTCATTAATGGCCCTTCATTTCTTTGGCTCAAGGTGAGAAAAAGGGTCAGGCTTCACAGCGACAAATCTAATGATTTTATTATGGAAATAAAATGGATCGATAAAGGGACTTTATGATTCCTCATAAAGTAAAAAAATTGTAAATTGGTTTTTTTTATTTCAAAAACGAATCACCCTATGCTCCAAAAAGGAGATAAAAAACTAACACATGGCTGGGCATTTTATGATTGGGCCAATTCGGTTTATTCACTGGTCATCTCAACGGCAGTTTTTCCCATCTACTATGAGACAGTGACCCAGACCGAAAGCGGACTTGTCAATTTTTTGGGATTGCAGTTCAACAATACATCTTTATATACCTACGCCTTGTCTTTTTCATTTTTGATCGTTGCGTTCATTTCTCCAGTTTTATCCGGAATTGCTGACTACGTGGGCAACAAGAAATCTTATATGAAGTTTTTCTGCTATTTCGGTTCCTTGTCGGTGATGAGTCTCTATTTTTTTGAAGGGGTTGATACGCTGTGGATAGGAATTGTCTTTTCAGTATTTGCAAGTATTGGATTTTGGGGCAGCCTGGTATTTTATAATGCCTACCTGCCGGAAATCGCTTACAGTGACCAGCAGGATCAGGTGAGTGCCCTTGGATTCATTTACGGATATATTGGTTCTGTGCTCTTGTTGATATTCAATTTGACCATGGTGATGAAGCCTGAATGGTATGGTATCTCTGACCCCGGACTGGCCCCCAGAATATCCTTTTTGACCGTTGGTCTGTGGTGGATGGGTTTCGCGCAATTCACGTTTAGGAGGCTTCCTTACAACGTACATAACAAGAAGCCTCATAAGGATTATATCTTCAGGGGATTCAAGGAACTTCAAAAGGTGCTCAAAGAGTTGAAGGACCAACCGGTATTGCTCAATTTCCTAACCTCTTTCTTTTTGTACAGCGTTGGGGTTCAGTCTATTATTTTACTTGCCACGATTTACGGAAAGTCTGAAATCGGGCTATCCACGAGCAGCCTGATTCTTACCATTATTGTCATACAGCTGGTGGGTATTGCAGGGGCTTATCTATTTTCAACTCTGAGCAAGTTTATAGGAAATATAACCACCTTGAAAATAACGATTATCATATGGGCCCTTGCCAGTTTAAGTGCCTATTACCTCGACAAAGATGATCCTGATGTTCAGATTAAATTTTATATCATCAGCGGATTTATAGGACTGGTGCTCGGTGCCATTCAAACTTTGTCCAGGTCGACTTATTCCAAGTTATTACCTGAGGACACCATGGATCCGACCACGTATTTTAGTTTTTTTGACGTAACGGAGAAGGTGGCAATTGTTTGGGGCACATTTATTTTTGGCCTGGCCGTTTCGATTACAGATTCAATGAGACTTTCCATTTTGCTGCTTTGCATCTTTTTTGTGCTCAGTTTTGTGGTGCTGAGTTTTATGAAGAAAACAAAATATGTGAGATAGATATGATGAAGAGCACTTTTGATTTTATTGTTATCGGGGGTGGAATTGTTGGAACTGCAGCGGCCTATAAACTCAGTTTGAAATATCCGAACAGGAAGATTGCGCTTCTTGAAAAGGAAAGTGACCTTGCGGCCCACCAAACAGGAAGGAATTCAGGGGTCATTCACTCAGGAATCTATTACCGGCCAGGTTCTTTAAAGGCTGAAAATTGCAGAAACGGACGTGAACAACTGGTGGCTTTTTCAAAGGAATACAAGATCAAGCATCAGATCTGTGGTAAGTTGATCGTGGCAACCTGTGAAAATGAAGTGACCTTGCTCGAACGTATTTTTGAAAATGGTAAAAAGAACAATACCCCGGGAATAACCTATTTGAATGCCGATGAGATCAAAGATAAGGAGCCTTTTGTCAAAGGATTGAAAGGCATTTGGGTTCCCAGTGCAGGAATCATAGATTACCCTGAGATCGTTCGTAAATTTATGCAGCTGGTTTTGAAAGTGAACCCGGGAAATAAATTGTTTCTGGGGAGGAAGGTCAAAGGATTGAAAAGAAGTGAGGGGCTTGTAGAGGTAAAATCAAATGATGGTTCTGTTTGGGCCAAAGAGGTGATTGTCTGCGGAGGATTGCATTCTGACAGGCTTGCTGCTATGGATGCTGTTCGTTCAGGAATTCAGATTGTGGGTTTCAGAGGAGATTATTATGAGCTCTTGCCTCATGCCAGGCACAAGGTCAGGCATCTGGTCTATCCTGTGCCTGATCCGAAATATCCTTTTTTAGGGGTACATTATACACCGATGATCGATGGTTCTGTTGAATGCGGTCCGAATGCGGTATTTACGTTTAAAAGAGAAGGCTATGGCAAAACAAGTTTTAGTCTGAAAGACAGTTTTGAGGCACTCACTTATAAGGGAACTTACAGACTGTTTGCAAAAAACTGGGCCAAAGGGATCGACGAGTACAAAAGAGCTTTTTCAAAAGAATTATTCGTCAGAGAATTGCAACGCATGATGCCTTCCATCACCGAGAATGACGTGAAAGCCACCCGATCTGGCGTCAGGGCCCAGGCAGTTGGACCTGATGGAGGGATGATAGATGATTTCAAGATCATAAGGAGCCGTGGGGTAACCCATGTGATCAATGCACCTTCACCTGCCGCAACGGCCTGTATGGCCATCGCAGATGAAATCATTTCTGAAATCTACTGAACTGATAAGTTAAGCCTGCCCGCTGATCAAATAATTATAAAAACCTGTTCTATTTTTGCAAATGAACGTCCATTTGAGGAAATGGAATATTGATACCTTCATCATTGAAAGTATTGTATGTTTTTTCATTGATATCAAAGAAAACAGCCCAGTAATCTTCAGCTTTTACCCACGCCCGTGCCGTAAGGTTCACAGAGCTGTCAGCGAGTTCCTTTAAACCAACGAAGGGTGCCGGGTCCGACAGAATGCGCTTATCATCTTTAAACAATTGAAAAAGAATCTTTCTGGCTTTATCAACACTGTCGCCATAGGCGATGCCAAAGTTAAAGTCAACCCTTCTTGTGGGTTGGGCAGAATAGTTGATTACTGAGCCGGTAGACAAAGGGCCATTCGGGATGATCACCGTTTTGTTATCCGGTTCGAGCAAAACTGTGGTAAAAATCTGTATTGCCTTGACGGATCCGATATGCCCCTGGGCCTCAATAAAGTCACCAACCTTATAAGGTTTGAACAAAAGAATGACTACGCCTCCGGCAAAATTTTGCAAGGTGCCTGAAAGCGCCATGCCAACCGCAAGGCCGGCGGCACCCAGAATGGCTATAAAGGAGGTCATTTGAATACCCAGCATACTCAATACGCTGATAATCAACATAGTTTTCAAAAGAATGCTCACCAGGCTCTTTAAGAAGGGTTTTAGCGAATCATCCATTTCTTTGCGGTCCATCACTTTTGAAAAAGTTTTGAGGAGCCATTTAACGACCATGCTACCGATGATCCATACGATGATGGCACCGATGAGTTTAGGTCCGTAAGTAAATGCTATTTCAGTTAATTGAGTCATTAAGTTGTTCACGTTGATATCCATAGTTTTATAAATGATTTAATATTAATGTCTTGTTCTCATATGTCTGGAAGATGAAGCAGGTCTTCTTGTCGAGGAAGGCCTTGCGCTTGGTCTCGAATATGAGGGGCTCGCACTGGGTTTTCTTGAAGGAGCCGTGCTTGGCCTTGCTGCAGGTTTTTGCGACGGTTTCTGACTGGGTTTTGCCGCAGGTTTGGCACTTGGCTTCTGAACGGGCCTTCCTGTTGATTTATATCCTCTGTCATTGTTTATCCCCTTGTTGGCCGGTTTGGTTTTTCTATTATTGACCAGCTCATTTCTGTTGCTTGCTCCCGGGTTTCTTTTGTTAAAGGTTCTGTCAGGATTGTCTCTGAAATAAGCATTATTCCTGTTCGTGACATTGTTCCTGTTGTTTATCCTGACGTTATTTCTGTTGTAGGTGTTGTGAACATTAATGTGTACATGAACATTTGCCCTGTAGCGATAGGCCGGATAGGGCGGCCAGGGTCTGAAGTAGGGTGGGTGATATCCCCAATACCACGGTGAATACCAGGGTCTGTAAGTGGCTACCCAAAAAAATGTAAAGAATACCGGTACAACAGGATAATAAGGGCTGATATAATAATTCGGACCATACATGTCAACATTGCCCACAACCTGAACCTCAGTTTCACCTTTGGCATCTTTCTGCACATCAATAACGGCAACTTCCTGGTACTTGTCTTTTCCTATGACAGCCTGAATCGAAATGCTGTGCACATTTTTT
>JAHEHF010000104.1 GCA_024644745.1 Flavobacteriaceae bacterium
ACGAGGGAATGGAACCTGGAGAATCATTGATCAAGGCCGTCAAAAGCGGATACCGTACCATTCTGTCAAACGGTTATTATATTGACCTCATGCTATCTGTTCAAGATCATTACCTGGTAGATCCAATGCCTCAGGTTACCTTGAGTGATGAAGAAGCGAAACGGATCCTCGGTGGTGAAGCCACGATGTGGAGTGAATTGGTGACTCCTTTGACGGTAGATTCAAGAATTTGGCCCAGAACCGCTGCCATTGCGGAAAGGTTTTGGTCGGACCGGTCAGTTTCGGATGTCGATGACATGTTTCGACGCCTTGAGGTCATCAGTAATTCCTTGGAATTGATGGGGCTTCGTCATTTGCAGGCAAGGGAATATTTGTTGAGAAACATAAGCAATTATCAGGATGTTGATGCCCTGAGAGATCTCAGTCATATCAGTGAACCCTGGAAAATCTACTCCAGAAATGCAGGGGGGACCCAATATAAAAGTTTCTCTCCTTTTACGCTTTTCGCAGATGCCTGTTCGGCTGATGCAAGAGACGTAAGACGCTTCAGATCATCGGTTGAAAAATATATTTTAGCTCATGAGCAGGAATCAAAGAAGGAAGTGATGGACTATTTGGAACTTTGGTCGGGGATTTATGGAAAACTGGAAACTATCCGCCCCAATGCCCCATTGCTGAGTCCCGTGATGCCCTATGCAAAAAGGATCCGTGATATTTCAGATTTGATGCTTCAGGCCCTGAAATCTGAAGAGTTATCAAAAGAGAACATGAAGAAATTGCAGTACTTGCTGCAAAGTAAGGAAGATCCGGAAAATAATCTTGACGTTGAATTGGCAGTAAGCACAGATCTTATGGATCTGGCGGATTTTTTGCTAAAAAAATAATCAAAAGCAAAAGCATAGAACAGATGAAGCCCAGAACATATTTTTTTACAAGTATCACAATGTCACTCTTGTTGATGTTGAGTTGTGACACGAAAGACAAGAGTCGTGATTTTACCGGGGAGTTTCTATTTACAAAAGGAATTGAGGGACCTGCCGTTGATCGTGACAATAACCTTTATGCGGTTAATTTTGAGAAGGAAGGGACCATTGGAATCGTTGATCAGATGGGTAATCCTTCACTTTTTGTGACATTACCCAACGGAAGCGTGGGCAATGGAATACGATTTGATGAAAACGGACATATGTATATCGCTGATTATGTCAATCACAATATCCTGAAGATAGCTCAGGGAAGTAAGACTGTCGAGGTGTATGCGCACCATCCGGATTTGAACCAGCCCAATGATATCGCCATAGCTCCTGACGGAACCCTTTACGCGAGTGACCCGAACTGGAAAGATGGAACGGGACAGCTCTGGAAGATTGACACAACTGGATTTAAATTGCTGGAACGTGATATGGGAACCACTAACGGGATCGAGGTCGCTCCTGAAGGAGACAAGCTTTATGTCAATGAGTCGGTGCAGCGAAAAATCTGGGTCTATGATATCAATTCACGAGGCGATTTAGAGAATAAAAGACTTTTTTATGAATTCCGGGATTTCGGATTGGATGGTATGCGCTGTGATATAAAAGGAAATCTTTATGTATGTCGTTATGATGCGGGTAAAGTGCTGGTGCTGAACCCACAGGCGGAGGTCATCAGGGAGGTGATTTTAAAAGGGAAAAAGCCAAGCAATATTACTTTTGGGGGAGAGGGGCACAAGAGTTGTTTTGTTACCCTGGCCGACAGGGGTTGCATTGAAACTTTTCAGGCTGAATTTCGGGGTAAGGATTTTTAGGTAAGCTCATGAAATGGCAATAAAAAGCCTGATTATCTGAATTTTACTTTCTTAATTTTAAACTTTCGCAATCGTTTTCGTTTAAATGTGCACATTCCTTTAAAAATGCGCTTTATTATTATTATTTTTGTGTGTTTTTTAAAAAGAATATGAAGAAATTTATAAGAAAAGTGGCTGTGATGACGTCAGGGGGCGATGCTCCGGGGATGAATGCGGCTATTCGAGCGGTTGTTCGTTCATGTGCCTATTACAAATTGGAATGTGTAGGAATCTATCGCGGATACCAGGGAATGATAGAGGGAGACATAGTACCTATGTCAGCGAGAGATGTTCACCATATAATTCAAAAAGGCGGAACGGTATTGAAATCGGCAAGGTCAGAAGAATTCAGAACGATTGAGGGTAGAAAAAAGGCTTATGACAGCCTTAAAAAAGAAAAAGTCGATGCGCTTGTCGTCATCGGGGGAGACGGATCTTTTACCGGAGGAATGATATTTAGCCAGGAGTATGATTTTCCTGTGATCGGTATACCGGGAACCATAGACAACGACATATTCGGTACTGATTATACCATAGGCTATGATACAGCGCTGAACACGGCAGTGGAAGTGATTGACAAGATCAGGGACACCGCTAGTTCACACAATAGATTGTTTTTTGTAGAAGTCATGGGAAGGGATTCCGGCTTTATTGCCTTGAATTCAGGAATTGGTGCAGGAGCTGAAGAAATTTTAATTCCGGAAGAGAATTTAGGACTTGACCGCTTACTGGAATCTTTGGAGAAAAGCCGAAGATCAGGAAAATCTTCAAGTCTGGTAGTTGTGGCCGAGGGGGATAAAACAGGTGCCAATGTTTTTGAACTGGCCAATTATGTAGAGAAGAACCTGCCCCAGTATGATGTGAGGGTTTCTATTCTCGGGCATATGCAGCGCGGAGGTTCCCCAAGTTGTTTTGACCGGGTACTGGCAAGCAGAATGGGTGTGAAAGCGGTAGAACTTTTACTTGACAACCAAACCAACAAAATGGTCGGAATTCAGAACAATGAACTTGTGGCGGTGGACCTGGAAAATGCGGTAAAGGAGCATCATAAGATCAGTCCTGAAATATTGAGAATATCTGATATTATGTCAGTATAAATAAATTTAATTTTTAAAATAATTACGAAATGATTAAAATCGGAATTAACGGATTCGGAAGAATTGGAAGACTAGCTTTTAGAATTGCTACTCAGAGAGAAAATGTACAGGTAGTTGGAATCAATGACCTTTTAGATGTTGATTACTTGGCTTATATGTTAAAATATGATTCAGTCCATGGTCAGTTCGACGGTGATATAGACGTTAAAGACGGGAAACTTATCGTTAACGGAAATGAAATAAGAATCACGGCAGAACGCAACCCTGAAGACTTGAAATGGGACGCAATCGGGGCTGATTATGTGATTGAAGCCACTGGATTGTTCACAACCAAGGAAAAGGCAGGAATGCACTTGACCGCGGGGGCGAAAAAAGTTATTATTTCTGCTCCATCAGCTGATGCCCCTATGTTTGTAATGGGTGTGAATCACAAAGAACTCGCAGCTGATGAGGCCATTTTCTCAAATGCATCATGTACGACAAACTGTTTGGCACCTATTGCCAAGGTACTGCACGACAGCTTCGGTATCACTGATGGTTTAATGACAACCATACACGCTACGACTGCTACTCAAAAAACAGTTGACGGTCCTTCATTGAAAGACTGGAGAGGGGGTAGAGCAGCGTTGCACAACATCATTCCTTCTTCAACCGGTGCGGCCAAAGCCGTAGGTAAGGTCATTCCTTCATTGAACGGAAAACTAACAGGAATGTCTTTCAGAGTACCTACCATGGATGTGTCTGTTGTTGACCTTACGGTAAATCTGTCAAAGAGCGTAAGCTATGATGAGATCTGCAAGGCCATGAAAGACGCTTCAGAGGGAGAGTTAAAAGGTATTTTGGGATATACTGAAGAATTGGTAGTTTCTCAGGACTTCGTTGGTGAAACGCGCACTTCTGTATTTGACGCCAAAGCAGGTATCGCATTGACCGACAATTTTGTAAAAGTTGTTTCCTGGTATGACAATGAATATGGTTATTCAACAAAAATCATTGATTTGTTAGAATATTCGGCTTCTTTGTAAGACTGCATGAATTGAATAAAAAGGCTGTCCTGAAGGGCGGCTTTTTTTTGCTTCAAACTTTTCTGAAAAGCTGCTTTAAACCATGAAAATAGGAGGAAAATCGATCTGATCTGAATTTTATTCGATCAAAATGAATAGGGCTTGGATCATGATCATCAGAGAAAGATTTTGTTTTTCACAATTATTTTTTTGAATTGAACAGGATTCAGTTTTTAAATTTATAAATTTAGGCTGAAAAAAATTTTCAATAATATTTTAAACAATTGATTTATGGCTCATACAAAAAAAACTAAGGGTGTTATTGCAATCCTCACCGGAGGAGGCGATGTACCTGGTCTTAATCCCGCAATTCGTGCAATAACCATTCGTGCAAATCGTGAAGGTTTCAAAGTGATTGGCTTACGCAGGGGATGGGCGGGAATAACAGAATTAATTCGTGATAAAAAGGCAGACAACAGCAAAAGTTATATGTTATTGACCAATGATATTGTCAACAAAGCTGGTAGAACAGGAGGTACTTTTTTGCATTCTTCAAGAACAAAACCGAGTAAAATGCCTAAGGCCCATGTTCCTGAACACTTGAAAGATATCTATACAGAAGAAATAAATGACCTTACCAAAGAAGTGATCAAGAATCTGGAATGGCTTGGTGTGGATTATTTGATCCCCATAGGTGGAGACGATACTTTGAGTTATGGAGTAAGATTATATAAAGAAGGGGTAAAAGTAGTGGCCATACCCAAAACCATGGACAATGATGTGCCCGGAACAGATTATTGCATCGGATTCAGCACCTGTGTGACAAGAACCATTAGCATGACCAATAATTTAAGGACCTCCGCGGGTTCTCATGAAAGAATACTTGTGATGGAAGTATTTGGAAGGTATGCCGGTTTCACAGCCATGTTGCCGGCCATGGCAGGTTCGGCCAACCGTTGTGTGATTCCTGAGCATGAATTTGAAATTCCGCATTTGACTGAATTACTGGTGCAAGACAGAAACGACAATCCTAGCAAGTATTCGGTGGTGCTCGTTTCAGAAGGCGCCATGTTCAAAGGAGGTGAAATGATGTTCCAGAATTCAGAAAAAGACATGTTTGGTCATGCCAAATTGGGAGGCATTGGTGACGTTGTCTCGGCCGAAATCAAAAGTTTAACCGCAGGTTTCAACAACGGGAAAACCATCAATATCATCAATCAGAAGTTGGGTTACCTGGTAAGAGGTGGTGATCCGGATGCCGTTGACTCCATCGTTCCCATGGCCTATGGCAACCTGGCACTGGATCTGATTTTAGGAGGTTTTCACGGCAGGCTCGTGGTCTTAAAAAATGGAAGATATGATGATGTACCCTTAGATGTGGTGACAAACTCGAAAAAGATCGTCAATGTAGAGAAATACTATAACACGGAAAGATTGAGGCCCCATTATAACCGTTTTGAAATGAAGCCTATGTTCTTAATGGCCGCAGACAGTTAGACGATGCGCTGAAAAACAACAGGTATACCCAAAAGGTCCGGGAAGAGTTTTTATTTTCCCGGATTTTTTTTCTGAATCCCTCACTTATGGGTGATTTACTGCTGAATCTTTCAATTCCCATCCCATCTTAATGAAGTATTTAAATCACATTTAGGCCTGTTTGCCTTAAATTTAATCGCAACAGACCGATCCTGATATATCTTTATTCTATATATTTGATTTGATGAGCCAGGTTAAGATCATAGAATGCCCAAGGGATGCCATGCAGGGCATAAAAAGTCATTTTATTTCAACCGAAGCCAAAGTGAGGTATATCAATGCCTTGCTGAAAGTTGGTTTTGATACGATTGACTTCGGAAGTTTTGTTTCTCCGAAAGCCATTCCTCAAATGAGGGACACAGCAGCAGTTCTGGATCAATTGGACCTTAGTTCTTCTGATAGCAAATTACTGGCCATAGTGGCCAATGTGAGGGGTGCTGAAGATGCCGTTAATTTTGAAGAAATAGCCTATCTGGGTTATCCTTTTTCCATATCCGAGAATTTCCAGATGAGGAATACGGGTAAAACAATAGAGGAATCTCTTATTATCCTGGAACAGATCATAGCTATTGCAGCGAAAAAAAATAAAGAGGTTGTCGCTTATTTGTCAATGGGTTTTGGAAACCCTTATGGCGATCCGTGGAATGCTGATATCGTGGCCCAGTGGACCAAAACCCTGGCCAAACTGGGAGTGACCATTTTGTCTTTGTCTGACACAGTGGGGCTTGCCGACGGTGAGATCATTTCATATTTGTTCAGCAACCTTATCCCTATGTATCCCAATATTGAATTTGGCGCACATTTGCATACGCACCCGGCCCGATGGCACGAAAAGATTGATGCCGCCTTTTTAGCAGGATGCAAAAGATTTGACGGAGCCATAAAAGGCTACGGTGGATGCCCCATGGCGAAAGATGAATTAACAGGGAACATGCCTACGGAAAAATTATTGTCTTATTTTACAAGTAAAAAAGTGGTTACCGGCATTCATCCCCTGAGGTTCGAGTCTGCTTATAATGAGGCCTTGAAGATCTTTAGTTGATGCGTGTCATTTTGAACAGCATACCTATTTAATTCCGTCATAGGCTCCCATGGCAGCTCCAATAATACCGGCTTCATTCTTGTTTTCGGCTGGAATAATCGGGGTCTCTATATGGATATGATCTTTGAATTTATGCATCTTCGAACTTGCCCCGCCACCTATGATAAACAGGTCAGGCGAAAGAATGAGTTCAATGTGCTTGAAGTACTTATGCAATCTCTTGCCCCATTTGGCATAACTTAAATCTTCTTTTTTTCGGATGGAGTCTGCCGCATATTTTTCAAAGGCGTCGTTTTTATAGGTTGTATGGCCGAGTTCGGTATTCGGAATAAGGGATCCGTTAAAAAAAAGTCCAGAACCAATTCCGGTTCCCAAGGTTATCACGGCGACCAATCCTTTTTTGTCTTTTCCTGCGCCAAAATGCATCTCTGCTTCTGCGGCAGCATCCGCGTCATTGATCACAGTAAAATCGAGCCCGGTAGCCTTGCTGAACAGTTCATTTACATGAACCCCTTTCCAATCAGGGTGTAAATTACCACCG
>JAHEHF010000105.1 GCA_024644745.1 Flavobacteriaceae bacterium
TGACGATGAAAGTGCGATGACAAGGATAGACATGAGCGAATATCAGGAACGCCATGCCGTCAGCAGGCTGATTGGTGCTCCTCCCGGATATGTTGGTTATGAAGAGGGCGGGCAGCTTACTGAAGCGGTAAGAAGAAAGCCTTATTCAGTGATCCTTCTGGATGAAATTGAAAAGGCACACCCTGACACTTTCAACATTTTATTGCAGGTACTTGATGAAGGAAGGCTGACAGATAATAAAGGGCGTGTGGCTGATTTTAAAAACAGCATCATCATCATGACCTCAAATATGGGTTCCAATATCATTCAGGACAATTTTGAGAACATGGATATGGAACATCGTGAATCTGTTATCGACATGACCAAAATGGAGGTCCTTGGTTTATTAAAGAAAACCATCCGTCCTGAATTCATCAACAGAATTGATGAAATTATCATGTTCACTCCGTTGAATCAGGAAGAGGTTACCCAGATCGTGAGGTTACAGATAAATGCCCTGTCAAAGATGCTGAAGGAGAAAAATATCACCTTGAGCTCTACGGAAGAAGCTATTTCCAGTCTCTCTTCAAAAGGATACAATCCCCAATTCGGAGCAAGGCCCATCAAACGGGTGATCCAAAAAGAGGTGCTGAACAATTTATCTAAAGAGATCCTGGCAGGAAAAATTTCTTCACAAAGCCATATCATTCTGGATGCTTTTGATGATGAACTGGTGTTCAGAAACAACTGATAAAAAAGCAATAACAAAGGCCACCAAATTTGGTGGCCTTTTTTTGTTTCCCAGGTTATAAATGGTAAAAAATCATTTTCGCTTCAATTTTTTAAGGTATTGGCAAATAATTAAAAACTATATTATAAGGTTCCTAATTATTGTATGAAAATAGTATTATCCTTGTATTCTTATTAAATTTGCACCAAACTAGGATAAAATACATGATCACACAACCAAAATCACAAAGATTCGACCAGAATATTCTCACAAAATATAGAATCTACAACAGCATATTCATTACATTGCCCTTTGATAATATCAGCAACACGGGTGTGTTGATGCCTTTGCTCAACAGTGAATGTCAGGCAGGATTTAAAAAGGGTGAGACCCCGGTTGAAATCATTGATCATTTTTTTAGTAAATATCAGGTTGGCGGCAGTGAGCAGGAAAAAATAGATCTCCTGTTCAAATTTATCCAATACATAGAAAGGCAGGTCGTGCTTTTTGATGCTGTTGAGGATGCGGCTTTTCCGGTAATCCATAATATGAATGGAAAAGGTACCTTGAGAAATGCAAAGGAAGAGGCCTTTGCACAAAATCAAAAGGAGGCCCTTCAGGAATATCTGGAGAAGTTTAAGGTCAAGATTGTGCTGACGGCACACCCGACTCAGTTTTATCCGGGATCTGTATTGGGAATCATCACTGATCTCACAAGGGCCATTGAAAAAAACGACATCGTCTCCATTAAGAAATTGTTGGCTCAACTTGGCATCACACCCTTTCTAAAAGTTGAAAAACCCACACCGCTTGATGAGGCGATCAATCTGATCTGGTACCTTGAAAATATTTTTTACCCGGCCGCAGGCAGTATCTATAATTATATTGAAAGCAATATTTACGAGGGTAAAGAGGTCCATAATGAATTTGTGAGCCTCGGTTTTTGGCCAGGGGGAGATCGTGACGGGAACCCTTTTGTTAACACCGACATCACACTTAAAGTAGCTCAAAAATTAAGACAATCCATTTTAAAGAACTACTACAGAGACATGAGAATGCTCAGAAGAAGGCTGACCTTTAAAAAAGTGGTGAACATTGTATTGGAACTGGAAGGAAAATTGTATCAGAGTTTTATCAATCCGGATAAAATCGTATTGACCTATGAGGAGTTCATGGATGGCCTTTTAAAGATCAAGGCCTTGTTGATCAACGAATACCAGTCATTGTACCTGACAGAATTAAAAGATCTCATTCATAAAGCAAGGATTTTCGGTTTCTATTTTGCGACACTTGATATCAGGCAAGACAGCAGGATACACCACCAGGTATTCCAGCACATCACAAAAAAACTTGTGAAGGAGGGATCTTCCCTGTTTCCGAAAAATTACAATGAGATGGACGAAGCATCCCAGATCGACTTTTTATCAAAGATCAAGGGAAAAATTTCATCCGTTGATTTTAAAGATGAACTGACTGTCAAAACCCTAGGATCAATGGAAGCCATTCGAAGCATTCAGCGGACGAATGGGGAAACTGGGGCAAACAGATATATCATCAGCAATAACCAGAGTGCACTGAACGTCATGGAAGTTTATGCCATGCTTAAATTAACCAAATTTCAGAAGGAACTACCAGTGGATATTGTACCCCTTTTTGAAACTGTGGATGATCTGATCAACGCTTCCGGTATCATGGAACTGCTCTATCTGAATAAAAATTACCGGGCACATCTCAGGAAAAGGCAAAACAAACAAACCATCATGCTGGGCTTTTCAGACGGTACAAAGGATGGGGGCTATCTTATGGCTAACTGGTCCATTTTCAAGGCCAAGGAAAAACTGACTGAAATATCCAGAAAGCACAATATTAAAGTGATCTTTTTTGATGGACGAGGAGGTCCGCCTGCGAGAGGCGGAGGGAAAACCCATCAGTTTTACGCTTCCCTCGGGCCAACCATAGAAAATGAAGAAGTACAGTTGACCATACAGGGCCAAACCATCAGCTCTAATTTCGGAACGACGGATTCGGCTCAATACAACATGGAGCAACTCATCAGTTCAGGAGTTTCAAATCAGTTCTTTGACAGCAAAAAAAACACCCTTTCTGAAGAACAGAAAATGATCATGGACAATCTGGCTGGGATCAGCTATAATGCATACACTCAATTTAAGAATCATGAAAAGTTCCTTCCCTATCTGGAAAAAATGAGTACGCTTAAATACTATGCCAAAACGAACATTGGAAGTCGTCCCTCCAAACGAAAAAATTCTAAAGAATTGAATTTTGGTGATTTAAGAGCTATACCATTTGTCGGATCCTGGAGTCAGCTCAAGCAAAACGTTCCCGGGTTTTATGGCGTGGGAACGGCCTTGTCAAGCTATGAGGAAAACGGACAATTCGACAAGGTCGTGAGTCTGTACAACAATTCAAAGTTTTTCAAAAGCCTTATAGACAACAGCATGATGTCAATGAAAAAGTCCTTCTTTGAATTGACGCGCTATATGGAAAATGATCCTGAATTCGGAGACTTCTGGAAACTGATCTACAAGGAGTTCCAGACTTCCAAGAGGCTCACTTTAAAGCTTGCCAACCAATCGGAACTCATGCAGAATTACCCCATCAGCAAGGCTTCCATTGAAGTCAGGGAGTCGATTGTTTTACCTTTGTTAACGATTCAGCAATACGCTTTGAAAAAGGTACAGGAGTTCAACAAACAAAAGGACCCGGACAAAAAAATGCTCGAAGTTTATGAAACGATTATAACCAGATCTCTGTTTGGAAACATTAATGCAAGTCGAAATTCAGCTTAATAAACGCCTGTGAAATGGCTCATCAGTCGAAAAAGCTAATTATTGCATTCCTGAAAAAGCTTGTCAATTCATGAGGATCCCGATGGATTCCAAAGATTTTGCTCTGGCACCAGGCCGACCCGGGCATCATCCTTTTGCCAGCAAAGCTTTGCACGCATCCAGAGTCTGCCGATACCCACAATTTACCTCATTGAAAGGAGCCCGTGTTGCAAGTCAAATAAAAACATGAGCTTAAACAAAATAAAACCCTATCTCTTAGCGTTATACAGTCTCAATAATAACAATTGCTAAAATTAAGGGACTATGAAAAAGATTTTATTAAGTTGTGCGGTAATCCTATGCACAGCCCTATTTTCCTCCTGTACTTCAAACGATGTCAAAGAGATATCAGGAACACTCATTTTTAACGATATTGGTTCCCACGTATTCAATATCAATGCCGATAACATCGAAGCCACCATCACCCTGTCAGGACCCAACAACGGGGAGACCGTTGTTTATGAAAATGTTCAGTTATTCAGAACTTCAGACTACAATGTCAAAATCGGAGCCGAATCAACAGGTGCCATGAAATCTGAATTATTGAATAACCTGGTCGTCATGTATGAGGTAGAAGCAGGAGAAACAACAAATATCCAAAACCAGGAGATCAGTGACGCGGGTTACATCAAGATCGACTGGCGCGGATTGAACTGATTGTTACACCCGATTTTCTTCGATTTGAATCGACTCAGGCTGTATTTTTGAATTGAAATACGGCTGATTCGCATAATTTTTATTTAGATTTGCTACATGCAAAAGAATATTAATATTCAAAATAAAAAAGCGCGATTTGAATATGAGATCCTCGATACTTATATTGCAGGTATAAAGCTGACCGGAACTGAAATAAAATCGATCAGGGAAAGTAAAGCGAGAATTACTGAGAGCTTTTGTGAATTTAATGAGAAGGGTGAATTGTTTGTGATCAATATGTTCATTGAACAATACAGTCACGGCAGTTTTTACAACCACCAGTCAAAAAGTGAAAGAAAACTGCTTCTCAATAAAAATGAACTCAAAAAGCTGAGAAAGGAAGTGCAAAACGTAGGGCTGACCATAATTCCTCTAAAATTGTTCATTACAGACAAGGGATGGGCAAAACTCCAAATAGCCTTGTGCAAAGGAAAAAAACTTTATGATAAAAGACAGGTCATCAAAGATCGGGATCACAAAAAATCCTTGGACAGATTAAAGAAGAGTTACAAATGACATTAAAGGATTATTTTATTTTTTTTCGTTGGAAAAATGTTTTGATGATCATCCTCATTCAATACCTTTTTAAATATGTTTTATTTGAAAAGTATGACCTGATGGTATCCATGGATGATTTCCATTTTGCCCTGCTTACCTTATCAACAGTTTGTATTGCCATTGCAGGTTATATCATCAATGACATCCATGACATCAAGGCTGATATCATCAATAAGCCGGATCAATTGTATGTGGACAGGAAAATAGCAAGAATATCGGCACAATACCTGTTTATAGGTTTCAATTCTGCCGGCCTTTTGCTTGGGATGTACTTGTCATACTACATAGGACATACCTCCTATTTTTTTATTTATGTCCTTACCTCCCTCCTCTTGTACCAATATGCAAAATACCTGAAAGTTAAATTTTTGATTGGAAACGTTATCATTTCTCTAATCATATTGTTGAGCATACTTCTGGTTCTGGTCTTTGACCTGATGCCAACCACGACGTATTACAATCTGGACGACCATATGCTGATCATCAGAATTCTGGTATTGTTTGCAGCCTTTGGTTTTACCCTGACCCTTTTAAGGGAAATTGTCAAGGATGTGGAAGATATGGAAGGTGACAAAGCCATGGGTGCAAGATCTTTGCCTATCGTTTTGGGCATTAAAAAAACAAAAACAGCATTGATCTCGATTTCAATACCGGTAGCCATGACAGTGGTCTATTTTATATATGCACTTCTGGACCATAATTTGTATTTGCCGATCTATATTGCTGTAACCGTTGCGCTGCCATTGCTGTATTTTATTTACGCCATCACCAAGGCGAAGTCAAAAAAGCAATTCAACCAGATGAGTACGCTTCTAAAAATCATCATGTTTACAGGAATCCTGAGTATGATTTTTATTTAAGCCATGTTATCAAATCTATTTAAAGACAAACATATCATTTTGGGCTCAGCCTCCCCCAGAAGAAAATATTTTCTGGAAGAATTAGACCTTGAATTCGAAATCAGGTTGAAAGAAGTTGAAGAAAAATATCCCGAAAACCTCAAGGGAGAAGAAATATCGGATTATCTGGCCAAACTAAAAGCTGAACCTTTTTTGCCCGAATTGACAGAAAAAGATATCCTGATCACGTCCGATACCATCGTTTGGCTCAAAGACAAAGCACTGGGCAAACCCAAAAACAGTGACGAGGCCAGGATCATGCTCAAATCCCTTTCTGGAAAATCGCATGAAGTGATCAGTTCGGTCGCGATCACCACAATAAAGGGGTCCCGTGTTATTCATGAAACAACGCGCGTAACTTTCAAAAATCTCACGGATCAGGAAATCGACTATTATATAGCAAATTTTAAACCTTTTGACAAAGCGGGCAGTTATGGGATCCAGGAGTGGATAGGCTATATCGGTATCAAAAGAATTGAAGGAAGTTATTTCAATGTCATGGGTTTTCCGGTGCAAAAATTCTATGAATTAATGACCAAAATTCAATTAAACAACAATCGATAGAAATAACATTTATAAACAAATTTAAATTCCTATTTTTGCCCTTTGATTGACAACTGATATCTCCAAAATTATAATGAAAAAATACACTTTTACCAAAAAAATTGACACACGCTCCGGTTTTGGTGCAGGGCTTGCTGAATTGGGAAGGACCAATAAAAATGTGGTCGCGCTTTGTGCAGATCTTGTTGGTTCACTGAAAATGGATGAATTCATCAAAGAAAACCCTGAAAGGTTTTTTCAAACCGGAATCGCTGAAGCCAATATGATGGGGATCGCCGCAGGTCTTACCATCGGAGGTAAAATACCATTTACGGGTACTTTTGCCAATTTTTCCACGGCTCGGGTATATGATCAGATCAGGCAGTCCATAGCCTATTCCGGAAAAAACGTAAAAATATGTGCCTCACATGCCGGACTGACATTGGGTGAAGACGGAGCCACACACCAATCCCTTGAAGATATTGGCATGATGAAAATGCTACCTGGAATGGTAGTGATCAATCCCTGTGACTACAACCAAACCAAGGCAGCCACCATAGCCATTGCAGATTATGAGGGCCCAGTATATTTAAGATTTGGCCGCCCCGCTGTACCGGTTTTTATGCCAGAGGATGAAAAATTTGAAATCGGAAAGGCCATAAAACTCACTGAGGGCAAAGACGTGACCATTATTGCTACGGGCCATT
>JAHEHF010000010.1:0-51801 GCA_024644745.1 Flavobacteriaceae bacterium
ATTTTCTTTGATAATTAAAAAAAGTTTATAAATTTGCCTTCATAACATGAAAAATAATACAATTCATACTTGGTGGTGGTCTTTACAAATCAATAATTTGTGAAGTAGATCCTTGTATATAAAAATATCCATCAGGCTTGTCTTCACGACAGGCCTTTTTTTTTATAAATAAATTTTGATGAAATATAAATTATCCACATTCAATAAAAAGATCCTTTCTGATACGATTACCCCGGTAAGTATTTATCTTAAGATCAGGGATAAATTTCCGAACAGTATTTTATTGGAGAGTTCTGATTATCATGGTAATGAGAACAGTTTTTCCTATGTCTGCTGCAAGCCTTTGGCCAGTATTTCAGTAAAGGACCAGGTTGTGACTGAGGTCTTTCCCGATGGAAAAAATATAGTGACATCCTGTAAGTCTCCCTCAGACATTCCGGAAATGATCCATGCCTTTGGACAAAAATTTGAAACTGAAAACCAGCAATTCAAATTTATCAATAACGGACTTTTCGGATACATCGCCTATGATTCGGTAAGGTATTTTGAAGATATTGACATTGAAAAAAAACAAGGAGATCTGGATATTCCGGATATTTACTATGCCGTTTATCAAAATATCATTGCCATCAATCATTTTAAGAATGAGGCATATATTTTTTCGCATAGCTATGACAATACCAACAATATTGATGATATTCAACAGCTGATCAGTAACAGAAACTTTGCTTCCTATGGTTATTCCAACGTCCCCGATGAGGCCTCGAACCTGAGTGATGAGGAATTCAAGGAACAAGTTGAGCTGGCCAAAAAGCACTGTTTCAGAGGTGATGTTTTCCAGTTGGTCCTTTCGAGAAGATTTTCTCAGGGTTTCAAGGGAGATGAATTCAATGTTTACAGGGCATTGCGATCTGTTAATCCTTCGCCCTACCTGTTTTATTTTGATTATGGAAATTTTAAGATCTTCGGATCTTCACCTGAGGCGCAACTGGTCGTTAATGATGGCAAAGCAGAAATCCATCCCATTGCCGGAACTTTCAAGCGAACGGGTGATGACGAAAAAGATCTTGAAGTGGCTAAATCGCTATCCCTTGATGAAAAGGAGAATGCAGAACACGTGATGCTTGTGGATCTTGCCAGGAATGATTTAAGCAGGAATGGTCACGATGTAAAGGTGGAGAAATACAAGGAAATTCAGTTTTTCTCACATGTTATTCACCTGGTATCCAAGGTGATTGGTAAAAAATATAAAGAGGCGATCACATTTCAGGTGGTGGCCGATACTTTTCCTGCGGGGACCCTTTCAGGGGCCCCTAAACACAAGGCCATGCAACTGATCGAAAAATATGAAAAAAACAACCGGACCTTTTACGGAGGAGCCATCGGCTTTATGGATTTTGAAGGAAACTTCAACCATGCCATCATCATTCGGTCTTTTTTAAGCAAGAACCATCGCTTGCATTATCAGGCAGGTGCGGGAATTGTATCCAAATCAAGTGCAGAAGATGAGTTACAGGAGGTTTACAATAAGTTGGGTGCATTAAAAAAAGCCATGGAGCTGGCAGAAAACATTTAGAATATGGAAAAAATCTTAGTGATAGATAATTATGATTCCTTCACCTATAACCTGGTCCATTATTTACAGGACCTTGATTGTGACGTTACGGTGATACGAAACGATAAATTGAGTCTTGAGGATGTTGAGGCTTTTGACAAGATCTTATTATCTCCGGGTCCGGGAATTCCTGATGAGGCGGGTTTGTTGAAACCGATCATTGAGCGATATGGGCCAAGCAAAAGTATCTTGGGAATATGTTTAGGACAGCAGGCCATTGCCGAAGTCTACGGGGGTCAGATCCAGAATCTGGATACGGTATACCACGGGGTTGCAACCTCAATCAAAAGGGTCAATGAGGATGAAGTTTTATACCAGGGTCTGCCGAGAGAGCTCGAAGTGGGCAGGTACCATTCCTGGGTGGTCTCCAAAGAAATTCCGGAGACACTCGAGATCACGGCTGTGGATGAGCAGGGAGAGATCATGTCATTAAGGCATAAGGAATTTGACGTAAGGGCAGTACAATACCATCCGGAATCCATACTTACACCGCATGGCAAACAACTTTTGAAAAATTGGATAAAGGCCGGGAGGCATTAAATCAAGTGCAAGATTGTAGACTTTTCACAAGCTAATAAAAAAATGAAATGAAAGAAATATTAAACAGGTTGATCAATCAGGAGACCATATCAAAGCAGGAGGCAAAAGGTGTTTTGGTCAATATATCAAAGGGTCTGTATAATCCGAGTCAGATCGCTTCTTTTTTAACCGTTTACATGATGCGAAGCATATCAGTAGAAGAACTTGACGGTTTCAGAGAGGCACTTCTGGAATTGTGTTTGCCGGTTGATCTGTCAGATTTCAATACGATCGATCTTTGCGGTACAGGAGGAGACGGAAAGAATACCTTTAATATTTCGACTCTGGCCTCTTTTGTAACTGCCGGGGCAGGGGTAAAAGTTGCCAAACACGGTAATTACGGTGTTTCTTCTGCCTGCGGATCTTCAAATGTTTTAGAATACCTGGGCATTAAATTTTCCAATAAGGAAGAAAATCTTCAGCGTTCCATAGACAGGGCCGGAATTTGTATCCTGCACGCACCTTTATTTCATCCGGCCATGAAAAATGTGGCCCCCATAAGAAGAGAATTGGGAGTAAAAACCTTTTTCAACATGTTGGGCCCCATGGTGAACCCTTCATTTCCAAATAACCAGATGGTAGGCGTGTTCAATCTGGAACTTGCCAGAATGTATGGTTATCTTTACCAGACAACCGACAAGAATTACGCCATTTTGCATGATCTGGCCGGTTATGATGAGATCTCATTGACCGATAGGACCAAAATGATCACCAACAGGGAAGATAAGATCTTTGACCCGTCTGACCTGGGCCTTCAGCAAATAGCTCAGGAATCGATCTTTGGAGGAAATACGGTGAAGGAAAGTGCAGCTATTTTTGTTAAGGTACTCAAAGGGGAAGGCACAGAAGCACAAAATAATGTCGTCTGTGCCAATGCCGGAATGGCCATCTCGGTAGGGGGCAATATGGATCACAAAACAGGATTTGAAAAGGCCAAGGAAGCCTTGAAAAGTAAAAAAGCGCTTACCGCTTTTAACAGATTACACGAAATCAGTAACCAAAATTAAGAGGAGAACAGTGAATATTTTAGAACGCATCGTATTGGACAAAAGGAGGGAAGTGGCCTCGAAAATGGCAAGTCTTCCCCTGTCATTTCTTAAAATGTCGCCCCTGATGGAACGCGAAGCATTTTCACTTTCTGAAAGTATTGTCAAAGGCAGCGGAATCATCGCAGAATTTAAGCGGAGATCACCTTCGAAACAGGTGATCAACCATAGCAGCAGCATCATTGATGTTGTGCGGGGGTATGAAAAGTCAGGCGTGTCGGGAATTTCTGTACTGGCTGACACCAAATATTTTGGCGGGGCACTGGACGACCTGGTTCAGGCCAGAGATCAGGTGGCTGTTCCCTTGTTAAGAAAGGAATTTATCATTGACCCCTACCAGATCTATGAGGCCAAAGCCTTTGGAGCAGACGCTGTTTTGCTCATAGCAGCTGTGCTGGGGCCGGATGAGGTCGTCGCATTTTCTGCCACGGCCCGGCAGCTGGGTCTTGAAGTTTTGCTGGAGATCCACAGCGAAGAGGAACTTCGCAGGTCTGATCTGACACATATTGACCTCGTGGGGGTGAACAACAGGAATTTAAAAACCTTTGAGGTAAGTCTTGAAACAAGCAAAGATCTTGGACCAAAAATTCCGGATGACAAAGTTAAAATATCTGAGAGCGGCATCAGTTCAGCAAGGGCAATCAAAGCTTTGAAACCTTATGGATTTAGAGGATTTTTGATTGGAGAGAATTTTATGAGAACGAAAGATCCGGCTGCAGCGGCCAATCAATTTTTAAAGGAACTGAACAATGAAGATTAAGGTCTGTGGAATGAAATATATGGAGAATATGTTGTCGGTTGCACAGTTGTATCCCGATTATATGGGCTTTATTTTTTATGAGCAATCTGCCCGTCATTTTATCGGACCCATGCCCCAGTTGCCTGACTCAGTGAAGAAAACAGGGGTTTTTGTAAACGAACCCATACCCCAGTTACTCGAAATGGTCCGTAAATATGAATTGAAGGCAGTGCAGTTACACGGTGATGAATCCACTGCATATTGTGAGGAATTGATAAGCCTTGCCGGACCTGGCCTAGAAATTATAAAGGCATTTTCGATGTCGTCGGACTTTGATTTTAATCTGCTTGATCCTTATTCAGGTCTTTGTGATTATTTTTTGTTCGACACCAAAGGAAAGAATAGAGGAGGAAACGGTTTGTTGTTTGATTGGAATATTTTGAAACGTTACCCCCTGGAGAAACCATTTTTTTTAAGTGGGGGTATCGGTTTGTCAGCATTTCCCCTGCTCGATGAATTTTTAAAGTCTCCTGCCTCAAAATACTGCTATGCCATTGATGTGAACAGTAAATTTGAAATTGAACCGGGACTCAAACGAATTGAAGAACTAAAAGTTTTTTTTAAACAAATAGAAAATAAAAATTAAATGAAAAAGTCATATCATGTAGATGAAAAAGGCTACTACGGACCGTTTGGCGGATCATTTGTTCCTGAAATGTTGTATCCGAATATGGAAACCCTGCAAAACTCCTATCTGGACATCATGAAGGAGCCCTCTTTTCAGGAAGAATTTCATGCATTGCTCAAAGATTATGTGGGCAGGCCTTCCCCCTTGTATTTTGCAAAAAGACTTTCCGAAAAGTACGGGGCAAAAATCTATTTGAAAAGGGAGGATCTGAATCATACGGGGGCACATAAGATCAACAATACGATTGGACAGATTTTGCTGGCCAAAAGATTGGGCAAGAAAAAGATCATTGCCGAAACCGGGGCAGGTCAGCACGGTGTGGCCACAGCAACCGTTTGTGCACTTGCCGGAATGGAATGCACCGTTTATATGGGAGAGATCGATATCTCCAGGCAGGCCCCCAATGTGGCGAGAATGAAGATGCTGGGAGCCAGGGTTGTTGCGGCAACTTCCGGAAGCAAGACGCTTAAAGATGCAACGAATGAAGCCATCAGGGCATGGATCAGTGATCCTGTAGACATTCACTATATCATAGGATCTGTGGTTGGTTTTCACCCTTATCCCGATATGGTTGCAAGGTTTCAGTCTGTGATATCTGAAGAAATAAAATGGCAGTTAAAGGAAAAGGAACAAAGGGAATATCCCGATTATATCATAGCCTGTGTGGGAGGAGGCAGCAATGCTGCCGGTGCATTTTACCATTACCTGGATCAGGATGAAGTAAAGCTTATTGCTGTTGAAGCCTCGGGTAAGGGAGTAGATTCAGGAGAATCTGCAGCCACCAGTGTGCTTGGAAAAGAAGGAATCATTCACGGAAGCAGGACCTTGCTGATGCAAACAGAGGACGGACAGATCATTGAGCCCTATTCGATATCAGCCGGACTGGATTATCCCGGGGTCGGACCACAGCACGCTTATTTGTTTCAATCCGGAAGGGCTGAATTTTTGAATGCCACGGATGATGAAGCCATGCGTGCAGGATTAGAACTGTGTCAGCTGGAAGGAATTATTCCAGCCATTGAAACCTCTCATGCCCTGGCGGCTCTCGGTAAAAAAAGTTTTAAGAAACGTGATGTCGTGGTGGTTAATTTATCGGGAAGGGGCGATAAGGACCTGGACACCTATATCAGGTACTTTGATTTGTAATCATAGGGGAATAACTTGAAAACATGCTTGAAAGAAAAGCTTTAATCAGTCAAAAAAAAATGGAAATGAACAGAATAGATGAAGCCTTGTTAAAAAGAAGTTCAGACGGGAGCCATCCAAAAAAGCTGCTTTCGGTCTACTTTACTGCTGGATATCCTGAACTTGAAGATACGGTGCCCGTTCTCAGGGCCCTTGAGGCATCAGGGGTAGATATGATTGAAATTGGCTTGCCTTTTTCTGATCCCCTGGCAGACGGACCAACCATTCAGGCGAGCAGTACCCGGGCCCTGGAAAACGGGATGACCACGGAAAAATTATTTGACCAGTTGACCTCAGTTAGGGAAACAGTTCAAATTCCTCTGCTCATCATGGGTTATTTTAATCCGATCCTGCAGTTTGGTATTGAAAAATTCTGTAGAAAATGCAAAAAGATTGGAATCGACGGACTGATCATTCCTGACCTTCCTGTTGACGTGTATCACGATAAATATTCAGACATTTTTGAAAAATATGGTTTATACAATGTTTTCCTCATCACACCTCAAACCACCGATGAAAGAGTGCGATACATTGACAGGATTTCAAAAGGGTTCATCTATATGGTAAGTTCTGCGAGTACCACGGGTGCCAGGCATCGTTTTGATCAGGATCAATTGGCATATTTTGAAAGGATCAGCAAATTGCAGTTAAAAACACCACAGATCGTAGGATTTGGAATATCAAATCATGAAACCTTCGAACAGGCTACAAAATTTGCAAGAGGGGCCATTATCGGCTCTGCCTTTGTCAAATTTATTGAATCTAATCCGCTCACAGATATCCACAAATTCACCGAAGACATTCAATCCGCACCGGGTTAACATTAAGGTAATATATTCTTAATTGAGGTTTAACTCCCGGGTCTCTATTTGAAGCAATTATTGGACTATTTTTGTTGATTATTTTTGATTTAGGAAAAGGCCAAAAGGTTTTGAAGGTGTTTGGAAGTTTGACATACAGAAAAAAATTATTTTTATATCTGTCAGCCATATTTATTGTGTTTACAATACTTGTGCTGTTATTTCAATACAAACGGGAGAAGGATTTTAAACGTGACCAAATTGAGATCAGCCTGGACAATATCGCAGAACTTACACATCATTTTATTGAACGAAAAGGGCTCGACATCAATCATGATCTGGCTCCGCTTGATTCCTTGTATTTGTATTTTCCCCTTGAGAACATCAGGGTAACCGTGCTTGATAAATCCGGAAAGGTGCTTTATGACACCGAGGTAGAGCATGTGGAAGAAATGGAGAACCATTTTTACCGCCCGGAAATTAAAAAGGCCTACAGATCGGGAACAGGTGCCAACATCAGGGAATCAGCAACCACCGGATACGAGTATTATTATTTTGCCAAGCAATACGAGAATCTTTATGTGAGAACAGCCGCCCATTACGACGTGGCCGTAAAGAATTTTTTAGGGGTGGAAAAGTTATTTATATTCTATCTGATCACCTTGTTTTTGCTCACCTGGTGGTTTTTGAGTTTGATTACGAGAAACCTGTCAAATGTACTCATCAAACTCAGGGATTTTGCAACAAGTCTGAGCCAAGGAGAGGAAGTTGAAGAAAAAATGGAATTTCCCAAGGGCGAATTTGGTGAAATAAGTCATCAAATCGTTGATATTTATGACAAGCTTACCGTGGCAAAAAGTAAGATCGAAATTGAAAAGAATAAACTCTTCTCTCACCTCATAGCTTTGAATGAAGGAATTGCCTTTTTTACGCCTGATAAAAAGAAGATCCTGAGAAACAATCATTTTATTCAATTTCTTAACATCATTTCAGATGAAACCAATATTTCTGAGGAAAAAATATTTCAGGTTAAGGAATTTGCCAGGATGAACAAGTTTATAGAAAAGAACCTGAATAATTCAAAACCGATAAAACAAAGCAAGCTGCCGCATTTTGAAGAGGTGATATACAAAGACATCAGGGCCTATAATATACATGCCATTATTTTTTCTGACAAGAGTTTTGAAATTGTGATCAGGGATGTCACCAGGTTCGAAAAACAGAAAAAAATCAAGGAACAGATCACGGCAAACATTGCACATGAACTAAAAACGCCGGTGACCATTATTCTGGGTTATCTTGAACTGTTGAAAAACAATAATATAGAAGCCGGTGATCAAAAAAAGTATATTTCAAATGCCTATGTTCAATCGGAAAGATTGTCTGATTTGATCCAGGATATTTCGGTATTGCAGAAAATAGCAGAGGCAAGGGACCAGTTCAAATTTGAAATGTTGAATCTAAATGACCTGATTCAGGAGGTCAAAGGTTCGTTGAACCTGCGTTTGGATCAGAAGAAAATTGAAGTTGATATTTTGCTTGCCAAACCGATCCTGATCAGGGCCAACAGGTCTTTGCTCATCTCGGTGTTTTATAATTTATTCGACAACGCCATCAAATATGGAGGTGAGCAAACCAGAATATGCATCAATAACTATCTTGAAGATTCCGACTTTTATTATTTCTCATTTTCAAACCAGGGAAACAGTATAGATGAAAAACATTTTCTTCGAATCTTCGAACGGTTTTATCGTGTGGACGAAGACCGGTCAAGGGCCAGAGGCGGGACAGGACTGGGACTGTCGATCGTAAAAAATGCGATCGAATTACACGGCGGAGAAATTACAGCAGGCAACCTTAAGGAGGGTGGTGTGGAATTTCTGTTCACACTTTCAAAATCCCTCTAAAAATCTGTTTCAATTGATTTTTTGAATTGCTTATCTTTACCAAAAAAGCAATGAGTCGTATCAATAAATTTTCGCTTCGCACAAGGATCTTTATCGCGATGATCTTTATTGTTCTGATCGCTTCGGTATTGATTGCCGCCGTAACCATCTATCAGTACAACGAGCAGGCCGAAGATTACCACAACAAGCGGCTCGAGCGAAAGGAAGAGGCTATAAAATCTGCAATTACCTATGAACTGAACCGGGATACGATCCAGGAATTTGAAACGGTTTTACTGCCGAGAATTCTGGAAAAGAAGCTCAACGAGATCTCTGATATCCATAATCTCGAGATCAACATCTATGATCTGAAAGGGAATTTACTCAGGAGCTCGTTCGTGGATGAGATTACCGACACGACAGACGCGAATCTCTCAGACGATATCATGAGGCAGATTTTCGTCACTGAAAAGCATCGTATGGTCCTTGAAAAAACATCGGCTGACGGCAATAAATTTAAATCGTCTTTTTCCTATCTGAATGGATCAAATGAGGAACCCATAGGAATTGTTGGCGTACCTTATTTACAAGACAATTCCTTTCAGGACCAGGAACTGATCGAGTTTTTGCAAAGACTTTCGATGGTTTATCTTGTGATTTTGTTAATTGCCATTGTCATGGCGTATTTTTTGTCGAAGTACATCACAAAATCACTCGAAAATGTAACTAAAAGGATGCGGCAGACCACCGTAGAGCGAACCAATGAAAAAATTATTCTTGATGAAGCAAGTCAGGAAATTATCGATCTGGTGGATGCTTATAACAGCATGATCGATCAGATTGAAGATTCAGCAGTGAAACTTGCCCAGAGTGAGCGAAAGCACGCCTGGAGAGAAATGGCCAAACAAGTGGCACACGAAATCAAGAACCCACTGACCCCGATGCGTTTGACCGTGCAGAGCTTTGACAATAATTTTGATCCCGGAGATCCTGACATCAAAGAAAAGATGCATGAGTACAGTGAATCATTGATTCAGCAAATAGATATCATGAGTTCGATTGCTTCTGCCTTTTCCAATTTTGCACAAATGCCTAATCCCAACAAGGAAGAACTTAATATTGTGGAAGAAGTCAAGAGGGCCCTGGATATTTTTCACGAAACCTATATTGTTTACAGTCCTGCCAAGGACAAGATCATAACCCAGCTCGATAAGATCCAGCTCACAAGGATCGTGACCAATCTGGTAACCAATTCGATTCATTCATTGAAAGACAGAGAAAATCCGGAGATCATTGTAAGGGTGTCTGAAAATGAGAGCGAGGTATTTTTGGAAATTGAGGATAATGGAATGGGAATCAACGAAAAGGATGCCTCAAAAATATTTGAACCAAAATTTACGACCAAATCCAGTGGAATGGGCTTGGGCCTGCCGATGGTCAAGAATATTGTCGAGGCCTATAATGGCAGCATCACCTTTGTTTCAGAAGAGGATGGAAAAACAATTTTTACGGTATCTTTACCTAAAGAAACAAAAAACACATAAACATTGCTTATCATGGGCTATAAAAACATTCTAGTTGATCAGGAAGACCATTTTGGATACATTACCATCAACAGGCCTAAGAAACTCAACGCATTGAATAAAGAAACAATAGAGGAGTTACATCTGGCCTTTGAGGACCTTGACAGAGACGAGCAGATCAGGGTTATTATCATTACGGGAAGTGGTGAAAAGGCTTTTGTGGCAGGTGCCGATATTGCAGAATTTTCTGATTTTAATAAAGCTGAGGCTTTTGAACTTGCCAAAAAAGGACAGGAACTCCTTTTTGATTTTGTTGCAAATTTATCGACACCCGTTATCGCTGCGGTCAACGGATTCGCCCTGGGAGGTGGTCTTGAACTCGCCATGGCAAGTCATATCAGGGTAGCAGGAAGCAATGCAAGGATGGGTTTGCCTGAAGTGTCACTGGGTTTGATTCCAGGTTATGGTGGGACCCAAAGACTTCCCCAGCTGGTGGGTAAAGGAAAGGCGATGGAAATGATCTTCACAGGTGCCATGGTCAGTGCAGAAGATGCTCTGAATTACGGACTTGTGAATCACATGGTTGAACCGGAGGCCTTGATCTCATTTTGCGAGGAACTGGCCCTGAAGATTTCCAGAAATTCTCCCATGGCGATTAAAGCGGCCATTAAGGCGATCAATGCGAATTTCGAGGACGGTGTCAACGGATTTGAAACCGAAATAGCTGCCTTTGGAAATTGTTTCGGAACAGATGATTTTGATGAAGGCACCTCGGCTTTTATGGAGAAAAGAAAACCGGAGTTTTAAATTTGGCCTGTGGCCAGACCAGGTTAAAAAATACAATTATTCTTTAGACCTTGCCTTCCCACTCTGCGTAGAATTGCTGCAGAAACTGTTCCATGAAAACATGTCTTTCTTTCGCAATTTTTTTGCCTGTCCGTGTGTTCATTTTGTCTTTTAAAAGTAATAACTTTTCATAGAAATGATTAATGGTAGGGGCCTTACTTTTTTTATAGCTCTCCTTGTCCTGTTCTAATTTTGGAAGAATATCCGGGTCGTACATCAACCTGTTCTTAAATCCACCGTAGTTAAAAGCCCTTGCAATGCCAATGGCACCAATGGCATCCAAACGATCCGCATCCTGAACCACCCTGAATTCAGGAGAATTAAATTTTTGAGACCCCTTATGATCCAGGCTTGATTTAAATGAGATGTTCTTGATGATTTTAACGATATGGTCGGTGATTTCCTCATCGATTTCCAGGCTCTGTAAAAAAGCAGCGGCTTTTTGAGGCCCGATTTGTTCGTTCCCATCATGGAATTTGGAATCTGCAATATCGTGCAATAAAGCACCCAATTCGACGATGAAGAGATTTACTTCTTCTCCTCTTGCAATGAGCAGGGCATTGTGATAAACCCTTTCTATATGGAACCAGTCATGACCCCCTTCTGCACCTTGCAAGGTTTTTTTGACATAGGCCCTGGTTCTTTTGATCACTTGTTGCTTATCCATGCTGCAAAATAAAAAAACCTCCTTATAAAAAGAGGTTTTAGTTAAATTTTTACCTGAAACATCATCAGTCAAATATTGCCGTGCATTTTCCTTCAACACAATTTATGCTGCTTGGTGGCATGGCCACAAAACAATCTGATTGGACCGAATACTTTTTATTGTATTCTGCTTCCTTTTTATTCAGGCTTTTAATTTTTGCTAAAAAAATTTCCACATCAATTGAACTGGAATAAACAATATATTCCCAGAATCCGCCACAGGGTTTTGCACCAATGCCCACACTGTAACAGATGAATTCATCTGAACAGACAGAGGCATCTGCCATAGCTTTGATTTCAACTTTTAATTTGTCAATTTCCTGCTGTTCTGTTTCCTGCAGGGTCAAATGATCTGAGTCATCGCAGTGGATGACCAGAAAAGACAATAATGTGAAAAATAATTTCATAAGAACTTTTTAGCAGAATTCGTCATAGGCACCAACCAGGTTGGCAGCGATCATTTCTGCAGACCTTCCTTCAATATGATGTCTTTCGAGCATGTGAACCAATTGTCCGTCTTTAAAAAGTGCTATGGAAGGTGATGATGGAGGAAAAGGAATCATCATCTCTCTTGCTTTTGAAGTAGATTCAACATCAACTCCGGCAAAAACAGTTGTCAAATGATCAGGTTGCTTGTCCAATTGCAGGGAAGCTATAGCTCCTGGTCTGGCTGTTCCGGCAGCACACCCGCAAACCGAATTCACCATGACGAGGGTTGTTCCTTCCTTCTGCAAGGCGTCTTCAACGTCTTTTGCTGTATATAATTCCTGAAAACCTGCATTCACTAATTCCTGACGCATGGGTTTTACCAATTCTTCTGGATACATAATATAATTTTTTTAGTTGTTTATGAGTTTGCAAAGATAAGCAATGAATTGATATGAAACATCAGTCAGAACACCTATACAGATGCCTGAAAATCATCTTGTGCAAGATTCTGCTGTAAGGCTCCTCTAAGTCATTGAAAAAGAGCAAAAAAATTTATTATAATTATTTTTATCTTCTCTGTTGAAACCTTACAAATGACTGATCATTGAGGCCTCTAACTCAATATTTCACAAAATATTAGGGATAGATAAGCAAAATTTTGTGCCTATAAATGTATATTTGTCGGCCTAAGACAATATTATGGCGAATTTTTCTAAATGGCTTGGGGCAGGCCTTGGATGGACTTTTGCAGGACCCATAGGTGGAATTCTGGGATTTGTTCTGGGCAGTTTTGTGGATGAATTTTCAGAAGGAGAACTTTTGAATTATAAAAGCGAGATCAATCAACGGAAATCGACCCAATCAGGTGATTTTGAAATAAGCTTGCTGGTCCTGGCTGCCATCGTGATCAAATCAGACGGGAAAGTGGATAAAAGAGAGCTGGACTTTGTAAGGTCGTCTTTCATCAGTATGTACGGGAAAGAAAGAGCCAATCATGCCTTCAAGCTTTTCAAGGGAATCATTTCCAACAATAAAATTTCAACGAGGCAGGTCTGTTTGCAGATCAACAGGAACATGAACCACCCTTCAAGGTTGCAGTTGCTGCATTTTCTATTTGGTGTGGCAAAAGCTGATGGTACTGTGACTGAAAAAGAGCTCCACAAAATTCACACCATTGCCGGATATCTCAATATCAATCCTCATGATTTTAATTCGATCAAGGCCATGTTTTACAATGAGGTCGACAGCTCTTACAAGATCCTTGAGATCGAAAAATCAGCTACGGATGCAGAGGTGAAAAATGCCTACAGGAAGATGGTTAAAAAATACCATCCTGATAAGCTCAGGAATCTGGGACCTGAGCACGTCAAGGGAGCAGAAGACAAATTCAGACAGGTCCAGAATGCTTATGAGCACATTCAGAAGGAACGAGGTTTATAAGCAGATCAATCCGGTTTGGGTCTTAAGGTGTCTTTCTCTGTTGCAAACCACGGTTTGATTACATCCTTCAGGATATTCCATTTTTGGCTTTCTTTTTCATAAGGATTACCAAGGATCCATTGGTCATAAATGCGGTCAAAGGTGCCATCCTGCTTTCTGAAATCTATCCATTTATTGACATAACCCCGCCAAATATTGTCTCTGGCAAGGGGAAATACCAGCGCATTATTGATGTGATATGGCAGGGGGTTCACTACCTTATAACCTGTTTTAAAAATAGTGACAGAGGCTGCCCTTTCAGCACTGGTCAAATGGGCATCAATAAAGATGGAATCAGTGCGGCTACTATCAGTTTCTTTTTCCATGTCTTCACTGAGGGTAAAATAATCATTGATCTCCGGAACCGGATAAGCCCCACCTTTAGGAAAATAGGATAAGAATTCTTTTGCTATTTCTTTGCGATCTATATATGAAATTGTAAAAGTGTCCAGTTTTGAAGTCGTGTCAAAATTGTCAAACATGCTGTTATCCTGTTGAGTAAGCAGCGCCAGGGAAACATTGAGATAAGGCTTTGACAATTCAATCTCTTCAGCATAACGGCTAGACAAGAAAATATCGGACATTACAATATCAAAGTGATCAGATTTAATGCCTTCTATGACCAGGCCTGGTGTGATCGGCACAAATTCAATGCTTACATTGAGATCGGCTGCAAGTTGATGGGCCAGGTCAATTCCATAACCTACCAGGGCACTGTCTTTATTGTAAAAAGTGAATGGACCTGCATTTTCATAAAATCCTATTCTGACCTTATCTCTTCTTTTGATTCGGCTCAGTGTATTTTCTCCTCTCCACTTCGGATTCGGATTGGGTCTTGATTTCTCAAGGATGACATAGTCCTGTTCAGTACTGATCAATTTAAATTGATTTACGATCTCCAGATTGCTTGGAATGTTTTTCATGCTCGCTGCGAGAATAAACCGCAGGGAGACAACTGATATAATGGTAGTAATTGAAATGACGATAAGGGCCTGTACAAACTTTCTTTTTTTAAATTTTAAATATCCTCCGCTGGCTGATATGGTCAGCAGGGTCAGGGTGATCAGATGGAAGGCACCTAAAACGACCCTGATGCGATCTGTAATGACAGTGGAAACCACAAAAAGCTGGAAGGTTTCTTTTGGGATTTTTAAAAGGTCAAGGCTAAAAGGCAGACCAGTGATAGGTGCCACAAAACTACTCAGCAGGGTAGAACTCAGAAATATGGGATAATCTGTATAAGCAAGGGCTTTACCCGTGAACCAGGCCGCAAAGGGCACAAAGATAAAAATCATGAAGGTACCGAGATTGGGAAAAGGATAGGCAAGCGGCATGATGATATCCACACGGTCCTGGCTCTCTTCTGTGGCGTGGTCATCAGATTGGATAATTTCTTTGATGTTTTCTATCAGTTGCGGATATACGACAATGATCTTACCTGTTGCAAAAATGGTGATCAGGGTTGATCGGGTAATTCTGAAAATAGTTTTTGACGAATAGGGTGTAAATATGGATATGAGATAGGGCAGAACGATAAAGGTGATGAGAATCACGGCGAGCAAATACACAAAAAGGTAGCCTTGTAAACGGCTGAGATCAGACCAGCTTAAGGTACTCACAACACCCGCGGCAATACTGAAAACACCCAAAGGCGTAATTTTTATGATCATTTTATTTACTTGATTGAGCCCGTCAGTAAGCACATCAAGGGGCTTTAAAAGGGATTCCTTATTTGGTAATTTCATGACTCCCAAACCAATAAAAATACTGAAAAGAACAACTGCAGGAACCACATTATCACTCATTGACTCAAAGGGATTGGCCGGAATATAAAGTTTGACAAAATCAAAGGGAACCACAGGCTGTATAAAGTCGGCACTGTAGAAATTACCACTTGACCAGGCGGGAAAGCTCAAAGGCAAAATGATCAAATAGAGGAGTCCAATGTTTAAAAGCAGAAAAAGAAACAGGAGCCCGTATCGAATAATTTTTTTTCCTGTATCCATGGAAAGCCTTCCGATGTTCACGATGAGGGAAAACATGATATAAGGAAGAACGGTCATTTGAAGCAAACCAATAAAAACATCGCCTACAATGCTTAGCCATGCGACTTCTTCTCCAAAAAACAATCCGGCTGCAATACCACCCAGAACACCCAGCAGAACTTTTGATGAGAGCGACAGTTTCTTCATAGGTTTTGTTTGGGGTAAATTTGCTTCATGATGCGGCTTATGGATAAAAATAGGAATTATATTTTAAATTTTATGTGATATCCTTTGACCGGGTTTTTCAAAGAGGGACAATCCCTCCGATTGGAAGACCTTATTTTGACTGGCAAATATGGAAATCTTAAAGAGATGAACTATCTTTGCCGCATGTTAGAAAATAAGAATCAATCGAGAACACCCTTGTCAGAACTGGGAGAGTTCAAGTTAATAGATCACCTCACAAAGAACGCCTTAAAACATCATAAAAGTACCTTGAAAGGGGTGGGAGATGATTGTGCCGTTATTGACAATTCAGGGCTTCAAACCCTGGTCACAACAGATTTTTTGGTAGAGGGCGTACATTTTGACCTGAGTTACGTCCCATTGAAGCACCTGGGTTATAAAGCGGTTATGGTCAATCTTTCTGATATCTATGCCATGAACGGTACGGCCCGTCAGATTACGGTGTCGATTGCCGTATCCAACCGTTTTCCGCTTGAGGCCATTGAAGAGTTGTACGAAGGTATCCATTTGGCCTGTAATACTTATAACGTTGATTTGGTTGGAGGTGATACTTCTTCGTCAACCAAAGGTTTGCTGATCAGTATAACGGCCATAGGTGTGGTAGATCCTGAAAAATGTGTCTACAGGAGCGGGGCCGGGGCCAATGACCTTTTGGTCGTTACCGGGGATCTCGGAGCAGCCTATTTGGGTTTGCAGGTGCTTGAAAGAGAAAAGCAGGTTTTTCAGGTAAACCCCAATGCCAACCATGAACTCGATAATTACACTTACCTGGTCGAAAGGCAGTTAAAGCCTGAGGCAAGAAAAGACGTGGTGAAATTGTTTGATGACCTGAAAGTAAAGCCTACTTCCATGATCGATATTTCTGACGGACTTTCTTCTGAAGTGTTGCACCTGTGTAAGCAATCCAAAACCGGCTGTCAGTTGTATGAAGATAAGATCCCGCTTGACCAACAGGTGATCTCTACTTGTGAGGAGTTTAATTTAGACAGTACGACCATCGCTTTGAGCGGAGGGGAGGATTATGAACTGCTTTTTACAGTGAAACAGGAGGATTATCCAAAAATTAAGGGTAACCCTAACTTTAGTGTCATCGGTCATATGACCCAGGATGAAGGAATAGTGGAGCTGGTGACCCGTGGTGGCCAAAAAGTCCCGGTAACGGCACAGGGCTGGAATGCGCTGAACTAGAATACCTTCAGTTTTTGGCTTGTAAAGCTTTGGTATAACCCTGGTATTTGATTGCGGTGCGAACAATGCTATTCACATTCACGATGGTATTTCCATTGCCAAAAATCGTCATGCTGAACTGGAAAGGATCTTTTTTTCCTGTTGTATCGAATGTAACCCTGATGCTTTGCTTTTTTTTATTGAGGCTTGTTTTATAATTCTTCACAAGACCCTTAAAACTAATGGTACCGCTTCTATTCATTGCCGCACTACCGGGTTGTAAGGTTCCAAAATAGGCCAGGTAGATATTGGCGCTGTCTTTGTTGATTTGCAGCAAATTTGCGCTGTTCATGATATTGATTCTTTGACCGGAGATGGTGTTGGCCCAGTCGCCTCTGAATTCAAATGTTTTCTCTCCGATCAGACTTTTCATTTTTTCATAATTTTCGGCGTTGATCTTTTCCTTTTGGGCTTTCTTTTCTCTCTTTGTTTGTCCCTGGGCTAAGGGGGACACAAAACATGAAAGCATCAATAACACGATTATGTTTTTCATCTTTTTTAGAGTTAAGGTTTTTAATGACCATTATTGAAGGCCATAAGTCATTTTGAAAAGCTGATGAGCCTATTGTTGATTTCAAGACCGCTCCACTTAAACTGATCTTTGATCCATTCCAGGGTTTCCTTCTGGTAGATGAAAACATGTGAAGGATCATTTTTATAGTACCACGCATCAAAATCCATACCTTTTTCATAGATATGTGTTTTGCATATGAGTTTTCCTCCGGGCAGCAATAATTCATAGAGCCGTTTGAATTCCTCATGGGGCTGATAAAAATGTTCCATGACCTCGCAGCATACAATAAAGTTGTATTTTTTGTAGAGCGGAGCTGTTTCATTGAAGAAGATGGCATCATAGATCTCCATATTGTAATTTTCCCTTGAAAGCAGTCTGGACAGAATCGGGGTGTGCCCACAACCATAATCCAGACCACATTGTCCTGATCCAAAATGGGCCAGGACCTCCTTGATGATCGGAAGCACAAAATTATAATAGCCGGTATCGTTGATATCACTCACGTGATGCAGGTACCTTTCCTTCTCGTCTTCGCGGCCCAGCAGCTGTTTAGGGTTCCTGAAAATCCCTTTGCAGAGCTCACATTCATAAAATTTATGTTGCTTATTTCTAAAGAAAGGATCTCCCTTTTCCTTGCATAAGGGGCACAATTCAGTCATCTGGTGTTGGTTTTTGAATATTCTGAAAGTAATAGATGAACACAGGTTCATTGACTGAGGCTCATATTTTTAAAATATTCCAATGCAGATATGAGCGCTTCTCGATTTTCAATATGACTCATATGTCCGTCATCAAATACCACTTTTTCGATGTTTTCAAGGGTTGCCTGCCGTAAAAGGCTCAAATAATCCAGTGCCGGATCTTTTTTCCCGATGATCATAAAAACAGGAAAAGAAGAATTTTTCAGTATATGTGTTCTGTCTTTTCTGATCTTCATCCCTTCAAGTGCCGAAATAATGCCTTGTTGTGACATGCTCAGGGCCTTATCTGTGATCTCTTTTATTTCTTTTATAAAAACTTCTCTGTTCTCCTCTGAAAACAAATTTGGGATCGCCAGTCTGATAAAGGTCTTATGATTTTGTTTTACGGCTCTTATGCCCCTGTCCCGGTTTCTTTTTTTTGCTTGGTCATCCGGCAGGGCTGTGGAGTTCATCAGGCACAGTCCAGTTACAATGGAGGGGTACAGGTCAGCAATTGCGAGGGCTACATAACCACCCATACTGTGGCCTGCCAGGTCGCAATTGGTAATTCCCAGATGATCGAGCACGTGTTTCACCATCGCCGCCTGGTCTTCCATGCTGTGAATATAACCCAGGTTTTCGGTACTCCCGTGACCAAGGAGATCTACACAGATGACCCTGCACGACGTCGCAAGGCTCTTGAGGACCTCATCCCACATAGAAAGGTCTTCAAGAAAGCCATGTAAAAGAACCATGACCTCACCTTTTCCCTGATCGGTATAATGAACGTTTATATTTTTATACTTCAATTTTGACATCCATAGAATTTCATTAGGCTAATTTACAGTATATTTAACAAATTCCTTGATCTATGACCAAAGCAAAAGAGACTTTTATTTTTGGCTTCGCCATATTTGCTTCTTTTTTTGGAGCCGGCAATTTGATCCTTCCTCCCATGCTGGGACATAAGGCAGGTCCGGATTGGTGGCTGGTGTCCTTTGGTTTTTTAACCTCGGCAACGATCATTCCCTTGCTTGCCCTTTTGGGTTTTGCCCGGATAAGAGGGTCGATCATGGATTTTAGCCATAAGGTTTCTGCCCGGTTCAGTCTGATCTTCAGTATTTGCGTTTATGTCATTGCCATTGTACTGGCCTGTCCCAGAACTGCGGCTGTGACCCATGAAATGGCGATTCAGCCTTATTTTCAGTCAGATGCGCTGCTGACGAGCAGCATCTATTTTTCTCTTGTGTTTCTGTTTGCCATAAACAGGGGTAAAGTGATGGAGATTTTAGGAAAGTATTTGTCACCAATCATTGGTATCATTCTCCTGATCATTATAGGAATTGGCTTTTTTGCTCCTGAGCAGACCATGCTCACGGGGCATTATGACAGCCCTTATATCAATGGCTTTCTGGAAGGATACCAAACCTATGATGCACTCGCCGGTCTGATCATGGGAGGGGTGATGGTCATTACGATACAGAACTCAAAAAAGCTGGTCTCGGAGAATGATAAAAAAATGATGATCGCACGATCCAGTTTTGTGGCCATGCTGGGCTTGCTTGTCATTTATGTTGGACTGATCTATCTCGGCGCGAAATTTAATGCCAATTTTGATGATTCGATCACAAGACCCCAACTGCTGAGCCAACTGACCCAAACGACCCTTGGAAGTTATGGGACAGCTTTTCTATCTGTCCTGGTTGCCCTGGCATGTTTTACCACGGCCATCAGCATCGTAGTGGGTACTTCCGATTTTTTTAAAGGTATTTTCAAAAACTCTCAAAAGGCATATGTCGTTACGGCTGCCATTTCATCCTTGATCGGAATTATCATGGGTCAATTCGAGGTAAAGTTTATTATCGATCTGGCCGTTTACATTTTGATGTTCACATATCCCATAACAATTGTCCTTATTTTACTGAACCTGCTTCCCGAAAAACTGGCATCACCTCTTGTTTTTAAAATGGTAGTTGCGGTTGCTGTTTTATTCAGCATCACTGACTTTCTCAAATTTTTAATCCCGGTTGAAAATCTGGAATTCATTTACAAAATCGTTCCTTTTTCAAAAGATGCACTGGGCTGGGTCATTCCGGCGCTGATCACTTTTGTAATTGTCAATGTCTTCGCTAGGCTCAAAAATAAGCCGGCAATATCTTAAGGGGCAAGAAGGATCAAAAAACGTTTATTTGGCCATCAATTTTTCCAATTCATCGATTTCTATGGGTATATTTTTCATCAGATTAATAGGTTCTCCCGATTCCCGGATCACGTAATCGTCCTCCAAACGGATCCCGAGATTTTCATCAGGAATATAGATCCCAGGTTCAACAGTAAATACCATTCCGGCAACCATAGGTTCTGTTAGAATTCCGTAATCATGGGTATCTAGACCCATATGGTGCGAAGTGCCGTGCATGAAGTATTTCTTATAGGCCGGCCATGAAGGATCTTCATTGGCCACATCTTCTTTGGAAATCAGGCCAAGACCAATCAGTTCTTCAGTCATGAGTTTCCCGACTTCGACGTGATAGTCAGCCCAAATTGTTCCCGGAACAAGCATTTTCGCAGCGGCATTTTTTACCCTTAACACGGCGTTGTACACCTCTTTTTGTCTCTCTGTGAATTTACCTGAAACCGGCACACATCTTGTCATGTCACTCGAATAATTGGCATATTCGGCGCCCACATCCATCAGGATCATGTCACCGGCTTTGCAGGCCTGGTTATTTTCTATATAATGCAATACGCAGGCGTTGTATCCCGAACCAATAATTGGAGTGTAGGCAAAGCCCGCTGATCTGTTACACTTAAATTCATGAATATACTCTGCTTCGATCTCATATTCCATGACATCCGGCTTTATGAACCCAAGAACCCTTTTAAATCCTTTTTCGGTAATGTCACAGGCCTTTTGGATAAGGGCTATTTCTTCAGGCTCTTTTACCGAACGCAATTCCTGTAAAATGGGCTGACAGCGGTCATAGGTATGTGCTGGATACTTTTTTTGAAGCCATTTGATGAACCTGGCATCCCTGGTTTCTGTTTCAACACTTGCACGGTAATGCTCATTGGTGTTCACATAAACTCTTTCGGCCTGTGTCATCAGTTCAAAAAGAATTTTTTCCATTTCATGCAACCAATATACTTTTTCAATTCCCGAAGTTTCAAGAGCTTTCTCCCGGGTCAGTTTCTCTCCTTCCCAAACCGCAATATGTTCGTTCGTCTCTTTTAGAAAAAGAATTTCTCTGTGCGCTTCTTTCGGGCAATCAGGAAAGATCACAAGCACGCTTTCTTCCTGGTCCACTCCGGATAAATAAAATAGGTCACGTTGCTGTGCGAAGGGCAGGGTGCTGTCGGCACTGATGGGGTAAATATCATTGGAATTCAAAACAGCCATGGAATTCGGTTTCATTTTTGCGGCAAATTTCGATCTGTTTTTGATGAACAACTGACTGTCTATGGGAAGGTATTTCATGAATCTGTTTTTTTAATTTCTGTATCCATCAAAATTATGAATTTTAGTCCGAACACGGTCCAAAAAATCTAAAATTACGCTGGCTTTCTTTTATTATCTTTAGTCAATGAAGAGAATTATTTTATTTTGCCTTCTGGGATTGTGGACCTGCCACGAGACCGCCGGGCAAAGTTCCAAATCAAGCCCGTCCAAGGTATCCTCTCCTGAAAAATGGTGGGTCATCTGGCACCCTTTCAAGGCTAAGCGTGCCCTCGACATTTCTTTGACCACCTTAAAAATCACGGATTCTGTTGGGAGTTCCGGTGAAATTGGAAAAGATATCAACGGAGGTCATCTGGATGCCTTTAAACATTGTTACTGGATGCTCGCCCTCAGTGAGGAAATCGGGGAGTCAGCTGCCCTGAAACTGGGCAAGGCCCATGAAAAGGGAAACTTCCGGGCTTTTAAAAAGGGTAAATTGGAAGACGGTCATTTACCCGACAGCCCTTCTTCCGAAATGGATCTTTATAACAATAAAATTGGAGCCTCCCTGGCTAAAGAGCAGAAGGTTTTAGATGAGATCCAGAGGGTCAAACTTGTCATTCAGGCGATAAAAGCAGGAGAACTCGTGATACTCAAGAAAAAAGGATCCGATTTTCTGACCTGTGAGGGCCATATCATTCCCCGCGACAGTCTCCGGGGAAAATGGTACAATGACAAATGCCTGGTCCCCTCGGACCAGGGATCTTAATAGGCTTGCCTTTATTTTAAAATTTCATAATCCTTGAACAGGGAAAGGTCAGCTGCTTCGACCAGGGTCCTGTATTCAAGCCATTCCGTCTTATAAAATTCATTGATACTTTCAATAACAGGGTCTATCTTCGTGTTTGCATTTTCAATCAGCTGCATTTCTGTTTGGCCGGGTCTTCTCTTTAAGGAACGAACGTATGACACAGCTTTACTCAGATGCGAGATCGCACTCGGATCTTTGGTCGCGGTAATTCCTTGCCTTTTGTCTTCTTTTCCCATCATATCATCCATAAGAAGATCAATCTTTTTACCAATACTGTCGGTCGATGCGATCAATTCCTTGTATAAATCTTTGTCCCTTTTCTCTGCCAGTGATTTAACCTGACCCGTCAGGATCTTTGAAGCTTTGAGCTGTTCAATCGATCTGTAGGCCAGGTCTGTTTTTTTCTCGAGTTCTTTGAGCAGGTCATGCTGCTCTTTCAATACGGCTTCGTCAATCGGGATCCTCGGATCAGTTGCGACCAACACCTCAGCAGAGTCCTTTATGCCCTGATAATGGAGCACCATTTTATATTTACCCGGGATGACTTTAACCCCGGCAGGCTCATTTTTAGCCGACTGGGTTTTTCTTGAGGGCCAGCGAACACCTTTTTCATCAAGGTTCCAGTACATCCTGTTGAGACCCTTGTCTTCCGGAGCTTTGATTTTCAAGGTTCGTATGAGTTGCGTATCAGCGCCATATATTTTCAAAACAACAGAATCCTGGGTTTTTTCGGTCTTTTTATCATCCGTATCATTTTCGTTTTCTTGTTTCTTTTCACCGTTGATCACATAACTGACCATGGCGCCTCTTTTACGATTTTCCCCGTTGAACATGGCATTTCCCCCGAAACGGGTACCACTGGGTTGCTGACTGCTTGACAGATACGCCTTGGGTGCATCAAAAATTTTGATCTTTTTATCCAGTATTCCTGTTCCGTTTGCAGCGAGTTCCCTTAATGGTCTGATGTCGTCAAATACATAAAACGAACGCCCGAATGTTGCAATGTCAAGATCGTGTTCTCTTGGGTGGATCATCATGTCCATGGTCGGGACGCTGGGGTAACCAGCTGTCCATTTTGTCCATGAGGCACCTTCATTCAGGCTCACATACAAACCGTTTTCCGTTCCGAGAAAGAGCAGGTTTTTTTCAACAGGGTCCTGGACCATTGACAGGCTGTAGCCAAAAGTTTCCGGCTTTCCGTTTAGGAGGTTTTCCCAGGTCTTACCGTAATCACGGGTTCTGAACAGGTAAGGCTTAAAATCAAAATTTCTGTAATTATTAACAACGGCATATGCTTCGCCTTTCTGAAAGACAGAAGGCTTGATCTGGGCCACCCAGCCGCTTTTTGGATAATTTGACAGAATCGGAGTGACGTTGTTCCAGTTTTTTCCCCCATCTCTTGTCAATTGGATACGCCCGTCATCGGTACCCACCCAGATTAGATTTTGCTCGATGCTGCTCGGGCTGATGGCAAGGATGGAACAGTAATTTTCTGCACCCGTTGCGTCCATGGTTAATCCCCCACTGTCATATTGCTTTTGTTTTTCTGGATCATTTGTGGTCAGGTCAGGAGAGATGATGTTCCATTCATGACCCCGGTTGGCCGATTTGTGAACAAATTGACTTCCGAAATAGATCGTTTCCTGGTCAAAAGGATCAATCGCTATGGCTGAATTCCAGTTGAACCGAAGTTTCATATCAGGATCCGGATGCGTGGGCCGAATCATTTTTGTAGCGCCGGTTTCCCGATCATATGTGCTTACATAACCCCCCTGTGACATACCGTAACCATACCTGCTGTTTTTGGGGTCGGGGATCACATCAAAACCATCGCCAAAAAGGATCTCCTGCCAATAGGAATTTCTGATCCCTTGGTCTTTTAAGACATAGGCAGGCCCTGCCCATGAACCATTGTCCTGCATTCCTCCGTACAAATTGTAAGGAAACTCATGGTCAATATTGATATGGTAGAATTGTCCGATCGGAAGATTCTCCACAAACCTCCAGGTTTTACCTTTGTCTTTGGTGATGTTCAGCCCTCCATCATTTCCGTCTATCATAAAGTCAGGGTCATCCGGATGGATCCACCAGGCATGATGGTCGGGATGTACCCCGGCATCGCTTCCATAGGCTGGCATCAGTTGCTTAAAGCTTTTACCCCCGTCAATGCTGTAATTGACATAGGTAAATACGCTGTAAATGCGGTATTCATTTTTAGGGTCAACGAAAATATCAGAATAGTAAAAAGGTCTGTTGCCAATTCCTGCACTTCCACGACCGGAAGAATTGCTGTTGATCAGTTTCCATTTGAACCCTCCGTCATCAGAACGGTAGAGCCCGTTCTTTTTTGCTTCGATCAGGGCATAGACAACTTTGGGGTTGCTTTGTGAAATTGCGATACCGATCCGTCCGAGGTTGCCTTTGGGCAATCCGTCATCAGCAGTTTTTCTGGTCCAGTTCTTTCCCCCGTCAAAAGTGATGTACAACCCTGATCCTTCCCCTCCGGAGTTAAAGGTATAGGGTTTTCTTCTGTGCTCCCACATGGCGGCGATCAGCTTGTTAGGATTGTTGGCATCCACCACCAGGTCGGCGGCACCGGTTCTGTTGTTCACAAAAAGTATTTTTTCCCATGACTGCCCTCCGTCGGTAGTCTTGAATACACCTCTTTCGGGATGTTCCCCCCAGGGCGAGCCAATGGCAGCCACATAAACGGTATTCGGATCATCCCTGTCAATAATGATCCTGTGGATATTCCTGGTTTTTTCCAGGCCCATCAGTTGCCAGTTTTTTCCAGCATCAAGGCTCTTGTAAATACCGTAACCTCCGTTAAGGCTGTTTCTTGGATTTCCCTCTCCGGTGCCTGCCCAGACGACATCAGGATTGCTCTGCTGTATGGCGATGGCACCGATGGCCTGAAGGTTTTCTTTATCGAAAACAGGTTGCCAATCAATGCCCTGACTCTCAGATTTCCAGATTCCTCCCGAAGCGGCGCCTGCATAGATCACATTCGGGTTGCTGTTGACAACGTCAATGGCCGTTATCCTTCCGCTCATTCCGGCAGGTCCTACGGAACGTGGTTTCATTCCTTTTAATTTGTCTATATCAAGTTCCTGGGCATGGGTCAGAGAGAAGCTCATCAAGAGAAGAATCATCAATTTTTTCATGGAAGATTTGTTGTGCGGTTTCAAGGTGTTTGCTGCTTTTTTTGGTATATTGCATATCAATAATACAAAGAACTTTTTGAATAAAATGCAAAAGGGATTAATTAAATATTCACAGCTGTTATTTGTGCTCATGTGGCTCGGTGCGATGCCGCTGACAGCGCAGGACTATTTGCCTGAAAAGCCGAAGAAAGAGACCAGTGTTTATGATATGGCCAGTCTGATGACGGGGGCTGAGGCCAAAAGACTTGAGCAAAAACTGATCAACTATAGTGATACCACTTCAACGCAGATTGTTGTGATCACGATAAATTCTTTGGACGGAAATGAAATTGCCCTTTATGCTACTGAACTCGCCCATAAATGGGGTGTGGGCCAGAAGGGTAAGGATAACGGCATAGTCGTTCTGGTTGCAAAGGATGACCGGCGCATGACCATAAGAACGGGCTATGGGGTGGAACATCTTCTCACAGATGCCTTGTCGAGAAGAATTATTGAAAATATAATGACCCCGGCCTTTAAGCAAGGTAATTATTACAAAGGTCTTGATGAAGGCACCTCTGCAATTATTCAGATCATGAGCGGGGAATATCAGGGAGAACGCAATGATCGGGAGCCCAATGGCAGAATCCCTGCTTTATTTATTGTCATCATATTTATTGTCATCTTTTTGATTCTGTCGAGAAGGAACAGAAGAGGTGGCGGTAGAAACGGAGGGCGAAGATCAGGTGGGTTTTCACTGCTGGATGCCATTATTCTGAGCAGTGCCGGACGCGGTGGTTTTGGCGGCAGTGGTTTTGGAGGCAGAAGCTCCGGAGGAGGTTTCGGAGGAGGCTTTGGAGGCGGCGGCTTTGGCGGTGGTTTCGGAGGTGGCGGTTTTGGCGGTGGTGGTGCCAGTGGCGGATGGTGATTGACCTGACGAATTCATTTTTATACTTTTTTTTCCTTCAGGATGCGGGACTGAATTTTTTATCAATTGACAATATGATATTGTTTGCATTGTCCGGATCTGATTCACCCGAATTGATCCGAAAACCATTCTTTGACAGTAATTTTATTGAATTTTCATTGGCCTGATGTGTAAAGGCCTTTATGGTATGAAGCTCCAGCTGATCAAACCCAAAATGCATAACGGCCCGCAAAGCTTCAGTCATGATCCCTTTATTTTGCTGCCCGGGGTGAAGGTCATAGCCAACCTCGGCGGTTTTTCTGTCTTTAGAGAAATTCCACAAACAAATCGAACCGATCATCAAGGGCATCTCATGCAGATGAATGGCCCAGCTGACCGATTCTTTCTTTTTATATTCAGCGTGAATTTTATCGATAAATGCCACAGCATCATCAAGCGTCGAAGGTCTTATCCTTTTGATATATTGAGTCACCTCCGGGTTTGACCTCAAAAACAGTACCTGTTCGGCATTCTTATGCTCTGTAGGCTTTAATTCAAGCCTGGAGGTTCGTATGACAGGGAAGCCATGGAAATCAAATTTCATGTGTCCGGTATTATTAGGTCATCGATACGAGCAGCAGGATCAGTCGTCACCGGCAATCTCTTCTTTGCTTATTGAATGGTGTAGGTCATTGACGGCCATCAGGGCAGCCGAACCATACCATTCCTTGAGCTCCATCGTCAGTACACCTGCCTGAATAGAAGGGTCAGAATTGGTTAAAGCCTCGGCATCGGCAATATTATCGACATTGAAAATATAAATCCCTCTTAAGTCTCCGTCACCAAAAAAGGGGCCGGCCAGCACCAGTTTTCCTTCCTCAGCCAAACGCGTTATATTTTTTAAATGGGCGTTTTGCAACTGGCTCCTTGTTTCGGCATCTGCGCTTTTGTTCGGTCCTTTCTTCAAAAAGGCCATGACATATTTTTTCATTCCATAATCATCAGCTCCATAAGCATGGGCCTTTACAGAATCATATGCGATCCGGCCTGTGGCAGCATGATCATTATTTCGGATTTCTTTTACAGGCTTTTCCTCATTACAGGACAGGATCACAGTACACAAGGTGATGATCAAAAACGATTTGAACTGAGCAGGCTTCATGATTTTATTTTTCGTTAAACAAGCAGGGCACGGGAATTCATAAACTTGCATAAAAATAACATTTTCAGGATATTTTGCCTATTATTTCTTTCTGAAATAGACTGCTATGGGCACCCCGTGAAAATTATACAATTCACGCAATTTGTTTTCTATGTACCTTTTATAGGGTTCCTTCACATACTGAGGCAGATTGGCAAAAAACACAAATTGCGGGGTAGGGGATGGCAATTGCATGCAATATTTTATCTTGATATATTTGCCTTTGTAAGCAGGTGGAGGGTTCTGCTTGATGATGTCAAGCATGGCTTCGTTCAGTTTGCTTGTCGCGATCTTTTGCTTTCGGTTATTGAATACCTCAACGGCAGTTTCAATGGCTTTAAAGATCCTTTGCTTGGTGAGCGCAGAGATAAAGACGATCGGCACATCCTTAAAAGGAGCGGTTTCTTTTCTGATCATGGCCTCGAATTCCTTGGTCGTATGGGTGTCTTTTTCTACCAGATCCCATTTATTTACAAGAATGACGATCCCTTTTCTGTTTTTCTCAGCGAGCCAGAAAATATTCTGGTCCTGCCCTTCAAAACCCCTTGTCGCATCGATGATCAGTATACAGACGTCGCTGTGTTCTATTGCCCTGACCGATCTCATGACCGAATAAAACTCAAGGTCATCCTTTACTTTTGATTTTTTTCGTATACCTGCCGTATCAACCAGATTAAAATCGAAGCCAAACCGATTGTATTTGGTGTCATTCGAATCTCTTGTGGTTCCTGCAATATCGGTCACTATATAGCGGTCTTCTCCGATCAGTGCATTGATAAAGGAGGATTTTCCTGCATTGGGCCTTCCCACCACTGCAAAACGAGGAAGATCATCTGTTTCTTTCTCTTCTTTTTCAGGGAGTACCTCTATGATGGCATCGAGTAATTCACCTGTTCCGCTGCCGTTGGTACTCGCTATGGTATAATAGTTACCGAGCCCGAGGGCATAGAATTCCACGGCATCCTGGGCCCTTTTGGCGTTATCTACCTTGTTCACTGTCAGGAATATTGGTTTTTTGGTTTGTCGAAGCAATTTTGCCACTTCTTCATCCATTCCGGTAATGCCGCTTTCAACGTCAACCATAAAAATGATTGCATCTGCCTCGTCTATGGCCAGTTCCACCTGTTTGTCTATCTCAGCCTCAAAAATATCATCACTGCCCACAACATATCCGCCCGTATCTATAATGGAGAATTCTCTTCCATTCCAGTCGGTCTTACCGTAATGCCTGTCTCTTGTAACCCCGCTTACTGCATCAACAATCGCTTCTCTTCGCTGTACCAGCCTATTGAAAAGCGTTGATTTACCTACATTTGGCCTGCCTACGATGGCAACTATATTTCCCATGGGTCTGTTAAAATAAAATCCGTGCAAAGATAAGCTTATAAAGTTGATAATGAAAGCCTTTGCAGGGGATTCAAAAAAAAGATTATATTTAGAAGTTGAAAGGTTTATAAATGTCCAAAATCAGTCTGAACATACAGGTCTGTTGCTTTGCTCCTTTTCCTGTGATTTTTCCTTAAAACCCAAGCGATGAACCAACCTATAAACGATGATGAACTGAACCGGATCTTACTCAAACCAAGATTCAAATACCGATTCATTGAGAGTGAAACAGAGATCATGGAGCAGTTCAGAAGTAAGCTGAAAAAACCTGACTGTATCTATCTGAGTAAAATGGTTGACAATCATATAGTGATTGACGTGCCTGAAAATGAAGAGCATTTCTGGTCACCCCAGCTGCATGTCGAAATTGAAAAAGAAGAAGATCTTACCGTGGTCAAGGGAATTCTTGGCCCCAAACCCAAAATATGGACTTTTTTCATGTTTCTTCATTTTGCCGTTGCCATTGCCTTTTTTGTATTTTTTGTCATCTTTTACAGCAATTGGAGCCTGGATCAGGATTATGAACTTTACATGATCTTGTGTTTGTCCATGCCCGTCGTTTGGGTGGCCCTTTATTTTGTCGGACAGCTGGGTAAGAAATTTGGATACAAACAGATGCTTGCGCTTCATGGGATCCTTTCTGAGGCCTTAAAGAATTTCAGACAGCAAAGCGTTTAAATATTTGCCTGCTCAAGTATGAAAGCCATTTCCTCTTGCAGCTCCTGGGCTTTATCCCGGGCTTTTGAGGCAAAATTGTTTTCCGCAGAGGCATAAATGATCCCGCGTGAAGAATTCACAAGCAGGCCGATATCTTTGTTGAGTCCGTAGTTGCAAACGCCTTTCAGGTCTCCACCCTGGGCTCCAATACCTGGAACAAGAAGAAAATGGTCTGGAACGATGTTTCTGATCTTCTGAAAATATTCCGGTCTGGTGGCACCGACCACGAACATAAGCTGATCACTGTTTTGCCAGTTTAAGGAAGTTTGGAGTACATTTTCATAAAGCATGGTTCCCATCTGATCTTTTAAGACTTGAAAATCGAGCCCTCCCTGGTTTGAGGTCAGGGCCAGCATAATGGTAAATTTATTGTCAAAGGCGAGGAAAGGCTCTACAGAATCGCTTCCCATATAAGGCGCCACCGTCACCGCATCAAAGTTCATGTCTTCAAAAAATGCCTTGGCATAGCGTGTTGAAGTGTTTCCGATATCCCCCCGCTTGGCATCCGCGATGCTCAGGAGTTCAGGATGCTTTTCATTGAGGTAATTGATGGTTCTGGTCAGACTGTTCCATCCGCTCAGACCATAGGCCTCATAAAATGCAGTATTGGGTTTGTAGGCAACAGCCAGATCGTGGGTGGCATCAATGATGGCTTTATTGAACTCGAAAACCGGGTCTTCATGTTTCAGAAGATGTGTGGGTATTTTTTCAAGATCAACGTCAAGGCCTATGCATAAAAATGATTTTTTGATCCTGATCTGTTCAATGAGCTGCTGTTTATTCATTTTTTTTGAAAATTGATTGCTGCAAAAGTAATCAATTTATCAGTTTAGGTTATCTTTGCGATTCATTTTAATTTCAACCAAAAATTCGATTTAATGAGAACTAAAATTGTCGCAGGAAACTGGAAAATGAACAAGACCTACAAAGAGACAAAGGCCTTGGTCAAAGAACTAGATCATTCAATTAAGGACGTAACCCTCAGTAATACACGAGTCATTATTGCACCCACTTTTGTGAATTTGCAAAAGGCTTCAAAAATGACGAGAAAATCGGTCATTGAGGTAGCTGCTCAAAATATGCACCAGCTTGACAGCGGGGCCTATACAGGTGAAGTTTCGGCGCCAATGATCAAAGCAGTCCATGTGAATGTGGTCATCCTGGGGCATTCTGAAAGAAGAGAATATTTTGGAGAAACCGACGCTTTGCTGGCACAAAAAGTGGATGCTGCCCTTAAGAATGATCTTGAAGTGATCTTCTGTTTTGGAGAAGTGCTTGAAGACCGTAAGAGTGGCAACCATTTTAAAGTTGTAGAGCGTCAGATCAAAAATGCACTTTTTCATCTTGACTCAGAGGACTGGTCAAAGATTATTTTAGCCTATGAACCCGTCTGGGCCATTGGTACAGGAGAAACGGCCTCCCCTGATCAGGCCCAGGAAATGCATGCCTTTATCAGAGAACTGGTGGCAGAAAGGTATTTGAGTGACGTGGCAGAAGAAGTTTCTATTCTTTACGGAGGAAGCGTAAAACCTGGCAATGCTCAGGAAATCTTTTCCAAAACAGATGTGGATGGAGGGTTGATTGGAGGAGCTGCTCTAAAGGTTGATGATTTTATGTCGATCATCAAAGCGATATAAATAATATTGCCAAAGGCATAATTAGGAAATATAAAAAAACAGATCTGTGATATCGCCTTCCATTGGAACTGATGTCACAGATTTTTTAACTCCAGCCTGATATGAATTATATAGGATGTTATTTTAAAGTGGCTTCGGCATCTATCGATACACAGACGGCCGTTGAGATTTTGGTGGCTGAGCTGGGGCAGGTCGGATTTGAGAGTTTTACCGAGCAGGAGGATGGGCTTGAGGCCTATATTCAAAAGCCGGAATGGAACAAGGACTTGCTGAGCGAGGTACAGATCCTCAACTCTGAGGAGGTTCATTTCACTTATGAGGTTCAGGAGATCGAGCAGGTGAACTGGAACGAGGAATGGGAAAAGAACTTTGACCCTATCGTGGTCGGGAACGAGGTGAGTATCAGAGCGCCTTTTCATCCGTCTCCCAATCTTAAATACGATATTGTTATCGAACCCAAGATGAGTTTTGGAACAGGACATCATGAAACCACTTATTTGATGATCAGGCATCTGATGGAGGCGGACCTTGCAGGGAAAAAAGTACTCGACATGGGTTGTGGAACAGGTATCCTGGCTATTTTTGCCGAAATGAAAGGGGCATCGGCCATAGATGCCATTGACATTGACCCCTGGTGCTATGAAAATTCCATTGAGAATGTGGAACGAAATCAATGCCGGAAGATCAGGGTGTTTGAAGGTGAGGCCTCCATGTTGAAAGAAGGGGCTTATGATTTGATCATTGCCAATATCAACAGGAATATTCTGCTCAATGACATGAAGGTTTATGCAGGAAGTTTGAAACCCAACGGAGCCATTTACCTGAGTGGATTTTATACAGAGGATATCCCGCATATCAGGGAGGCTGCCCAGAAAAACGGACTCAAATTTGTCAGTGAACTGGAACAAAATAACTGGGTTGCCTTAAAATTTGTAAATTAGCCCAGCGATATGAATATGAATAACATGATTTATTTTACGAAAGAAAAACAGCAGGAATCGTTTGATGTTGCTGCTCAGGAGGCAGAAAAGCACGAAATTCTATTGTTCAATGACGATGTGAACACCTTTGATTTTGTTATCGATTCCTTGATCGAAGTATGCGATCATTCGCCTGAACAGGCTGAACAATGCACTTACCTGGTCCATTATAAAGGGAAATGCGCCGTGAAAACCGGTGAATACGAAGAGTTGAAGCCACGTTGCACCCGATTGCTTGAAAGAGGCCTCAGTGCAGAGATCGTTTAACCCTTGATTCTTTTTTTTTGAAACCCGTTCGGGATCAATGCTACAATGGAATATTGCCGTGTTTTCTTTTGGGCCTGTCAACCTGTTTGTTTTCGAGCATTGAAAACGCCTTGATCAGTTTTCTTCGGGTATTTTTGGGCAGGATCACCTCATCAATAAAACCGCGCCTGGCGGCTCCGTATGGATTCGCGAATTTTTCGGCATACTCAGCTTCCTTTTCCTTCCATTTGGCTTCAGGATCATCAGCGGATGCGATTTCCTTTTTAAAAATAATCTCACTGGCACCCTTGGCTCCCATGACTGCAATTTCTGCAGTTGGCCAGGCAAAATTCATATCGGCTCCGATGTGTTTGGAATTCATGACATCATAAGCACCTCCGTAAGCTTTTCTTGTGATCACAGTTACCCTGGGCACAGTGGCTTCACTCAGGGCATACAACAATTTTGCTCCGTGGACGATGATGCCCCTCCATTCCTGATCCGTTCCCGGTAAAAACCCGGGGACATCAACCAGTACCAGAAGAGGAATGTTAAAACTGTCGCAAAAACGCGTAAAGCGAGCAGCTTTTTTTGAACTGTTGACATCGAGAACTCCTGCCAGATTCATGGGCTGGTTGGCAATGATACCAATACTTCTTCCTGCCAGTCTGGAAAATCCGACAACAATGTTTTCTGCATAATGCTTGTGAATTTCAAAGAAGCTGTCTTTGTCACATATACCCGCTATCACTTTTTTCATGTCATAGGGCTTATGCGTATCCTCCGGAATGATGTTTTCAAGTTCTTCCCTTAATTCTTCACCGAGCACGAAGGGCAGCATCGGTGTTTTTTCCTGATTGTTTTCCGGGATATAACTCAGCAGTTTTTTTATTTTTTCAAGGCACTGCACGTCATTCGGGGCAGTGAGGTGCGTAACGCCCGATTTGGTTGAGTGGGCCGAGGCTCCGCCAAGTTCTTCGGAACTTACGGCTTCATTGGTCACGGTTTTCACCACATTGGGTCCTGTGACAAACATATAGCTCGTTTCTTCCACCATAATGGTAAAATCGGTCATCGCCGGGGAATACACTGCACCGCCGGCGCAAGGTCCCATAATGGCCGAAATTTGCGGAATTACCCCTGAGGACTGCACATTTCGGTAAAAGATATCAGCATAGCCTCCAAGTGATCTGACGCCTTCCTGAATTCTGGCACCTCCCGAATCATTAAGACCAATCACGGGTGCACCCACTTTAAGTGCAAGATCCATTATTTTGCATATTTTTTCGGCATGTGTTTCAGATAAGGCCCCTCCAAATACGGTAAAATCCTGGGCGTACACATAGACCAGTCTGCCATTTACCGTTCCATAACCAGTCACCACGCCATCTCCAAAAAAGCGTTGTTTCTCCATGCCAAAGTCTGTACTGCGATGTGTCACAAGAATTCCAATTTCTTCAAAGGAACCTTCATCCATTAAATGATCGATCCTTTCTCTGGCCGTTAGTTTTTTCTTATGGTGCTGCTTTTCGATCCGGGTTTCGCCACCGCCAAGCTTCGCTTTTGCCAGTTTTTGCAAGAGGGTTTGTTGTTTGTCTTTCATCTTGTGCTCATTTATTGTATTTGGGGCTCATTGGGGAGCCTGAGGATGGTTCTGTCTTTCAAATAAAGTTTCAGGGCCAGCAATCCGGCCACTTGGGCCTCTTTTTCAAAGGCTTCTTTCAAAGCTTCTGTGTCATAGTGTTTTTCGATGAAATGGGTGTCAAAATTCCCGCTTTGAAACGCATGGTGCCGGCAAACGTATTTCCCGAATGACAAGGTTGTGGTAACCCCTTCTATGATATAATTGTCAATGGCCTGGATCATGTTCTGTATGGCTTCGTCCCGGTCTTTGCCATAGGTGATCAGCTTCGAGATCATCGGGTCATAATGGATCGGAATTTCCATGCCTTCTTCATATCCGTCATCAACCCTTATGTGCTCACCCACTGGGACCTTGTATTTTGACAAGGTTCCCATGTTTGGTAGAAAATCATGCAGCGGGTCCTCGGCATAAACCCTCAGTTCGAGAGCATGGCCCTGCAGGTTGAGTTCATTTTGTTCCAGATTCAGTTTTTCGCCTCTGGCAATTTTGATCTGCTCTTCGACCAGGTCTAGACCCGTGATATATTCGGTTACGGGATGCTCGACCTGCAGCCTTGTATTCATTTCAAGAAAGTAAAAATTGAGATCTTCGTCCATTAAAAATTCCACGGTTCCCGCACCTCTGTAATTGCACGACCTCGCTACCTTGATGGCGGCTTCTCCCATTTTCGCCCTCAATTCTGACCCGAGTATCGCAGACGGCGCCTCTTCTACAATTTTCTGGTGGCGGCGCTGTATACTGCATTCCCTTTCGAAAAGGTGCAGCACTTTGCCATGGGTATCGGCCAGTACCTGAAATTCAATATGCCTGGGTGAACTGATGTATTTTTCAATAAATACGGATCCGTCCCCAAAGGAAGACAGTGCCTCACTGATCGCTCTTTTCAGTTGCTCGTCAAGGTCCTCCGGCTTTTTTACCACGCGCATTCCTTTGCCTCCGCCTCCGGCAGCAGCCTTGATCAGAATAGGGTACCCAATGTCAAGGGCAAGTGCCTTGGCCTTATCGGGATCCGTCAGGGCTTTATCGGTTCCGGGTACCATTGGGATATTATATTCCTTTACCGCTTTTTTGGCTGCAAGTTTGTCACCCATCATGCTGATGGATGCGGCTTCAGGTCCGATAAAAATCATCTTGTTTTTTTCGACAGCTGCAGCGAAGGCCGCATTTTCACTCAAAAAACCATATCCCGGATGAATGGCGTCTACCTTTAATTTTTTTGCTTCGCTGATGATATGGTCCCCAAGCAGGTAAGATCTGTTCGAGGGATTGTCACCGATATGAATTGCCTCGTCTGCAAATTTTACGTGCGGGGCATTTCTGTCAATTGTCGAATAAACCGCTACGGTCCCGATCCCCATGCGTTTTATTGTTTTCATGATGCGCAGGGCAATTTCTCCACGATTGGCAACCAGTATCTTTTTCATAAATCTGAAATTTGACTTTATTCAAGTGTAATGAGAAGTTTGTTTTTATCGACAGTTGCATCTTTTGACACAAAGATGTCTTTGATTTTGGCGTCCTTCGGAGAAAGAATGGCATTTTCCATCTTCATGGCCTCCAGGATCAAAAGGGAATCTCCTTTTTTGACTTCCTGCCCTTTTTTTACATTCAGTCCTATAATAATTCCTGGCATGGGAGCCCTTACAGAATTTAAGGCTTTTGAGGATCCGGCCGAATATCCCATTTTTTTGATCAGGTCATCCAGAGGAGATGCTATTTTCACCCGATAAGTGTTTGAATTGATTCGGATCGTATAGGTTCTCCCGGCAAAATCTTTTTCGATCACTTCAGCCGCAAATGCTTCGTTGTGGTACAACAAGTGATAAGCTATTTCACCTTGCGGCAGCATGTCCAGGTCCTGTATACTTTTTTCCCCGATTGAAAATTCCTGTAAATTGTTAACCAGGACTTTATAGGGTTTTTCCATGTTAAAAGGGATTTAAAACGCTAATAAAGATATGAAATAAAATGATCAAAACAGGCCCTAAAGTCAAGATATTTAGTGTTTTGCGATGCTTACCTTCAGGTTCAGGACATGTGTCACTTTATGTATAATTAACCTCTATTTAACATAAGTATAATAATAAAGTTAATATAGTACACAAATCGGTCAATTAAAGTGTGAAATATATTTTGGTTTTCTCTTTACTTTGTCCCATCAATAAAAAACAAAAGTCATGAGTATTAAAAAACAATTTTTAAAGAGTAAGCCAGTTTGTAAAGTAACTTTTACTTTGACAAAAGAAGAGGCCTTTGATGCTGAAAAAATTCAATTGTTGGGAGATTTTAATAATTGGAATGTTGAGGAGGCTGTAGATTTGAAAAAGTTTAAAAACGGAACTTATAAAACAACGCTTGATCTTGAAACCGAAAAAGAGTATCAATTCAAGTACCTGGTTGATGAAACCAAATGGGAAAATGATAGTGCCGCTGATGCCTATGTGGATAACGGAATCAGTGCTGAAGGTAATTTTGTAGTTGCCTTGTAAAAAGGATTTTGACTTATTTTAAGTAATAAGACACCCCCCTTTGCTTAATATTTGCTTAAGCGGAAGTATGAATTATTATTCTGATTCCGCTTTTTTTATGCCAGAGAATCAAGAATAATAAATTGGCATAAAAAAAAGGCCCCTATGGCAGGGACCTTTTTCAATATCGTACAGACTGCTTTTTACATTTCAAATTATCTCGCTTCATCTTCGGTCTTACGCTTCTTCATGCTGTAAGAGCAATCTTGTACTTCGCCAAACCTGATGTCCGGCAACTTTTTCTTTTTCACATTCAATTTTTGATGATCCTGTCAACCATTCTGGACTCTGTATCATTTAAGGGCTCGCCTTTCAATGAAACCAATAAGCTTGAGAACCTTTGTTTATCAGTCAATGGCACTTCTTCCGCATTGTGATCGATCTCATTCATTAGGGCCTTCAATTGTTTTATGGCAACCAGATTTTGTTTTTCGGTATCCAGTGCCTCCTCCACATCCATTTCCAGGCGGCTTAGTATTTCGAGAATCATGATATCAATTTTTGACAAAGATAGACTTAGTATCGTTTTAGGATGACGACATGAGATGTCTTGTTCCTCATATTTTTTATTTTCTTGATTTTGCTTATTTTTACATATGCCTGAAACCATGAAAAAATATAATGCAGTAGGAGAACTTCTGACAGATTACAGAAAGATCAATAGAATTTCTCAGGCCGAATTTGCGGCAAGGCTGAATGTGGATATCAGGACGGTTCAACGCTGGGAAAACGGTGTAACCCTGATCAAACCTGACAAGGAAGAGGAGATCGTTATGGAAACACTGTTGCCTTATCAGCTTGTGAGAAACCTCAACGCATCTGTTCCGATTCCTACTTATTATGATTTCAGTCTCAGGAAATACTCCCTGTCTAAATTAACCAATAAATTGCCCGATGTCTATTGGTTCAAGAAAAATATTAATGTTGCGAGCAACAGGGTAAGGCCCTTTGATTACGACAGTGATATTGATAACTTGGTCAAATACATGAAGTTTCACAAGCAGGTGAACAGAAATCTGAGAGAGGTGATCAGGGAATCAGCAAGGTTATTGCCGGAAATGAATCTGATCATCACTGATGATTCAGGTTATTATTCTGGCCATACCCTTATTTTTCCTATCAAACCGGAAACCTATGAAAATTTGAAGACCCGTAAAATGGAAGATGTTGATTTGACGGTCAAGGATCTGATACAACACAGGAAACTGGATCGTGCCATATTTTTTGGCTTCGATATTACGGCAGACAGCAATGACAATATGTTCTTTATCAACAGCCATCTGCTCCGGTTCTTGCGCGACATACCCAATCAGGATTATTTGTTTTGCTCTATTACGAACCGATTTGACAATTTCGAGATCAACGAACAGGTGGGTCTGAAAATTATCTGGGAAGGCATCAAAGGCAAAAATGAATTTGGCCTTGAAGTGGCGCCAAGATTTCAGGAAGGAAATTTTCGAAATTTTTTGGCTGATGAAACCAAGCCCTGTCCATAGGGAATGAGGATGAAAAAAATGTCCCAACCTCTTGATGATCATTAACATTGAACCTAATGGTGCAGTAAACCTTTTTTTTCCCCCTGATTTACTTTCGGAAATGATCATGTTAAGATTGGGACTTGCCTTGATTGATCTTATCTAAATTTAGTGTCTAACCTATATTTTTTTGGGTAAATAAATACTCAAAATTCAATCAATTTCAGGACTCATCAACAATAACTATTAACCTGGTACAAAGGTAAATTGACTCCGATGATATGCTCACGACACAGCATGTCTCATCGGAAATTTTAAGATTTTTATAACATTTTTCATATTGATTCCGGTTGATCAGATCAAAAACAGTATCTTAAAATTTCATGTTGCCCGGTTTCTTATTCTGTAAAATATCAGACGTTGCTTATCTTGCAGTCATGAATGAAACCTTACAAATGACACTGGTCCATGAATTCAAGGATTATCTTGAATTCTGGTCCAAACACATGATTCGCGTGGAACAGGATAAATTATATCCTGAGATATCAATAGACAATGTTCCCAACAGCGCGGCCCTGAGGGGTTCGATGTATCTGGCCAGAATCATTTACGGAGCTTCGAAAGCTTGTGGTACGATGCAAACAAAAAAATACCTGCCACTGGCCGATAAGGCGTTCAGGGAGTTGGCTGAATTCAAGAATCCGGAGGGGGGTTATTACTGGGCGCGGGACAATAAGCAGACCTGGGTTCACGACCCCGAAAACGTCTGTATGGCTCAGGCATTTGTACTTTATGGTTTGGTGGAATATGCGTTCATGCGCCCTTCAAAAGAAGTGGAGGAATTGATAACGGAACAGTTCAAGTTTATCCAGTCTGTGCTGCGTGAAGAAGGTGGTACCGGATATCTCGATGGTTTTGATGAGCTATGGGTGAAAGGTGATCAAATGACGAAATCTTTTGGTACCCATTTTCACATATTGGAGGCACTGGTGAAATACAAGCAGTACAAAGAAGTTCCGGGCTTGGAGGAGACCATTGTCAAACTCATCAGGTTGCTCATCGATAAATTCATTGATCCAGAGCATTTTGACTGCATTCACAGATTTGGAGAAAGCTGGGAATTGATGCCCAATGAGATCTGGGCCGGCCATAATGCCGAATGCAGCTGGGTATTGTGTGAAGCGGCATTGGAAACAGGTCATGAGGAATTGATCGAGGAAACCCGAAACCTTGCTATTTTAATGATGGACCGCGTGATTACTTTTGCCCTTGACAAGAACAAGGGTGGGTATTTCAACGTCCTTTATCATGAGGGCTCTCGTGACAGGTCGAAGGGATGGTGGCAACAGGCCGAGGCGGTTTTAGGATTGCTGAATGCTTATGAGATTACAGGCCAAAACAGGTATAAGAAACTGGCGCTGGAACAGATCTTCTTCATCCGGGATAAATTTATTTGTCCTGAAGGGGAGTGGTATGCCGAAGTCTCCAATGAAGGAACACCGGTTGGTGGCTTGCCGAAAGTTTCATTCTGGAAGTCCATGTACCATACGGTTCGCTATTATGATTATGTCATGAACAGGCTTGATCCTTAAAATAAGAAACCCTAATTTATTAATTAGGGTTGGATTGTATCACATGGCATGATACGATGCGAAGTAGGTTTTGGGCTTGATTTCCCGGTGTATGTACACCAAGGGAATTCAAATAAGCGATGGACAGTGGTTTTAATAACCGTAGTTTCTGTGTTCTGTCCATCTTGATTTTTTGGTGTTGTTTGATCATGTTGATTTCACGATTTGTATTTTATGTGCTCGGATTTTAATCTTTATCAGGCTTTGACCGCGTAGTGTCTGTAGGCTGACCATTGTATTCTTTTACAGTTGCTGAATCTTGTCGTTCTCATGGGGGTTTATTTTTTACATGTTATTATTTTATCAGGCTTTGACCGCGTAGTGTCTGTAGGCTGACCATTGTATTCTTTTACTGTTGCTAAATCTTGTCGTTCTCATGGGGGTTTATTTTTTCAGGTTATTATTTTATCAGGCTTTGACCGCGTAGTGTCTGTAGGCTGACCATTGTATTCTTTTACAGTTGCTAAATCTTGTCGTTCTCATGGGGTTTGTTTTTATAGGTTATTTTTTATCAGGCTTTGACGGCGTAATGTCTGTAGGCTGACCATTGTATTCTTTTACTGTTGCTAAATCTTGTAGTTCTCATGATGTTAATTTTTTATTGTTTTATACTTATAAGACGACACCTTTTCAAAGATGTTACAGTACTATGTAAAACAAAGTACTATTTTAACATATATTTATGAGATAAAAAACACAACTAATTGATAGTGAGTATAATATATTTTTATAAAAAAATGTGTTTTGAAATTTTTAACAAGAAAAAATCTGAAAAATCAATTATTCCTGATATTAAATTCATTTGAATTGATGCTGGCAGCTGTATAAAGCAGGTCATCCGACCTTGTTATAATACATCGATTTGAGCTCATGTGTATAAGAGCTATTGGTGCTCCGTAATCAAATCATATCGACGCTCTATTTTTGCATGTTTTCATCAAATCCTGAAATGCTATGCCTAAAACACCAGAAAACCTTTGATATTTTCATTAATCTGGATTATTTTAGCAGGAATAAAAAATGCAACACGATGCTCAGGGGTATAGGAAAAACAGATAAAATTCTCATGTCACTGGCATTGGTCTGTCTTATTTTTTCCGAAGTCATGTGGTTTCGTGGGGAAAAGGACGGGGCTATTTTTGTAGGCCTTTGGGTGCCATCCATCCTGGGATTTGCGATTTTGCTGAAACTGATAAAAAATGAGCAATGACCGAGTTGATCCCATATTTTGCCACCTTTGTTTCCCTTGTATTTGCAGTCGCATTTTATTTGTTTCTGAAAGAGATCAAAAGAAATTGAATTCCCCCGGAGGAACCTTCATGATTGCGCTCCGGTTTACCTGGACAAATCAGGTAAGCTCTCAATCACAGTTTATCGCTTGAGTCTGAAATTATCCAGTTTGATGTCATCAAGTCCTTTGTTGTCAAAGGGGTACTCCAACTGGTTCTGAATATTATAGAGTGAGATCAAAATAAACTGGCTAAGAATCACAATGGCATAAGTGATCCATTCTCCTTTGTCGGGCCCAACCCTGTTGATAATGGAGGGCGCATAGATCAGGGGGAAAATATAAATAAAGATAAGGCAGTATGCCTTCAGACTGATCGGGGTCCTGTGAATGTTGATGGCATTCACATTCTCTATGGTTTCATGAAGGTCTTTCATGAAACGGAATATTTTTTCCCTGCGCTTACCTGAAATGACCTCCTTACGGGATTCTACGTAATCGTATAACTTTTGGACAGACATGTCAATGTCACCAGTTCTCCCGTTGTTTTCTTTCAAATGTTCCATGAGCGTATTACTCACGTTATTCAGCAGGTTATTCAGTGCTTCCTTGTCTTCATCAGGCAGCAGCTTGTTGCTCATAAAAAAATAATGCAGTGTTTTTAAGGTGCTTCGAAATTCGCTAAGATGCTCCAGCGCCTTTTCTCTACGTCTGAATGAGCCTCTAATGGTAAAGACAAGCGGAAAGATCATGGCTATACTGATCAGAGTCAGGTCAATGTCAAAATTCAGACCGTAGGCAAAGCAAAAGTAAGGCGTCACGACAGCAGTTGCTAATGCGATCCATGTTCTATGGTTGATGATAACGAGGTAGGGTTGCAAATTCAATTTACTTAAGGCTTAATACATTAAAGGTAAATAAAAAAAGATAATATGCAAACCTGTTTTTTGCGAAATAAATGAGGGGCCTTAAAAGCGAGGCTCAAAAGTAATACCAAAAAAAAAGACCGCTGAAACAGCGGTCTTGAGGATCGTATCATTTATTTATTAGAATTCAAGATCAGATACAAGGTCAAATTCATCATAGATCGCTTTGTCTTTGAGGTCGTCAAAGAAGCTCACCGAACCGTATTTCACACCGTAATCTGTTCTGTCGATTTTCAAATTTGCAGTCGCTTTGCTTCCGTAAATTGACATCTCGAAAGTAATTGATTCCGTATTGTCTTTTATGGTGAGGTCTGCGGTAACTTCATAAGCGTTTTTACCCGTGCTTTTTACCTTTGTAAAGACCAAACCGGCGGTTGGAAATTTTTCGACGGCGAAGAAATCATCAGACTTCAGGTGTCCTTCCAGTTTCTGCTTGTATTCACCTTCAAGATCAGTGTTTTCCAGGCTGGTCATGTCCATTACAAATTCACCGCCTACCAGCTTGCCTTCATTGAAGATCAGGTGACCCGATTTCAGGCTGATGCTTCCTTTGTGTGAACCTGTCACCTTATAACCTTTCCAGATTACTGAGCTTCTGTCGGTCTTGATCTCTTTTTTTTCTCCTTCTATCGTTGAGAAAGAGAATGTAATGACAGCCATGATCATTGCTGCCCCTATGGTTTTTAATTTATTTTTCATCTTAAACATTTTTTTGGATTAAAAATTTAAATTGTTTTCTTATTGCTTTGAAACAACATTACAAAGTTGCGGCTTTAACACGAAATAGAAAATGAAGTAGGTTATAAAAATATGTTAAACTAGATTAACATTTATTGATCAAGAAGGAGCTGACGTTTGATCTTACTTAGAAATTCTTTTGTGATCCCGAGATAGGAGGCGATCATGTATTGCGGAATGCGCTGTTCCATCTGGGGGTACTGGCTGCTGAAATACAAATACCTGTCTTTGGCGCTCATGCTGAAATTTCTGACGATCCTTTTTTGTGAGGCCACGAAGGCCTTTTCAACGATAATTCTGAAAAAACGTTCCAGTTTAGGGATCTCACGCATGATCAAATCCTGCTCTTCATAGGAAAACTGTATGAGTTCGGTATTTTCGAGGCATTGCACATTGTAGTCAGCCGGTTTTTGGGCAATATAGCTTCCCATGTCTGAGGTCCACCAGTCTTCAACAGCGAACATGATCACGTGTTCCTGGCCTTCATCGTCTACATAAAAAGTTTTGGTGCAACCCGAAACAATAAATCCGCTGAATTTACAAATATCTCCCTGCTGAAGAAAGTATTGCCCTTTTCTCAGCTTACGGTAGGAGATATGCGAAACCAGCAGTTTCTCCTCTTCTTCCGTAAGGCTTACAATTCGATTGATATAATCAATTAAAGGTTGAAATTTCTGCATAAAAATACCGGGTTCAATTGTGATGAACCTCATTCAAAAATAAACATTTTCTATCTATTTACTTCTTGCCTCCCTGAGATAGCCGAAAACATATACAGCAGGTGAATTCCAGTTCAGAGCCACTTCATTGGAAGCATAACTGGCCTGTGTATCTACATAAGCTTTGGCGGGATAATCACTCTCATAATGAACTTCGGAGGCATCCTGCCTGTCAGCATTGGGACCACCCAGAATAAATCCGGGTATCGGATCCGGAATGCTGTCTGCCCCACTTGGGCGGTGATGTGGAAACATGACCTTTTTAGAGCCAAAACCAGTCAAAAAACAATATCCGGTTGCATTTTTACCAAAGATATAATCACTGATCTGTTCCGCACCGATGAGGTATTTTTCTTCCCCGCTGATCCTGTGGGCCACGCACAGGATGAGTGCCTGGTCCAGAATGTCACTGTTAGAGCCCCATTCAAATCTGTCGAGGGCAATGTGATATGGGTGGTTTGAAATTTTTCTCAAGATTTCATCTGCAAGAGCGATGTGTCCTTGAGTCAGCTCATCAGCGAGGCTCTTGTCGAGTTGATCCCTGTTCTCAAGCAGTGAATGAAAGCCGGCATTTCTTACAAAGGCATTCCAGTTGTTGGTCAGTTCATGTCGATAGTCCTGTTGGTAGGTTGCCATGTGATCACGGTAAACAGGATCTTTGGTTGTAATGTACAGCTCGGCGGCAGCCCAGTAAAAATCATCATCGAACCTCTGGTCGCCGTATTCCCCGGTATGGACATCGTCGGGATTTGAAAATGCAATAGTGTCATTATTCAGGGCCCATTCAAAGGCTTTTTTCGAAGCTATTAAGGCTTTTTCAGACCACTTGGGGTCAATGGATTTATAAATTCTTGAGGCCTGTGCCGTTACAGCAGCAAAGTCCAGGCTTGCCGCTGTTCCTTTACCAATAATATAACGATCCAGATCATAGGCATCCGGCATCACAAAGTCACTGAATGTTTTGGCCGTCAGTTTGTGAAATACACCACCGTCATCATCCTGCATCGTCAGGATCCAGTTCAGTTCATATTTGACCTCATCGTGAAGGTCCCCAATATCATTCCCGCTTTCGGGAATGTTCATCGAGCGGTCACCTACCGCCTCCGGATATTGCTCTAAAAACAACAGGAGCTGACTTGTGGCAAAAGCAGCATTCACGACATATTTTCCGTAGTCTCCGGCATCGTACCATCCTCCGGGTGAATTTCTGGTGCCCGAAGACCTGCCTGAAGAGGGGTGGTAGATGCATTGATCATCAGGATGTCCTGCGGCCCTTTTGTAAGTTCCCGAGTGGTCCTCATCAATGGCCATGGAGGCCCTCTGGTAATAATAACTTTTCATGGCTGCCCGTAACACAGGTTTATAAAGGTCATTCTGGATTTTGAAAGGAAAAGATGCAAGGGTGTCATCCACAACTACATAGTAGGCACCTGGTGCCGAAAAGGAACTGAAATCACCGATCATGACCCTTTCTCCTGAGGCTTCCCAGGTTCCACGGTCAACAAGTTTCCCGGAAAAAACCTTGTTGTTGTAGGCGTCAATCAGCTTAAAATTACTGCCCTTGGTATTCACAAGAACAAATTCTTTAACAGAAGCAGGGCTGAACCCAATTTGGTTGATCCGTATCAGATCAGTAATTTTTGCCGTGTTTTTTTCTGATTCACAGGCATAAACCATTACGAGGCAAAGCAGGCCAAGGCTCAGTATTTTATTCATGGTATTTATTATTTCAGGCCCTTGTTCAAGGCAAGTTCAAAATTATAGCAAAGGGGGATAAAATAATAATATTAATTTGTCAAAATTTTCATTTTATTGATCTGTTAACCTATATTTTGAGGCATATCATGCCTTTGCTGTGTCAGGATATTCCAAAGGTGGCCCTTTCAAAAGAGGCTGCCATTTCAAATAGGTGGCCGAGCGCCATAACCATTCGAGCGGTCCATACCTGAATTTTTGCAGCCAGTATTTGCTGATCAGGGTTTGGACCACGATCAGCAACAATCCACCAAGAAACATGTACAGGGACCTGATCTGTCCCAGATTGCCTAATCCCCATCCGAACAAAATAAAGGTTCCGATCAGGGATTGCGCAATATAATTACTCAATGCCATTCTTCCGTAAGGGGCGAAGAATAACAGTCTTTTTTTCCAGCCATTTTTTTGATAAAGCAAGAGAAAACCGCAAAGGATCATTGAGGTCATTGAGATATTCACCCAATCGAAGAAGTTGATCCCAAGAGCGAAGGTCCAGGTGGCTCCTTCGACAGGTTGTGGAATATTGGCAAAAACAGCGATCATGAGAACGAAAGAGACCATCAGCCCGGCTATTGACCAGAGCATAACATTTTTAATTGTTTTTGAATGAGCGTCAAGGTCCTTGAAGATACCTGTCCTGCCCAACCAGAGACCGATCAAAAAATACCCGAACGTATAATAGAGCCTGCCGAAAAAGGAAGTCTGAAAGTCTATTTTGGTGAGCATTCCATAAGTGGCATTGGTTTTAAAAACGTCAAACAGGCTGCCGTTTTGAATCATGTCAAAATAAGACCTGGTCAGCTCGTGGTTCGTATCCATGACAGAATGCACCCCGCTGATACCGTCCCCTTGAAAGAAATAAAAGGCAATAAACCTGGGGATACCCAAAAAAATAATACCGGCCGTGACCAGCAGGGCTTTGGCAGGGATCCTGTAAAACGGAATGATAAACGGGGCCAGGACAGCATATACGGTAAGTATGTCTCCCCGGTAGAAAAGCTGGTGAACAAAGCCAATGATAAAAAGAAGCACGGCCCTCCATATAAAACGACCTTCGAATTTTACGCCTTTTTGATCTGCAGACTGCATCTGTATGGTAAAACTCAAACCGAATAAAATAGAGAAGAGGGCAAAGAATTTACCCGTTAAAAAGAGTTGAATAAAACCCTGTACAATTTGATCAGGAATACCGTTAAAACCCTCAAGAAAACCTTCGGGAGCGGGTCCGGCGATGTATTGTTCTACCATGTGTACAAGAACGACTCCGGCAAGGGCAAAACCTCTCAGGGCATCAATGCTGCTGATTCTTTCGGTTTTGATCAATTGGCTCATGGGGATCTCAATAGGGTTCCTTAACCTGACGCATTTTTGATTAAAAAGTTACTTGGATTCAGGTTTAAATATAAATTCAGAAGATTACAGGTATTGGTTATAGGCCTCAATCTTTTTGAGCAGGCGATGTTCGAGATATTCATTGCCGCCTTTTAACTGCAACAAAATGATGCCCGCCATTTTCTTATAGTCATTGATCTTATTTTTGTCCCAATGCTGCGGAGGTTTTTGCATATTGCTGATCCTGTCGGCCAGTTTTACGGCCCAGACCTCTTTTGGTTCTGATTTGATCCTGTTCAAACTGTCCTGTATCTGCTTTGATGCAGGTAATTGTTCGTTCTTTGATAAAGCCAAAACAGCCTTTGCTATATTTACTCCGAAGTTCTCTCTGATTTGTTCAAAGGTCGTTGAAGTGTCTTCGAGAAGGTCATGGAGCAGAGCAGTTTGAACTGCAAACTGAGCGTCAAAACCCTGACTGTGCCGGCTTGCTTCAAGCACTTCCATGGCTACGTTTGACAAATGGACCATATAGCTTGTATTTGATCCTGGGATTTTCTGATCAGCGTGTTTTTCTCCTGCAAAGTTGATCGCCTTTTGATAATAATCTTGTAGATCCATGGCTCAGGATATTATTAATTAAAGTTAACTAATTTTCATGGATCAAATGAAATTTCATCATTGTTTTTGTGCAATTCATTTATACAAATATCTTTGGGACCTAAAAATTTTATAAACCATGAAACTATTCAAAGAATTCAAAGATTTTGCGGTCAAGGGCAATATGATGGATATGGCCATAGGAATCATCATTGGTGCCGCCTTTAATAAGGTGATCGATGTATTGGTAAAAAAAGTAATGTTGCCTCCTTTATCGCTGCTTTCGGGCAATACGAATGTGGGAGACAAGCGAATCATTTTGAGGGACGCGATCATGGCTGCCGACGGATCTGTATTAAAAGAAGAGGTGGCCATAGGCTATGGTGCTTTACTGGAAGCGGCAATTGATTTTTTCATCATTGGGTTTACCATTTTTATTGTGGTAAAATTCTTTAACCGACTCCTGAAAAAGGCGGAGGATACCAAGGATCAAACCGTCAGTACTCCCAAGAACATTGAGTTGCTCACGAGACTGACTGATCTGATGGAGGAGCAGAATGGCCTGCTGAAGTCAAAGGCATAAGCTTTGTAAATAATTCATAAGGCAAACAGAATCGCCTTGGAATCTGTTTGATTTAACGATTCCCAAGCCCCACCGGTCCCGGAGCCTTATAGGCAACGCCATTTTTGCCTCCACAGGGATCATCCCATATGAATTGAACGATGGCAAAATCTTCGAAACCTTCAAAATTTATGGATTGACCAATAGTGGTTCCGTCGGCTTCATAATAGATCCCGTTATCGATATAGGCACCTTCAGGAACGGCGACATATTTTGTGAATTGAAGGGCCCTGCAATGATTTCCCTCCCCGTCTGTATAAGTTCTGGTCCACTTGGTGGTGGTCCAGGCACCTGTGCCGCGATAGCTTTCCATACCGTTGGCAATATCAAGGAGGCCGTCACCGTCACAATCCAGGTTTGATAAATAAGCTCTATTCCATTTCCATTCGAGAAACCATCCGGGGTTCGTATCGGGAAAATATTCTCCAGAATAGGTCATTGCCTGATAATTATAACCTTCCTCATTGAAACCAAGGGTAATGGCAGCACCGTTTAGATCTACCAAGGTTCCGCTCTGTATGTTGGTACAGGTTTCTTCTTTCAGTTTAGATTGCAGGGCTTTTTGGGATGTGGCTTTTTCCATTTGGATCTGTTCCGAAACATCATCAGAATTGTCACAGGCAGTCAGCAAAAATATAAGGCACACCAGAAGAGAAAATAAATACATGTTTTTCATAGCAAAAGATATTTGATTTACATCGCAAAAATACAAATATTGGTTTTAAACACCAATATTAAACCATAAATTACCTTGAAGAGGGTATGTCATCAATACTCGTTTTTAAGCAATTTGACCTTTATTTTTAGTTCTGTTTGAGATAAGAATATGCTGAAAGCGCAGCCCCTTCTTTAGATAAAGTGGCTTTTCTTTATGGTATATACCCTGATCCTGCGGTCATTTTCGGCCTTAAAATTTCTGATCACACTTTCATTGCTTCCCAGGAGTGTTCCGATCTTAAGATTGATGTCTTTTATTTTCTGTACCTTGATCCTTTCATTATGGGCCGGACTGTATTGCTGCTTTTCAACAATTTTTAGAATTTGATTGGAAGCTACATGGGGCTTTGAAAGCATCAGATTGAGAATGGCCATTGACTGGGCATCAAATTCAGTGAACTTGTTCCGGTAACGTAGCCCGTTTTCAAGCAGTTTGATCTTGTTTCTCTTTTTAAAACCTCTGATGAGCAGCCAAACGAACAAAATTCCGGCGGCAAAGCAAAGCAAATAAAAAAGCACGCGCCCAAGCTGGTCTTGCGTATTCTGATAAAAGGCGTCCTCCTTGATCAGGGCACCAAAGAATTCATCTTTGCTGATAAGATTCAAATAGAAATGACCATTGGAATGCGTGATAAGAAGAAATTTTCCCTTATAAAAACCTAGCAGAGATTTTCCTTGAATTTGAGCGCTCAATGAGCTGTGTTCATAAGTGGATATTTTGTTTGACAGCATATCGATCAGTATGACATTGTTATTTGTCACAATCAGTTTCTTGCTGTCATAGTTGATCGATGTTAAGTCTCTTTCAATCGATTCGTGCTTTCCTTTGTAATCCCATTCTTTATTTTTAAGATCATAGGTCCAAACCTCGTTATTATCAAACTTTTCTCTTCGGTTGTTGGGGTTCAGTTTTAGTCCTCCAAAAATTGTAAGTTCATGGCCAAGTTTGACATGATGAGCTCCATAGATCTCCTGGGGAATCACCTTTGAGTGATCCGGATGGTATATTTCCCATTCACGATGTCCGAAATCAAAATATGTAAAGAAATCACGGACCGACCAAAACCCGTATCCCCCGTATTTGAATATTTTTTTGTCATGGACAAATATCATGGCTCCATATTCCATTTGGTGGTCGAACGACTGGTCAATTCTTTTGATGATGCCGCCTTCAATCGTATAAAGCATCCCTCCGGAGTTATGAACAAAATAGACGGCGGGGCCAATTCTCACTGGGGTAAAATTTAAAGGACTTGCTTGTATAGAAACGCTCTCGTCTTGATGTAATTCGACACTGTTTGTTTTGAGATTTTTCAGATCAATGGTTTCGAAATGATCTGAAAAATAAAGGTACAGTTTGCCGGTGAGAGTATCTAGAGATGAATTTTTGTATTCAGAAAAATGATCCAGTTCAATTTTTTGGGAATAGCCTGAAAGACTAATAAATAAAAGAAAAAAAAATAATCTCATTATTATGCGAGTATATGATGACATCAAATATAAGGTATAATTTTACGCTGTTGCCATAGAAAACCATTTTATATGAATGATCAGAATAAGTCCAACCAAAAATCAAAGCACGAACATGTGGACCCTATGGAGATGAAATCATTTTTTGATCAAATCACACGCTTGCTGGTCGTTGATAACAAGCATGATCTGAAAAGTGAGTATCCTGAAGTATTGGAGTCTTTACCCGGTGAATGTACCTATATCATTGATTTTAAAAACAGGAAGCTACTGTATCAAAGTGGTTTTGAATCCTTACTGGGTTATAGTGAAGATGAGGTTGATTTTGATTTTGTGTTCCAGGGCTACCATCACGAAGATTCGGTCATGATCAAAAAGATCATCAAAAAGGTACTTGCAAGTGCGACCGCTTCCTATAGCAGTGACCCTGAGATTCAATTGAGCATGACCTACAGGAGAAGGAGAAAGGACGGTAGTTTTATACATATACTGAGCCAGTCATCAGTTTATGAATTAGACCTCAACGGCAATCTTTCAAAAGCACTCACCAGGCTTTCGGATATATCCTATCTCAACCTGAGTACATCAGTGAATTGGTCAATACGCTCGAATATCCTTGACGAAAATGAACTGAAAAATTCCATCAGCGACTTATTTGAAAATCCTTTTACCCAAAGAGAGATGGAGGTCATAAGGGAAATTCAAAAAGGAGGGTCCAATCATGAAATTGCCGAAAGGTTGTGCCTGAGTCATCATACCATCGCCACGCACCGCAAAAATATTTTCAGAAAATGTGATTGCAAAAGCGTTTTGGAACTCCTGACTTATTGCAAAAAACTGGACATCCTATAGTGATGACCATGACGATATAAATTCATTCCCCCATTTACAGCATAGCCTCTTTTTTAAGGGGCTTTGTTTTTAATGCTACAATGAGGCAATGCTACAATGCTCGAATATGTAAATCTTTCCTAAAATCATTTTTAGCAGAGAGAGCGGCATTCAAAAAAGTCATGGGTGATTTCCTCGCATGCTCACTGAACCAGCCCGCCGGCAGGCAGGCTTCCCGATCTTACTAAGCATGTACTTTGAAAGCCACCGCCTATTTTTTTAAGGCCAAACCGGCTGATTAAATTCATAGCTTATCAATAACAGAATCCCTAATTCGCGTTAGCTTCATTTGGCTTGATGCACTGATTCTTTACCTAAATAAAGATCTAAATAATATTTTCTATTCTTTTGTCTTGAAACAAAAGAATCAAACCTGCCTGCCGGCAGGCAGGAAATCAAGGCTCCCATAATTTTAGTTTAATTACTAATCCTCGCAGTCATGCGTTGCGAACTCGTCCTAAAGTCCTCAAACACCGCAACTCCAAAATGCCTGCTTGCGGTTGTAATTTTAAACTACAAATTATGAAGGCCAATTCACGCATTTGCACCACCGAATCCCTGCCTGCCGGCAGGCAAGTTCAATTTCATGGATTGAATATCGAATAGCGAACAGGGAATATTGAATTTCGAAATTTTTGTCTGAGACAATAATGGTTATTTGTATTGGATCTTTTACGTCAGTGTAGTTAAAAAGCGCGTGAAAAATTTTTGAAGCCCTGGAAAAAATTTAGCGCTTTGCAAACGGTTTTTATGTGTTCGTTAGAAAAGCATAAAAAACACATTAGTAAAAGGCTCCTTTTTTTTGTTATTTTTTTGGAGAAGCAAAAAAACAACACAAGATGTCATTTTCAAATGGATATATTTTTGTTTTCTAAGTCAAAACAGTTT
>JAHEHF010000010.1:51901-56771 GCA_024644745.1 Flavobacteriaceae bacterium
TGCATAGATAATCGACAGCTGCGGTCAGGCCCGAAAACATCATGTCTCTGTCAATTTTTGCAGCAGGTTTCAATAAGCGTTTTCCCTTAGAAAAGGAATAGCCGCAGCCTTTTAAAAATACGGCTTCTGTTTTGAGCAGTTCTTTCGGAGAATAGCCATAAAAGCGTTTTCCGAATTCTTCATTGACCCAACCGATATAATTCAACTGGTCCGATCCGTGCAGGTCGGTAAAATGCTTCCAGAAATCACGGTTGTCGCATATATTTCCCACCGCACAATATTTACAGTCTTCCGGGTCAAGCCGGTCCTGGTAAAAAGCCCTATACATTTTCGAGAGCGCTTGTTCAAGTCTTGCGGGTAAATTCATCATCTTTTTTAGCTTTGGATCGCCTTAAGATAATGAAAATTTCATAAATATGCCGTGAAGTGAGCCGGTGTTGCCTGGAAGAAGTTACGCCTCAGAAGCGGTTTTTACTCAATGAATTTTCTACAGGCGATGGTTCATTTGGGCTGAATGCTTATATTTATGCTCAGTTTGCTCACTTAAAACACTTATGATGAAAAAGTATTTTTTTACCCTGCTTCTTTTTGTTTCCGCCCTTCAATTTGCCGATGCGCAAGTTGAAAAACTCAATGAACTGCTCTTTGAACTGCCGGATGTCATTTTCACAGAGCTGGAAGTAGCCGAGGGTTACCAGGCTTCTTATGAACTGAAAATAAAACAGCCTTTGGATCATGCAGACGCCTCAAAAGGTTATTTTTATCAAAGGGCATTTTTGTCGCATAAAGGCTTTGAGGCGCCAACGGTGATCGTGACCCAGGGCTACAGCAGAAATGTGAACCGAATTGGCGAGCTGGCCAATTTTTTAGGAGCGAACCAGATTGACGTGGAGCATCGTTTTTTTGGAGAAAGCATGCCAGATTCTCTCGATTACCAATACCTGAACCTACAACAGGCCACCGCCGATCTGCATCATATCAAGACACTTTTTGCAAGAATATACCAGGGTAAATGGGTGAGTACAGGAATTTCCAAAGGAGGAGCCACGACCATTTACTACCGGTATTTTTATCCGAACGATGTGGATGTGAGCGTCCCTTATGTGGCACCGATCAACAGGGAGCTGGAAGACCAGCGATTGTACAGTTTCCTTGAAAGCGTTGGCTCGGATGAGTGCAGAGAAAAGATCCGGTCCTTTCAGATCAGGGTATTATCGAACCGGGAAGCGGTTTTGCCCCTCCTGAAATTTTACAGCCTTGGCGCCAAAGTAAATTATACTTACCACAGCTTTGAGGAGGCTTTTGAATATACCGTCATGGAATATCCTTTTTCTTTTTGGCAGTATGGTCAGGATTGCAGTGCCATTCCTGATGAAAATGCTTCGGTAGGGCAGATGGTTACATACCTTCTTTCAGTTTCTGATATTGCATTTTTTGGAGATGAACAGATCAAAACCTATGGCTCGCATTATTACCAGTCTGCCCAGGAAATGGGCTATTATGGCTATGAAACCAAAAAGTTCGAAGGATATCTGATGGCACTTCCGAATGATGAAAATCCTCAGGCTACCTTTGTGCCGAATAAGATGGAGGTTGAATTTGACGGACAGCTTTTAGAAGATGTCAATCACTGGCTCGAAAAAGGAGTAGACCGAATGGCTTATATCAATGGGGCCATTGATACCTGGTCGGGAACCGCGGTTCCGGAGAATGACAAGGCTGATTCCGAATGGTTTTTTATGGCCGGGAAGCACCATGGCAATGCACGGATCAAGAACATGACCGACACGGAAAAAGAAAGGTTTAGATCAGCGCTGGAGAAATGGTTGTCTATCGAAATCAAAAGCCCGGAGGCGCCCTAAAAATAAAAGATTATGAATCGAATCCTTAAAAATGTTTTGGCCCTTGTTACCGGATTTGTGGCAGGGAGCCTTGTCAATATGGGGCTCATTAAAATGGGCCATATGGTAACACCCATAGAAGGCATTGATCCGAATGACATGGATGCCCTGGCATCGGTCATGCCAACCCTGGATTTCAAATATTTTGTTTTTCCTTTTCTGGCGCACGCTGCAGGAACCTTTTTTGGGGCCCTGGTTGCCGGTTTGCTGGCTGCCAGCAAAAAAATGAAGTTTTCCCTGGGCATCGGCATTTTATTCCTGCTGGGAGGCATTATGATGGTCTATATGCTGCCCGGTCCTGTTTGGTTCGCAATAACAGACCTTGCACTGGCTTATATTCCTATGGCCTGGCTTGGCGGGAAACTGGCCCTTCAATGGTCTAAAGCGCATGATTGAACCTTAATGATCAGCTTATTTCGCTGATCCCTTCATAATGAAACGGATCTGATTCAACAGTCCAAATCATATGGCCTTCTGCCTTTTAAAAGGTTGTTTCTGCTTGTAGGTGATGCTTCTCCATAACCATTCCAGAGGACCGAACCTGAAATACTTTAACCAAATTGGGCTCATGATCAGCTGGAAGATCCAAATGGAGACCACAACATAATACAGTTCATAGCGCTGCAACTTTCCGTACAAGGAAAAACCCAACCCGGTAAATATGACGGCACATATCACAGAATGCATGATATAGTTGGTCAGTGCCATGCGCCCGACAGCGGCCAGGGAGCGCTTTAAGAATGTGATGATATTTAATTTGCAAAATATCATGACCAGACCGATATGACCAAAAGACACCGCTATACGGCCTATGGCGTAGGTAATACCGGTCTTGTGAAATGATTCAATTGAGAAATTATCATTCAGGATCAGCATGGTTTCGTAATAATTTACCGAAAGTCCTATGCCATAACCCAAGGCAGCCATGATCAGGTATGATTTGTAACTTAGTTCAGCCGTGATGACCCTGAGTTTGTAAAGCGCAATTCCCAATAACATCATGGCTAATATATCCCATGGGTTATAATCATAATTAAAGGTACTTTGCATAAAACGATTTACCGGGGCAAGGAACAGGACCAGGTCTGCATAGCCTTTATGCATGCTCCGGGTGTTTTCCTGTACCTTTTCCGGGGATGGTTTCATTTCTGCCACTATTTGTTCCCAGGCCTCTTTCCCTTTTTTTATATCCTCCGGAATATCAGCTTCACTCTTATAGGTTTGGGATATATTATATTGCTCGAGATATTTCATTTTTTTCGAATAATCATAGTTTGCCAGTGCCATCCCAATAAATGTAAGGGCACCTGCAGCAGCGATCAGTTTCCTGGGAGAAGTATTCCGAAATGGAAATAAGAACAAACCGTAAAGACCGTAAGCAAACAAGATATCACCTGTCCACAAGATTAGGTATCCGTGAATCACGCCAAAAATGAGTAACCATATGGTTCTTCTGTAATAAATATCAGCGACCTCAATTCCTCCTCCTCGTTCTATCATTCTGGAGGTCATGAGCACCATTCCCACCCCGAAAAGCATTGAGAACATAGCTCTCATGGTTCCTTCAAAAAACATATTGTTCATCACCCAGACATAAAGGTTGTAGCCTTCTGATCCGCCCTGTACGGTAGGGTCAACATAGGCCCAAAAATCGAGGCCAAAACCAGTGATGTTCATCAATAAAATTCCCAGAAGGGCCACACCTCTCAGGACGTCAAGAGATCCAATTCTTTCGGCTCCGGTTACCGGGCCCAGCTGATTGTTTTTAATTTTCATTTCGGTAAATTGATTTGAATAGTAATGATTTGGTACAATTTCAGCTCAATTGTCAGGAATTAAAAGAAAGAAAGGACGAATTACCTGTTTAAATGTCCCAGGGATGTATTTTATTTATCCGATAATTTTTCAAGGTCAGATGGGGAAATAGTCAAACGAACAGATGGTTGAGCATCAAAATAGCGGTCATTAAATAACAGCATATTCGTTTCTTTTCCTGGCAAATGAACCGAGGAAGAACAATATGAGCCCAGAAAAATATTCCAGAATGGTAATTCTTCATTCCATATTGTATCTTTAATCATGGGTCTGTTTATTCTTTGATCAGGCCTGTAAACAATGAAAAACCTTACGAAGGTGATGCAAGGTTTGAAGTTTTGATGAAGTGGCAACTGAAGGTTCAGTTATGATCGGCCTATTGTTCTATTATGGTTGGTACTTCATTGATCAGCAAAAAGGGAAGTGATATGATCAAGACCATGGCAAGTGCCATGGCGAACAACAACTCAATATAATTTTTCATTGTATGTATTTTGAGGAACCGAAGATACAATAAAATTTTGGTTATTGACATGATGAATATCAGTTGGTTAGCATGCTGAGCGCAGAGAGGTTTTTCTTTTTGATTCTTTAGATGACTTCGTCCGGAAAATAATTCAATGATCTATACTTTTTTTTACTTAAACTATTTTCCAAAAATTGTCGTTATTAATTTTATGAATAGAGAAATGATAAATTTACTGGTCAGTTTTGAGAATTTGAATGATGCCCAGATCAAAAGAATGAGCATACAGGAACTCTTTGACCTCAGACACGAGATGTTAGTGCTCAGGGATAAATTAGGGATCTTAATGGCGGAATGATTTTCTTAATATACTTTTTTCATGCTTTCTGATTTTGAATATTGAACCCGCCTGCATACCTACTGTATGTAAACCGGACGGGCAGGTATCGAACAGGGAGTATCGAATATTGATTAGGGCGGGATTGGAGATCGGAGATTTAAGAATGAAGAATGGAGATTTAAGATTTAAGATTTAAGAATGAAGATTTGAGAATTCAGAATTTCATTCACACATTCACACATTCACACATTCACACATTCACACATTCACTCATTCATTCATTGTAGCATTGAAGCATCGCATCATGGTAGCATTCGCGGGATGTAGCATTTTCAATTCATATTTTCT
>JAHEHF010000010.1:56781-59138 GCA_024644745.1 Flavobacteriaceae bacterium
CCGCCTGCATACCTACGGCATGTAAACCATACGGGCAGGTATCGAACAGGTAATATCGAATATTGATTAGGGCGGGATTGGAGATCGGAGATTTAAGAATGAAGAATGAAGAATGAAGAATGGAGATTTGAGATTTAAGATTTAAGAATGGAGATTTGAGAATTCAGAATTTCATTCACGCATTCACACATTCATGCATTCACTCATTCATTCATTGTAGCATTGAAGCATCGCATCATGGTAGCATTCGCGGGATGTAGCATTTTCAATTCATATTTTCTGTCCTTTTGCCTTGATGCAAAAGAACGATAAAATCAAGGCTGCAAAAAAATATCCGGCGTTTCCTTTGTACATGCAAAGTACGGTCTGGTGATTTCCTCGCACGGCTCAGAACTTCCCGATCTTACTAAGCATGCACTTTGAAAGCCCCGCACATTTTTTTAAGGCCAAAACAGTTGATTCAATGAATCCCTAATTCACTCATTCATTCATTGTAGCATTGTAGCATTGTAGCATTGTAGCGTTGAAGCATTGCATCATTGTAGCATTGAAGCATTGCATCATTGTAGCATTGTAGCATTGACCATCAAGGCAAATTATTGTGATATTCTTCCCCAAACCTGTCAATGAGCAGGCCAATTATTTCATTTGCGGTAGATTCAATGGCCTTGTTTGAAATATTTATTTTTGTGAATCCTCCTCTTTTAAAAAGAAAATTCGCATGTTGAAGTTCTCTGCCAACAGATCTTGAATCGATGTAATTGGTGTTTGGCAAATTACCAAAGCTTTTCCAGCGTTTCTGCCGCTGGATCACAAGATGGTTCAGGTTAATATTTAAGCCAAAAACACGATTCTTATCAATTTCAAAAAGTTCTTTTGGAGGATCGATCCCCTGTACAAGAGGTACGTTCGCTACCTTCCATCCAAACATGGACATATAAACACTCAATGGCGTTTTTCCGCATCTCGAAACACCAGTGACAACAATGTCTGCATCGTGAAGATTATTTGCATTTAGTCCATCGTCATGATTTAGCGTAAATTCTATGGCTTCAATTCTCTTGTAATATTGGGCATTAATTTTATGATAAAGACCGGGGGCATTGGCAGAAGGTAATCCGTAATCATTTTCTATGATATTTGCAAGTCCCCCCATAAGATCTGCCTGTTTTACCTGCTGTTTTTTACACTCCTCAATCAGGAAAATTCGCAAATCAGAATTGACCATGGTGTGAGCAAGAATTCCATTCGCTTTTTTAACCTTTTTAATTAGGCTGGTAAGTTTTTTTTGATCACGGACATCAGGAATTAATTTAACATTTATACTGTTTTCCGGATACTGAATAATTAAAGTCTGCACTATCGTATGTCCGGTTACACCTTTACCACCAGACACAACAAAAATTGTTACGCAATCATGAGCTGGATTCTTCATATTCTTCAACTTTAGCAGTAGAACTTAGGTAAGGACAGATGGGAATTATTTCGGTATTTCTTATTCGGATTATTGCCCGTGCTTGTTGTATTTATCCTTGGTAACCGTTTTAAATGGTTTGACCCTGTTTTAAAAACAGTCCATATATCACTGTTCAAACGAGTATTGTTCGCCTGTTATCATTCTATGTAATATAATACTTTGCTTGTTTTCTTTGTATCTGTATAATATTCGTTCAACTCGATGTCAAATGAATCATTTGAATATTTGCGTATTTTTAAGGTGGTTTCTATTTCACCTTCTTTTATGGGAATACCGATTCTATAGGAGTGAATAATGGAATCTCCTGTTTTATTTGTTTGTTCAACTATCGAATCTTTTATCGTGAAATAACAATCCTCAATATGGGATTCTTGTTCAAATGATGTTGTCACGACCATATGTTCTGATGAAGTGTAAGTCTTTTGTGCATATGATATCATACCGAATATCATAAACATTGGTATAACTATTTTTTTCATTTTTAATAGTGCTTTATCAAAATTAAAAATAAAATACTGCAACTTTACTGATTTTAATCATGTACTTTAAATTTAATCTGTTGAGGGTGTGGTTAATAGTTTATGTTTATGAGTATAGTGGAAGATGAGATGATTGATAGATCTGGGAAAGAAAAACCCGAATGAAGAATCACCCGGGTTTATAGAAATGGAGCTCATAATTATCATCACCCCTTGTAACCATGAAAAATCAAATTCTTAATTGAATTCTGTCTTCTCAGAATATTCTAATGTTTTTTGTAGTCCTTGAATTACGGGAACTTCAATGGTTAAAAATACATCCTGCCCATTCTCATCTTCGCCTTGGTAAAATTTAAATATATAGGGTTCCGTTTGAAGTGCCTGCACAGGTATTGAAAATG
>JAHEHF010000058.1 GCA_024644745.1 Flavobacteriaceae bacterium
GTAAAGATCTCATAGGGCCGCTCATCAATAAGTCCGACAACAGCAAGCCATTTTTCCGATTCATTATGGAACCTTACGATATCGGCTTCGATCTTTTTAGGCCTTTTAGGGAAATGTGCATCTTTCTTATAATCGATTTCTTTTTCCTTCTTTTTATCATCGGCAATAAGAATTCCGCTTCTCGAACCGTCTCTGTAAACGGTAATGCCCTTAAGTCCCTTTTTCCAGGATTCCAAGTAAATGTCTCCTACCAGTTCCTCTTTGACATCAGTCGGCAGGTTGATGGTGGAGCTGATGGAATGCGTGGTGTATTTTTGGACCATAGACTGAAGTTCAACTCTCATCTCCCAGTCAATTTCTGAAGCCGTTGCCCCCGCATAAGGACTTTTGGTCACATCTGTTTCTCCTGTGATCCTCATCCATTCCTCCAGCTTTTTATGATAAACCGTGAATTCTTCAAAGGCATCTCCCAGGTCATCTATAAAATCGACTCTCGCATTCTTGTCATCTGCGTTGATTTTTCTTCTCCTTTTATAGGAGGTCATAAATACAGGTTCTATGCCCGAAGAAACCTGTGCAAGCATACTCAGGGATCCTGTCGGAGCGACCGTGCTGATGGAAATGTTCCTGCGGCCGTAATTCATCATTCGCGTGTACAGATCCGGAAATTCGTCCTGCATCATCTGCACAAACTCAGAAGTGTCTTCAATGTTTCGGTTAAAAACCTCAAACTGACCTCTCTCAATGGCCATATCGATACTGCTGTCAAATTCGGCAGTCATTTTGCTCCGCATGATGCTGTCTGCCTCCACTAGGGCCTCAGACGAATCAAATTTCAGCCCCAGCGCGGCCAAGGCGTCTGCCATAGCGGTAAATCCTAAGCCTGTCCTGCGCCCTTTTCTGCCCGCCTCCTGAAGTAGTTTCCAGGTTTCGATCTCGTTCTGCTTGATGCTGTCCGGTTCCGGATCTGCTTCGATCTTCGAGAGTATCTTTTCGACGGCCTCAAGTTCCAGGTCAACAAGGTCATCCATCAGTCGCTGACTTTCATAAACCACTTTATAAAATTTCTCATGATTGAATTTTGCCTTTTCCGTAAAGGGGTCCTCAACAAAGTTGTATAAATTTATGGCAATCAGCCTGCAACTGTCCCCTCCCTGCATGGCGATCTCAGAACACGGGTTGGTTGAAGAATTTTTAAACCCCGGGTAAAGGGACGAGGTTGAATATTTGTGCTGTCTGTCCCAAAAGATCAGACCCGGTTCGGCCGTGTTATGTGCACTTTTAATGATGGTATCCCATAATTGCTGGGCATCGACCTCTTTTGTGTATTTCGGGTTCTTAGATTCAATGGGCCATCTCAGGGTGAACTGCTTTTTATTTTCCACCGCTTCCATAAACTCATCTGAAAGCCTTATAGAGATATTGGCGCCCGTCACCTTGGTCAGGTCCTGCTTGACCGTAATAAACTCTTCAATATCGGGATGGGCAATGTCCATGGTCATCATCAGTGCCCCCCGACGTCCGTTCTGGGCCACTTCCCTGGTGGTGGCAGAAAATCGGTTCATGAATGATACTGCTCCTGTTGTGGTTCCTGCAGCATTGGAAACTTTCGCATCCTTGGGTCGTAATTCAGAAAGGTCAACGCCAACCCCGCACCTTCTTTTGAACAGCTGTGCCATTTGCTGATCAGTATAAAAAATCCCTCCATAAGAATCATATACCGGCGGAATCACCACACAATTTGACAAGGAGGCTATGACCTCCTTATTGCCAAGTCCATACATGACACTTCCCTGGGGAATCACCTGCTTGAATCCTTTAAACAAATCATAAATGGCTTTTTCGGTCAGCTTTTTCCTTTTCAGGCCATAAGAGGAAAAGCCTTCAGTTGGATATTTTTCCTTGTTGTACTTTGCTTCAATGCGGGCAAACTCTTTGGCCATTCGATGATGCATATCATCTGGTGTAAGTTCGAGGTAGGTACCGTCAGTTTTTTTAAGCGCATATTTATTAATCCAGGTCGTAGCTGCCAGTTCATCACCGTTAAAGTATGATAATGAGCTACTTAAAACTTCTTCATAGGTATAACTTGTTTTTGTAATTTTTTCTTCCACCATAATTCGATTTGATTTTTGAGTTTGAAACGCGACTTAAAATTAGTATAAAACAAAAGTTTTTGCGAATCGATTTTTATTAATTATTAACAAATGGCGGTTAACATTTTTTTAATGATTTAAAACCCCTGTCAAATCGACGATTACAGGTTTTTTTATCGAAAACAGAATATAATTCATAAAGATAATGAATTATATTTCTTATTTTTTTGGCTGGTAAAAATCGTCCAATGAATTATCGCTCAAAAATTTTCCTGCTTTCCGGTATCTATGCCCTGCTGGCCATTTTTTTGAGCAAACGACTATTCTTCAGTTATTACCACGGGGAGGAAGGCATCAACCTCTTGCCTTTGAATTTATTTGAAATCATAATTTATGTCATTGCCCTGCTTACTTTTATCATCACCGCAGTTACTATTGCAGTGCTTGTGAAAAGAAATACGCATCCGGTGAGTTTTAAAAAAAGGTTTCATTTTCTGATCCCTTCCTTTATGGGATGGATCATTCTGTATTTGCTGCTCATGGAAGATATGAGTCAACTGGTCGTCCCGTCGTCGATTGTTATCTATGGACTGATCCTGATCAACCTCAACCGTTTCGTTGGCAGCAAACTGGTCTTTTTTGGGATATCACTGATCCTGCTTGGAATTATTTCATTTTTTCTCCCGTCCATTCCCTGGATTTTCCTTGTCATGGGTTTTGGCGTTTTCCCCATTGTCTTCGGGATCCTTTTGTTAAGAAGATTCCCGTCCAAAAAAGCCATAGACTGAACTCCAATTTGCTCTTAACCCGTAAATGATTTATTCCTCTCCCTTCACATAGCCTTCCAGATACCTGAACCTTGGGGTGAGTTTACCGTTTTGGGTCATTCTGGCCCTTTCAAGTACCCCATCCTTGTCGCCGTTGAAAAATGCAGGGATCACATGCTTTACAAAACTTTCGCTGAATCCCTGGGAAGCATCCCTGGGCAATTCATTGGGCAAATTGTCAACCGCCATGACAGCAATGGCTCCGGGACTGTTATAATCCACTTCCTTTTCCTGAACAGGATCATAACCATAGATGGGATCGGCAATCGTGGAGGCCCTCAGGGTGGAAGCAACCGGTCCGTCAATGTCACAACTGATGTCTCCAACAACAAAGATCTTAAAATCTCTCGATTTGGCATCTTCCCTTGTAAAGAGAAAAGGTGCCCCTGAATCATAGAAATGTCCTGCAATATAAACATCACTGACCCTGGCAAAACGAAAGAAGTCACCCTGGTAGGCTTCCGGATGCTTGAAAAAGTCATACATGTCAATCACCCGGCCATCTATTCTCTTGTTGTAATCCAGCACATCGATCTGGCAGTAAACCGCTTCTTGAAAATGCTCCGTGAGATAGTCTTCCGGCGCTACTTCTTTTAAACCCATGCCGTCGAGTATTTCTTTGGCCCCATTCCCCACGCGGCCTTTCCCTGTCAACACAATTTTAACGGGTGGCAGGGTAATTTTCCTCAATTCACCGATCAGCTCTTGCTGATCAGACAATTCCTTTGCTTTAGGAAGTATAAAATTTCCGCTTTTAATGCCATAGGCCCTGATGGTATTGTAGGCTCCTACAATTCCGGCATAACGACCAAAGGCCACCAATCGTATTTCCTTTTCATTTGTGATCACCTCGTGGTCATACAATTCAATATTTTTATCGAGTATGGCGCGAAGCAGGTCCCGGTTATAGGGCTGCTTTTTGATGGTGTGGGAAAAGAAAAAATACTTTTTATTGGGAATCAAAGCATTTACGGGCACCTCCTTAACCCCCAGCAAAACCTGAGCCTCAGAAATATCCTGTTTTACATCAATATGAAGATCTGTGTATTCACGGTCTTTAAAAGTCCTGTTTTCACTGCTTTCGACCAGAATTTCAAAATCGGTAAAAGTTTCCTTGAGTTCCTTACAGGCATTTGGGGTGAGCACCACTCTTTTATCAGGTGGGTTCTTTCTTTCTTTGATGATGGCAAATTTCATATATGGGATTTATTAACAACTGACAAAAGTTCCATTACCACTAAAATGGAACAGTATTTGCGCTAAGGTATTTGGATTTGCACAATTGAACAAGTATTCAAGTTGAATTTTATACATTTGCAGTCTTTAAGTTCTTTACCATATGGGGATGACTGGTTTTGACAGCGAGGTCAGTTAGAATATAAGCATGCCGAGCCATGAAATAGCACTCGTAAAAATCGATTTCAACTTTTTAAACGGCGAAGATAATTACGCTTTAGCTGCTTAATCTGAATCATAGTAGGATCGAGCCTAGTCCCGCAAGGCGGGAAAGCTAAATGTCTCTTGAAAGCCCTGGTATACGGCGTTCTGATTAGAGGCATCGTAAAAGTAAACCTAGAAGGATCATTGTTTCGCTGGTCCTTCGAAACTAAAGAAACTAAGCTTGAGGTAGGTCGTTTTTAGTCGGCTTCAGGTCTACAATCAAATAAAAACTAAGCATGTAGAAAGTATTTTAGTTGCTTGTTTGGACGAGGGTTCGAGTCCCTCCATCTCCACAAATAAGTTGAATGAAGAAAATTGAATTGGAAATTTCCGAAAGGAGACATGTAGAAAGTTCACTTTCTTAAATGTCGACAAAGGAAATATTGGATGCTAATCCGATGATTCAATTTTCAAAATGGGAGGTATTAGGGACCAACGAAGTTAATCCCTCCTAACGAAACAAAATAAGACGCCAAGCCTCGCTTGAGCGTCTTTTTTTGTGAGAAGACGTTAAATTGCTAACAGCAATTTGCAGATTCTATTTGCAGAATGGGAGATACTAGGGACCAGCGTAGCTAATCCCGATAGTCTCGCTGAATAACGAACCCGCCTGCCGGACGGGCAGGTATCGAACAAGGAATTTTGAATTTCGATTAAGTGCCAGTATGTTAATTGAAGATTGGAGATTCTATTTGCAGGACGGGAGTCACTAAGGATCAATGAAATTAATCCCTCCCGTTCTATTACTCGAGCGTCTTTTTTTGTGAGAAGATGTACAATTGCTGCCAGGCAATCTTTGGCTTTTTATGAAATCCTGTAGGAGTCAATTAAGCACTTACCCAATACTGAAAAACAAAATAGTAAAATATTCGTAAATTCACCCCTATGAAAATTAAAGCTATTCCATTTTTGCTTTCCATACTTTCCATACTGGGATGCGATATCAAACCTGATCAGGAACAAGATCTTCCGGAACCGCAAAGTAACACCGTCGCCAAAAGTCAGATTATTGACCTGTCGCATTCTTATTCTGATAAAACAGTGTATTGGGTCACTGCAAAGGAATTTGAATTGGATACGGTTTTCAAAGGGCAAACAGAAAAAGGCTATTACTATGCAGCGAATAACTTTAGTACTGCCGAACACGGCGGAACCCATATTGATGCCCCAATTCATTTTGCAAAAGGCGGGCAAACTGTGGATCAGATTCCACTGGAAAACCTAATCGGCAAGGCCATTAAGATCGATGTTTCATCAAAGGCACTCAACAATCCTGACTATCTGATCAGTGTTGATGACTTGAAAAGTTGGGAAACAAAAGAGCAAATGACTATTCCAAACGGCAGCATTGTTCTTCTGCAAACCGGGTATTCTGACTTCTATCCTGACAAGAAAAAATATCTGGGAACCACTGAAAGAGGTGAGAACGCCATTAGTCAGCTTCATTTCCCGGGGCTCTCTCCTGAAGCCGCGCAATGGATCGTTGACGAACGAAGTGTCAAAGCAATCGGAATTGACACGCCAAGCATAGATTACGGCCAATCAGAATTTTTTAAAAGTCATGTGATACTTCTTTCTGACAACATCCCGGCGTTTGAAAACCTCAACAATTTGGAAAAGTTGCCTGCTAAAGGGTTTGAAATCATCGCCTTACCCATGAAAATTGAAGGTGGCAGCGGAGCTCCGTTGCGAATTGTTGCCCTGATGGAATAATTCCATTGAATTAGTTTGAAATGATCTGGGGTAGATCATTTATGTATACAACCGGCTGGAAAAATCAGTTCCAACCTATTCAGAATATTCAATCACAATTGAAGAAAGGCGCCGAATTGTTCCAGCGCCTTTTTATTAGTAAAGAAGTTCTTTTGTCCTGTTAATTGGCAATAAGCCAGTTTCTTAATCTACAATATTAATCGTTCCTGACATTGATCTATGAAATTCGCCGGAGATAACCAGTGGGTGGCACCTTATGGTGTTGCTACATTTGTCGGTACAGTTGGTCAGGATTATTCCCAATTTTATGCAGTGGCAGCACTGATCCCGGAATGGGAATTCAATGTGCAGTTGACCCATTATTATGATGATCCGCGTATAAGCTCAGACTCCTATACCGCCTGGTCAGTTTATGCGAAACGAAGGTTATGGCAAAATGAAGCAGAAACTTCAGGGTATGCCGTTTTAGGCGGGCTGGGCCTAATTCCTCAGCATCTGGATAAAGGCGAAGTGACTACCGACTTTCATTCGTGGTGGGTCATGGGTGTTGCTACCTATCCTTTTGCCAATAATACCATCTTCCTGGATCTGCTACCGGGTGTTACGGCCAATTTTGATCATAAGCAGTCGGCCAAGACTGCCTGGGGATTTACTTATAGTTCAAGGGTTGCCATCTATAAGATCATTCCCAAATCAGCGATTGTAGGCGAGATTTTTGGCACTGCAGGGAAGGCCTTCTCACCGACAAGTTATCGTGCCGGTGTAAGGTGGGAAAGTCCAAAATGGATTGTAGCTGCCACATATTCCAATGCCTTTGATGGCTCCTACGGAGCTGGTTTAGAAATCGGACTCATGTTTTTTACGGAGCCCCTTTTTGGAAAAAACCGAAAAAAGGGAAATCAATGAAATTGTGGATTGCTGGATCTGATTACTTATGATGGTTCGGGGTCGCCAGGGACCAACCAGTCTCATCGCGATATTTTCATATAAAAACTTGCACCTGGTTTATTTCAATCAATAAATCATCCCGGCCCTTTTCAATCCGTCAAGAACAAGTGATACAAGGTCCTCTTCCTTGACAAATCTACTGATCAGGTAAGTTGCTTTTGCCTCAAAATCAGGTTTCATTTGTTTTAACCTGGAATAGTTATCCCTGGCTTCTTCAATTCTGCCTAACTGAGCCAAAACAGCTGCTCTGAGCATGGGTGACCAAAAGTTTAGGGGAAGGTTCATTTTATCTGACTCCTTTAAGGCCCTGTTAAATTTCTTTTGCCTGTAGTAATACAAAAGTATGGCAGCGTGAAAATAAGAAGGATATTTATAACTGTATTTAATGACATTCTCTAATATGTTAATTCCCTTTTCCCATTCTCCATAGCACATGAGATGGAAGGCAAGGGTCCCTTTATTCAGGCCCCATGTTGGCCCCATTCTGATGCTTTTTTCAAACTGATTGAAAAATTTCTGCCGCTCATCGTAAATGAAATGCTTCACCGTCAAAACTGTATTTATCAAAAAACTGTGCGGCCCAAGTTCGGCTGCACGTTCAGCAAGAAACCCATGCAATTCATAGGAATCTTCCTGAATAGGCTGATCAAAAACATAACTGTCACTGTGCATGATTGAAAGACAGGCATGAACGAGTCCTGAGGAATCGTGATCCAAGGTCGAATTCAAGGCCTGCAGGGCCGAGGCTGCAGACTGAGGTGTGACGACAGCAACGTAATGATAAAATTTCAAAATGGCGTCATATGCTTCGTGAGTTCTGGGGGGTGAGTTGCTTACCCTATGGCTGAGATCATCGAGGATTAATCCGTATTGGCTGCCGATGTTCACTGCAACATCCCTGGCAATGTTCTCCAGTATCTGAATAAGATCCAATTCATCGATATTTCCGTTGTAGCGCTGACCCCAAACTTGATTTTCGTTGATCACATCGGTAAGCTTGACAAGAAAGGATACATGATCGCCACTTTGAAGGACTGATCCGTCAAGAACGTAATGAATGTTTCTTTCCCGAATGAAAGCATTGATGTCAGAATGTGTGTAAAGACTATTGGATCCCGGAACACAGTCATAAACAATCAAATCTTCATAAGATGTCAGTTCAATGGTCAGCTCTTCAACTAAGCCATAAGAGAGATAGTCAAACTTTGGATTACCGGAGTTATTTTTGAAAGGAAGGATCGCAATATGCGGCTTATCAGAAATATTACCCGTAAAGGGTCCAGATCGGGTTTTGGAAGTTCCCTCTGTTATCTTTTGATCATTCTCCTTAAAAACCGGAACATAAGCTCCTTTAGGTATTTGGATTATAATGTCATCATTTTTTCCAGAACCTTTATAATACATCCTGAGTGCTCGTCTAAGTCTGCCGGCATTGATTCTGACGAGAGAGTCGTATTGAGGATCAAAATCCTCGCCCTTATCAAACACCTCTAACCCCAGGGTAAGGCCCTTGATCTGGTTTTCCCTTCCTTCAAGGGTTTCATCGACAACATGCCGTAGAAATTTACACAGGATTTTCTTTTTTTCAAAAATGCTGCTGTTACAGATGTTGTCCAGTTGCTTCCGAATGGAATTTTCAACCAGTTCTTCTTTTGAATAATATTTCTCTAACGTATTCATAATCAATGAAGTAAAAAAATAAATTTCACTGTGAAATTGAAATTTAACCCCTTTTATTCATCGTTGAATAGTAAATTTACGCATAAAAGTTTTAATAGGGCCATTGGATGGGAAATACGAGCTTAAATGAGTTACGATTGTTGGTTGCTGAACATTTGCCGGCGGTCAGTGATCGTGTCCTGAGAATGGCTGATGAAGATGAAGATTTTAAAGAGTTGATATCGGACTATTTCGACTGTTTTAAAGAGATATCAAAAATGAAGGATTCGGATCAGGAAAAGAGAAAAAGTCAATTTTTGGAGACGATGGGAGAGCTTAAATCTGAGCTTGACTCCTACCTGATGGAAAATGATGACTGATATCTGCACATGGATCCGTTTTCAAATGGTTCATTCCAACTCAATTTTGACCATATAAATAACAGTTATGAAACATCAAAGACCAAATTTCAATTGTAACCCTTCGAACTACCTTACCGGTTCCCCTTCCAGGCTAAAATGGATTTTCATATTGTACCTCATCCTGTTCAGTATTTCAACTGTAGCACAGACAGACCCCGAGAAGAATAAATGGGAGTTTGCGGTGGCACCTTATCTATTGTTCCCCAACATGTCGGGAGAAATTACCGTCAACGGTATTCTGGTTGATGCCAGTGCCAATGCTAAAGATATCTTTGACAATCTGGAGCTTGGAGGCATGCTATACCTTGAAGCTACGAGTGATAAATGGGCGATCATTCTTGATGGCTACTTTGTTAATTTAAAAGTGAAAGGAACAACCATGGTACTGGAAAGAAAAATTGAATATCGCTTGAATCAGTCGATGATTGCAGGTGCTGGCTTGTACAGATTGAATTCATGGGCCGAAGTGGGTATTGGCGGCCGTGTCAACTCAATAGGTTCCAAACTTTATATAGAGCCGGGAGAGATCGTTTTACCCGGCAGGGATTTTTCCATGAATGAGACCTGGTTTGATCCGCTTCTGGTCGCTCGTGCCATGACCAGGTTCAATAACACAAAATGGAGATTAGGCATTATAGCAGATTTTGGCGGCTTTGGCATAGGATCCGATTATGCCTGGCTAATCAATCCATTTGCAGGATACCAATTTTCAAAATTATTTGAAGTCAATGCCGCCTTTCGATGGAACGGAATGAAATATGAATCGGGTACTGGTGATGATTTGTTCAAATATGACATGACCCTTTATGGGCCTTCTATTGGTTTTATGCTTCATTTTTAATCATAAAAATAAAATTTAAAAACCCCTTTTGACATGTATAAATTAAAATATTTTTTCTTGGTTGTGATGCTTTCTTACACAGCTAAGATATCCGCCCAGGAGGTACTTCCTTTCCCTCCCAAAAAATCAGGAAGCACAGCAGGAAGAACCATACAGGAATCGGTGTACAGCCCATTAAAATCTACAAAACACCTTCCTGAAGATGCTCCGAACATTATTATCATACTAATCGATGACGTAGGCCCGGCCCAGTCAAGTACGTTTGGGGGAGAGATCAATACGCCGACCATGGATCGAATTGCAAATCAAGGAATCACTTACAACCGATTTCACACAACAGCGATGTGCTCACCTACCCGGGCTTCCTTGCTTACCGGCAGAAATCATCATCTCGTAGGAGCTGGCCAGATTGCCGAGTTGGCAAATGATTGGGATGGATATTCAGGAGTGCAGCCAAAGACCAGTGCCATGATCGCAGAAGTACTAAAGAACTACGGTTATCGAACCGGTGCATGGGGAAAGTGGCACAACACCCCGGCAGAACATACCACAGCGGCAGGTCCTTTTGACTACTGGCCTACCGGATATGGATTTGAGTATTTTTATGGCTTTCTTGCCGGAGAGGCATCACAGTATGAACCGCACATGGTTCGAAATACTTCAGCGGTTCATCCGAATAAGCCCAAAGAAGGCAAACCCTATCACCTTACGGAGGACATCGCCGATGACGCCATAAATTGGTTACAGGAGCACAAGGCCTTTGCTCCCGACAAACCCTTCTTTATTTATTGGGCCCCGGGTGCCGCTCATGGCCCGCATCAGGTGGCAAAAGAATGGGCTGACAAGTATAAGGGTAAATTCGATGATGGATGGGACAAATACCGTGAAAGAACCTTTAAGAAAGCCAAAGAAAAAGGATGGATCCCTGACAATTCCAAATTGACACCACGACCGGCCACGCTGCCGGCATGGAGTTCGATTCCGCAAAATGAAAGACCTTTTCAACGCAGACTCATGGAAGTGTATGCAGGTTTTGTGGAACATACCGATGTACAGGTCGGAAGATTGGTCGATGAGGTTGATCGACTGGGATATGGCGACAACACACTGATATTTTACATCTGGGGTGACAACGGTGCCTCAGCCGAAGGTCAGGCGGGCACTATTAGCGAGCTTTTGGCCCAGAATGGTATCCCAAGCACTATTGACCAGCATATGCGTGCCTTAGACGATTTAGGAGGGCTCGATGTTCTGGGAGGCCCTAAAACAGATAACATGTATCATGCCTCATGGGCCTGGGCAGGAGGTACACCGTATCAATCAACCAAACTGATCGCAGCACATTTTGGTGGAACACGAAACCCAATGGCAGTGCGCTGGCCGAAAGGAATAAAGCCCGATGCCGAACCACGCGCCCAGTTTCACCATGTGAATGACGTTGTGCCCACCATCTATGATATTCTCAATATCACCCCACCCAATGTGGTCAATGGATTTCAGCAGGATCCTATTCAGGGAGTCAGCATGACATACACCTTTGATGATCCTGATGTAAAAGGGCGTAAAATGAAACAGTATTTTGAGATCATGGGAAGCCGGGGCATTTACCATGATGAATGGTTTGCCTGTGCCAAAGGACCTCGTGAACCCTGGGTTCCGGGAATTCCGAAAGGATTTTTTGGGACGAACGGAGAACTCCTCTGGAGCCCCGATGATGATGCCTGGGAACTGTATAACTTGAAAGAAGACTGGTCGCAGGCCAATGATCTTGCCGCAAAAATGCCGGAAAAGCTGGATCAGCTCCAAGAAATGTTTATGGTAGAATTTGCCCGGAACAAGGCTTTCCCGATTGGAGGCGGATTATTCGTTCCCGTGGTACGACCTGATTTGAGAATCGTTCCCCCTTATACCGAATGGACCTTCTCCGGTTCGATGACGCGTATGCCCGAATTTACTGCACCCGCCCTGGGAAATAGAGAGAACGTAGTGGAGGTCGACCTTGAAATCGCTGAAGATGCTGAGGGGGTGATCTATTCTTTAGGAGGATTTTCAGCAGGACTGAGTTTGTATGTGCACGAAGGTATCCTTTCTTATGAATACAACATGTTTGAGATCTCCCGCACCCATATCAGAGCTAAGAGCAAATTATCTCCAGGCGAGGCGACCATAGAAGTTATCACCAAATACGCCGAGAAAAGACCTGCAGGACCCTTGGATATCGTAATAAAGGTGAATGGAAATGAAGTCGCTGCCGGGAGGGTTCCTGTAAGCGTTCCACTGGGCTTCACTGCCAACGATTGCCTGGATATCGGAATGGATCTGGGTTCTCCGGTGTCAATAGATTATTTTGACACAGCCCCGTTCAAATTCAACGGCACCATTGAGGAGATGCGAGTAAATTATATGGATCAATAGTAATGGCAATTCATGAAAAACACCAGGGAAGAAGAATTCAGAAAAACAGAAGATTTTAAACCGGAAATTGGCTTTGTCATTGTCGCAGTAGGACTATCAACCATAGCTATTGCTTCAGGGTACTCAAGTCCGCATCTTCTGATCAAAATTTTTTCCCTGGTGATATTTTTACTGTCCATTTGGGCAGCATCCATTTTTTATTGGAATATCATACAGGAAAAAATCGAAAATGGGTTAAAGGCTACAGGACTGGATAAAAAGAATAAAGCCAGACAGAACAAATTGACAGGAGCTTTAAGCTTATGGATCAAAACGCTTGTTGATCCCGTCGTATTTCCAAAAAAGAGATCCCGGGAAGTAAGGCTCATTTGTGCTTACCTGACCATTTTGGTTTCCCTGTTTTTGTACTGGTTAGCCGGTATCTTTCTTTACCTGTTCGGGATTCTGAATTTTCTTCAGGGTTGAAATGACAAGTTATTGATTCGTCTCTTAACATGGCAATCCAATCATCATCGATAAAAAAGTCCTCCTCTGGAATGTGATATCATCTCGAAAACATTTTTAGCACAGATATTGACCTTGGTCATTTTCTATTTGATAGTAATGCGTTAATTTAACTCTTTGTAATCTCATGTTCTAATCTTTAAATTTTATCCCATGAAAATTGATATTCAGTTTGTACGGACAGAAAAGAATCCTTATGTGGAAGACCTGCTCATAAAAAAATTAAACAAACTCGACAAAAAATACGATTGGATCATCAGTGCCACGGCACTTTTCAAACAGGAAAAAAGATCTGCAGGCAAAGGTAAGATTTGTGAGGTGCGCCTGAGTGTTCCGGGTCCGAGAATATTTGCTTCGTCGGATGAAGAAAGCTTTGAAAAAGCAGCAGATGAAACCGTAAAAGACCTGATCGCCCAATTAAAGGACCGCAAAAGTGAAATGAAGCCCCATATCTGATCTGATACAAGTTTTCAACCAAAATCAAATTCTTCGAATGACTTCGATTTAGCAGGCCGTCAAAAATTCCTTGATGTCAGCAGCATCGCCTTAGCGTTCCTTGAACAACAACCAAACCTTAGGATCGATGAGCAGTTCATCGGGTTTTGATTCAAGCGCAATGTCAAAACTTGACGATTTTTCTTCCACCTTGACAGATTCGATGGTCATCCTTCCGTCTCTGATCACTCCAAATTCAATGGGAAATGTAAAGGTGTGATGCTTTTGCATTTGTTTGATGCGAATATGAAGCTTGCCGTTTTTATATTTCCAGCTCCATTTTATTTCGGGATAGCCCTTTACATAAATCCACTGTTGAAAAAATCCCTCAAGGTCTTTCCCTGACACCTCCTCCATGATACTTTGAAAATCTGAAGTCATTGCATTTGAGTCCTTGTAGGTCTTGTAATATAACCTTATCCCTTTCCAAAAGGTTTCATCTCCAAGCTTGTGCCGCAACATATGCAGGACCCATCCTCCTTTTTGGTAACTATTGCGGTTTAATACCTTTTTCGGGTCTTTAATCGAATAATCAACGATAGGGGAAGGATTTTTATCATAATATTCAATCACTTCTTCCCTGTCTATGGCTGCTTCTTCCATCCTCATCTGATCTCCATGCACCATTTCCTGGTATAAAATGGCAAAATAGGTCGCAAAACCTTCGCTCAGCCATACGTGATTCCAGTCGTTTTCTGTAGCAGAATTACCGAACCACTGGTGTGCAATTTCATGTGCCATCAAACGCTGTATCGGTTTTTGCCCCGTGATGGATTTTTCATTGTATGCTATTGTTCCGGCATTTTCAAGACCTCCCCATGCGGTTTTGGCCTGCATGTTGGCAAGTTTTGCATACGAATAGGGCCCCACATTTTCTATAAAATAATTCAGGATTTTCACCGACTCCTCCAGATCGGTAAACCCTTCCAGCCTGTTTTCAGGATAAACCCAGGCCGATACCTCAATATCATCGACCTCACCCAGAACTTTACTTGCGAATTTGGTGACCCCTATGGTGACCACCTTCATGGCCACGGGTGCAGGTTCCTCATAACGTGTCAGTTTGTAACCATTGCCCAGATTGCTCTCTTCCTTTTTTATACCTGTGGCCACCACGTCATAATATTCAGGTGCGGTCACGTTGAACGTCACAGCCGCCTTGTCATAAGGATGGTCCACACAGGGCAACCAGTAACGGGCCAGGTTGGGCCAATTGTCTCCAAAAAATGACCGCTGCCCGTATTTTGTGGTATCAATGACCAGGCCCTTTTCCGGGACACCCTGATACTTCACCCTAATTTTCCTGATTTTGTCAGAATGCAAGAGAGGAAAGATCCGTATTTTATCATCATCATAGGTATAATCAGCCTTTGAATCCCCCTCATAGACCCCTGTCAGTTCCATTCCGTAAAAATCTCCTTTACCGATCAGGTCGAGTGCAAAAGTGTCTTTAGGATTTTCCATGTGAACCGTCATCAGGGTCTCTCCGCTGATCTCGTTATTGATATCACTTAAGGAAATGTTGAAAGTATAGTCGAGCACATCAGCAGATGCATTCCTTTTATAAAGGTCCTGAGCCCATATAGAGCTCGTGATCAGGCCTAAAAATATGATAAGCAAAGATGATTGGTACTTCATAGATATTTCTTGTGTCGTTTTAATATTACCTCTTCCCTTTGTGAAGGTCCCTTCGAAACTGCTTCTGTTCGGCTCCTGGAAGTGGTCTTGGCATTCACCTCAATTTATGTCGCAGCTACAATGATAAAAAAGTAAAAATAAGAAGTAAATTATACATATGCTTCTTTCATGAAGAGAATTTTAACATCGCCGCTTCTTTGCCATACAAATCGATTCGGTTATCTCCTAAGTACCTCATTCCGGAGTCAAAAATTTCCTAAGGAACACTTGCCTTGTAGATCTCGGCCTTTGATTCGGAAGTGATGCTGTAGTCACAGCCGGCAACTATAAATGCCGCTCCCCCCTTCACCAGACTGATTTGTTTGTTGCCATGGGTTAATTGTGCTTCACCCTCAAGAACCAGTAATATTTGTGGGGATAAGGCATGGGAAGCATACTCTTGCGATGCATTCAGCTCTATTTTGCTCAATTCGAAATCCGGCGCCGGACTTGAATAGATCCGCTCCGTTCCGTCCTGTTGCAAGTTCCCTTTTATAAGGTTCGGAATAGTTTCCTCAAATTTGATGTGTTTCAACAATTCAGGAACGTCAACATGCTTGCCGGTTAAACCGCCGCGGAGTACATTATCTGAATTTGCCATCAGTTCTATATTCTTCCCCTCAAGGTAGGCATGCGGAATTCCGGCATCCTGAAATATGGCCTCCCCCCTATTTGCTTTTACAATATTGAAAAAGTAAATCGAATAGAGACCCTTGTCCAGAGTGTTTTTATCCGATGCGAGGTCATATGCTTTGGCTGCCCAATAATCAGGGTCCGATTTGGCCACCCTGCCCGCTTTGTATACAGGATAAATTCTATCTATCAGAGGCTTCAGCACTTGAGTGGTGACCTCATCAGGCTGCTGCATCACGGTTTTATAAAGCCCCGGATAACCCTGTTCTTCAAAAACCCCGATAAGATCAAAAAATTCAGGAATCGATTTTAAGCGCTTTAAAAGCTCTTTTTTTGGTAAAAACCCGTGCAGCAGCCAAAAATCGCTCAAGGCGACCATGATCTCAGGTTTGTGATTGTCATCCTTGTAGTTCCTGTATGGCGCCTTGATCGGAATTCCTTTTTGGTTTTCATCCTCAAATCCCTTTTCTGCCTCAGCCTTGGTCGGATGTACCTGGATGGACAGCATATCATGCACATCCAGAACTTTAAACAAGAAGGGCAAACGGCCAAATTTTTCAGCAATTTCAGGACCCAAAGTCTCCTTTGGGTTCCTTGCCACAAAAGCATCTAAGGGTTCTTCTCCTTGCTGACTGAGCAAGAGTGAAGGAGCATTTTCATGCGCCCCCAGCCAGTATTCAGCTGCTTTTTCCCCATGTAAATCCAAACTGAGCAAATCAGGAATGAATTGATCACCTCCCCATGCATAATTCTGAACCCGGCCTTTTAGAGAAAATATTTTATCCATGTATCTCATTTAATGATACGCGAAATTAATGAAATCATTTTATTCCTTGATTCAAATTCTAGAGAAGGGAGAATTATATGCCTTGTAGTTGACTTTTATTCAACTGAAAATAAACCCCTTATCTCACTTAAATTAGGATTTTTGATTCCTATTCATTAAATTTACTCTAACATTTGGTTGAATCAAAATCAATATAACTGAAAGCTATGAGAAAAAATTACTTCGCAAAAGTATAATTAAAAAACATCAGATCCCCCTTCTTAAAAAAAGGCGAACTGCTTTTGCCAGTTGCTTATAGTCCAATTTATTTTCGTGCAAGCATTGATTTTGTTATTCAATTCCAGATGGTTATTAAATGCTATTTGTTATGAAATTTACCGTTAAATCTGCTTTGCTCCCTTTCCTGTTCGTTTTTCTTATCCATCCATTATTCGTTACAGCTCAGGTCACTTTTTCTAAAATCCCTTTAGACAAACAACTGTTCTCAAGATCGACTTCTACAAATCTGGCTGATTTCAATGTTGCCGGTCAGGTAAATGCAAGCCAGACCCCTTATGTTATTTTAAGAATAAATCTTATAAGATCGGCCAATGGGACCGAGCAAGTTGTTGAAACGAAAGAGCAAACTTTAAATTATATAAATGGTTTGGCAGATTTTGACTTCAACATGTCCATCCAGGCTGAACTGGCCAATTATTCTGTTACACTTGAAGGTATCATTGACAATCAGGTAAATGGCATAATTCTCCCGGAAGGTACAGGAAATGAAATTGTTGCAGGAGATGTTTATGTCATTCAGGGGCAATCTAATGCGGTCGCCCAAATTTATGAAGGAAGCTCAGGAGCTTATCAAAGTGAATTTGTAAGGGTATTTGCCAGCGGGATCAATAACAGTCTGGCTTTAACTGACAACAACAAGTGGTATTACGGAAACGGGGATGCGGCAAGTTATGAAAATGGGAATACGGGACAATGGGGCCTTAAATTCGCAAAAGAGATCATTGATAATGAAAAAATCCCTGTTGCCATATTTAACGGTGCCACTAACGGAAAGCCAATTGTATATTTTGAAAAAAACTATGATGAAATAAACCAGAATTTGAACAACTATCAAAGGCTGATGTATCGATTGGAAACCACTGGGTTAAAAGAAGCAGTTAAAGGCGTATTCTGGTCTCAGGGAGAGAGCGATGTAAACACAACTTTACAGAACTATATTGAGAGTTTTATATCTGTAAGGAGCTCCTGGCTTTCAGATTTTCCGGGACTTGAGCATATTTATATATTTCAAACTAAAAGTGCATGCTCAACCCCAAGTATGATGCATATCAAAGAAGCCCAAAGGAGGGTGTCAAAAGAAAACTCCAAAACCCACATTATCCAAACCGCGAGTTTAACTTATGCTCCGCCTATTGCGTCAAATATTGATTGCCATTTTAGTTTTGAAGGGGGATATGAAGAATTTGGAAATCGATTATATCAATTGGTCAAAAGAGATATTTACGGGGCCCCCTTAGGTAAAGAAATAGAAACACCTTTGGTCCTGGATGCCTATTTTTCAAATGAAAAATTGATTGTCATTGAAACTGATGCAGAATCTTTGGATATGCCGGTTCCGGTAGAAAATATTGAATTAAATAATGCCGGTACTGCTCATATCACAGATATCAGTGTCGAGGGTCCTAAAATTTATCTTAGTTTGTCTGAATTTCCAGGGGTCAATGTATCTGTTTCTCACCTTGGCTTTTCAAAATCCCTGACCAATCCAAATCGGTTCATAACCAATAATAATGGAATAGAGCTGGTAAGTTTTCATCTATTTCCTGTTAGTGCTGCAAAGGTTACAGTATGGGAAAATAACACCTGGTCGAGTGGCCAGCCGGATGCAAATATCAGTGCTGTTATAAACAGCCCCTACAAAGCGACCAATGGCAATATTGAATCTCTTGATCTCACTGTAAATTCCAGTTTGGATTTTGATGAGAACACCGGAAACAGCATTGTGGTTCATCGAAATCTTGACATTCAAGGCTCATTGACTGTCGGTGACAAAGAATCACTGGTCATGACAGATGATAATGCCTCTATCAACGGAGAAATTGTCAAGTATGAGAAATCTTTTGACAGGAGAGACGTCAAGGAGCTTTCCTATTGGTCCTCTCCAATTAAGGAAGCAGAACTCCAAAATACATTTCTGGACGTCGACCCCCTGAGAATTTTTGTCTATGACCAGTCAAAAACAAGTGCCTCAAGTCCTGAGAACGATCCAAATGGTGATTATTGGAATGTCTGGACCAATGTGTCAGGTAAAATGATAGAAGGGATCGGTTACGCCTCTGAGGGACCAAAGGGAACCACAGGAATACATCTTGTTTCTTTTTCTGGCATGCCGAACAACGGAATTATTACGGTCGATCTTAAAGGAAATTTTAATGACACGGATCTCCAGAATGATTTTAATTTTTTAGGAAACCCATATCCCTCTGCCATTGATATGGAAAAATTTCTGTTTCAAAATGAAACAAATATAGACCCAACCATTTATTTATGGGTTCACAATACTGAAAATTTAGGAGACGATCATACCTCTTCCTTTTTTCTGACCTATAACATTTTGGGCGGAACGGCAATAAGCAGTGAAGGAATTGATGTGCCTTCAAAATACATCAATTCTGCTCAGGGTTTCTTCGTAAGAGCAATGCAGCCCGGGGTTGTTCATTTTAATAATTCCATGCGAGCCGTTGATGCCAATTCCAATTTCGATGTGAATGATATCGATGGAGATGGATTCGATAAAGATTCCGATTGCAATGATACGGATGCATCAATTAATCCTGGAGCGGTAGAAATCCTTTACAATGATGTTGATGATGATTGTAATCCTGAAACTTTGGACTATTTAGACGCAGATGCTGACGGTTACTTCAGTAATGTTGATTGTGATGATACAGACCCCGGTGTATATCCCGGGGCCCCAGAAATTCCAAACAACGGGATTGACGAAGATTGTGACGGATATGACCTTGTCAATGGAGAGACAGATATTGATCAGGATGGATTCAACAGTTTGGAAGATTGTGATGATTTGGATCCGAACGTGTATCCTGGAGCCCCAGAAATTCCAAATAACGGAATTGATGAAAATTGTGACGGTACCGATATGATCCAGGAAGAAATATGTGGGATCAATATTTCAGGAACATTGAATATCAACCCCAACACAGAATCCAATAAAATGTTTTTGCTGCAAAGTCCTTCAGAAGAGATAGATATGAATTCATTAAAAGCATCAGGCAGTGGGTTCACCTTTAAAGGGGAGGCGTCTTTAATTCGATTCAAGGTCAAATCGCAAGGCAGGGATTTATCCATCAACGGAGAAAACACAGAATTAAAAACAAACAAAATATATACGATTAAGGGAGAATTGCTTGTTCATTTATTTAATGAAAAGGCTAGAGAGAACAATGCCAATGGCCATTGGTGGATCGAAATAGAAGGTGCTGATGTTTGTATCAGCTATAAAGAAGACAATTCTTCAGATGATGACAATGACGATGAAAAGGATGACGATGACGATGATGAGGATGATGACGATGATGAGGATGATGATGAAGACGATGATGAAGACGATGACGACAACGATGACGACGACGAGGAGGAGGATGAGAATGACAAAAGCAAGAATAAAAATCAAAAAGTTGAGAATGGCAAACAAGCTAAAGATCTCATATGGTTAAGCCTGAAATCTAACAAGGGAGGAGTTGACCAAATTCTATTGGGATTCTCAGAAACTGCCTCAAAAGAGGTTGATAAAGGTTATGATGCTTTAAAAATGCCGATCGACAACAATCCAATAAAATTTTACTCTGTATTGAATAACGAAAAATATGCCATTCAGGGATTAAATTCGTTGGTTGATGAACAGCGAATTAGTTTAGGATTTGATACCCAACTCTATCCCAGGGTTTTTACATTAGGTATTGAGAATACTGAAGGAATCCTTGAGGATGCCCAAATTTATATAAAAGACAATTTCCTGAACATCATGCATGATCTTAGGATATCCGACTATCAATTTGACCATAATGAAGTTGGAAATCACACCGACCGATTCACCCTGATTTTGTCGATGAATGGAGCTGTTTTGGATGTAGAAGAAGAAACGCCTGGCGACAATTTCATCGTTTACTCCTTTGAAAATTCACTTCAGATTGAGTCGACCAAGATCGTTCAAAACATAAAGATTTATAACATTCTTGGTGAAATTATAATGGACCTGAATCCTGTTCGGAAACATATTGAATTAAATACAAGACAGATCAGAAAGGGCAGTGTTCTGATCATCAATGCAATTCTTGAGGACGGAACAAGAATCAATAAAAAGACAATTCATTATTAGAATCTATTTTATAAATATAGCATATAATAGAATTCGACTGTGATGCATGCCTTTATGGGATAACCTGTAAAAGTACATATTGCCATAGGAATAATGTAAATGTCACATATTACAATAAAACACAGGCAAAATTCCTTGCGTTAATTTTTTCTATCAACTCCCATTGATAATAAAACGGCTTCGCCGACTCTAAATTTAAAAGGCCTTTCCTTACCACAAGAACGGAATTTCGTTTATTCCAATTAGAAAACGGATGTACATTTGAATCAAGATTAATGAACTAAACATTGATCTATAAGTGTAATCAATTTCTTTTTACTTTCTTTGCTAATATGAATAGTTCCGATTCTAAAAATACCATCAATTTACTGAA
>JAHEHF010000059.1 GCA_024644745.1 Flavobacteriaceae bacterium
TGGGGCAGCTTAAAGCCAGCAACAAGAACGTGGTGCATGAGGATGAAGATGACGACGGAAACATCGTTGTGATCAATACTTGTGGATTTATTGGAAAAGCCAAAGAGGAATCTATCAATACGATTTTGCACTATGTGGATAAAAAGGAGGCGGGAACAGTGGATAAGGTCTTTGTGACAGGTTGCTTGAGCGAGCGTTACAAACCTGATCTGGAGCGTGAAATATCAGATGTTGATCAGTATTTTGGGACCCACGACCTTCCAAACCTCCTTCAGGCACTTGAAGCCGATTACAAACATGAACTGTTAGGAGAAAGGCTTACCACCACGCCCAAGCATTATGCTTATTTGAAAATTGCTGAAGGCTGTGACAGACCCTGTTCTTTTTGCGCCATTCCGCTGATGCGGGGTGGTCATGTCTCGACCCCAATTGAAGCCTTGGTCACCGAAGCAGAAGTGTTGGCAAAAAACGGTGTAAAGGAATTGATATTGATCGCCCAGGACCTTACTTACTATGGGCTGGATCTCTATAAAAAAAGAGCCCTGGCTGATTTACTTCAGGAATTGGTCAAGGTGCCGGGCATCGAATGGATCAGATTGCACTATGCTTTCCCAACAGGATTTCCGCTGGACGTGCTGGATGTGATGAAAAAGGAGCGAAAGGTCTGTAATTATCTCGATATTCCCTTACAGCACATCAATACCGAATTACTCAAATCGATGAGGCGGGGAACAAGCTCTGAAAAGACCATTGACCTGATTGGGAAATTCAGAGAACGAGTACCTGATATGGCGATCCGTACCACCTTGATCGTGGGTTATCCCGGAGAGACAGAGGAACAATTTGAGGAACTTAAGGAATTTGTAAAAAATACAAGATTTGAACGCATGGGTTGTTTTGCCTATTCTCATGAAGAAAATACGCATGCCTTCAAGCTTGAAGACGATGTGCCCGATTCGGTAAAGGAAAAAAGAGTAGCTGAGCTGATGGATATTCAGGGTCAGATCTCATTCGATCTGAATCAGCAAAAGGTGGGGAAGGTGTTTCAGTGTGTTTTTGACCGCAAGGAAGGAAACTTTTTCATTGGAAGGACCGAATTTGACAGCCCAGATGTCGATAATAATGTCATTGTGGATGCTTCGAAATTCTACATCAAAACGGGGGAGTTCATCGAGATCAGGATCACTGAAGCTACAGATTTTGATCTTTACGGGGAACCTGTCTAAACATGAGGCCAAGGGGTGTTTTTTTGCTTAATAGATCCGTAGTTATGTTTATTTTGTAATCGAGGTCGCTTGGACGCGTCTTAAAGCTTGGTTAAAAAACATAACGGATCTTAGATTACATAAAAAAAAATGTATTTTTACGAAAATTAACATCCCTTGATGCAAGTCAATTCTTCAATAAAATTTCAGGATACTGGCTATTTTTCAAAGATCATTTGTGATTATCTCGATCAGAATGAAACGCTGAGACCATTTTATGAACAATATCCTGACATAGAAGGATTCCGACATCAAATTGAGTTGAAAGGCCCATCCTTTTCAGGTAAAGCGCGCAGGATTCTCAGAAATAGCCTGCTCGAGCAATCAAAAGGCGTTGAACTATCCGAATTGAGCAGGCGTCATCTTGATTTGCTGGAGAATGATACCACCTTTACGGTAACCACCGGACACCAGTTAAATTTGTTTACGGGCCCGCTGTACTTTTTGTACAAGATCATTTCGGCGATTAATCTTGCCAAGGAGCTCAAACAGCATTTTCCGAAGTATGATTTTGTTCCTGTCTATTGGATGGCGACAGAGGACCACGATTTTGAGGAGATCTGTTTTTTTAATCAAAAAGGCAAGAAGGTCAAATGGGATAAGGAGGTGCTGGGAGCAGTGGGTCGTATTTCGACAAGTGGTTTGGAGGCTGTATACGACAGGTTTGCAGCAGCGCTGGGCAAAGGCAGGCATGCAGAAAAATTAAAACAGCTTTTTAAACAGGCCTATCTCGAACACGATACCCTCACGGAGGCAACACGTTATCTGGCCAATGCACTTTTTGCAGACCAAGGCTTGTTGATACTCGATGGGGATTCTCAGGCCCTGAAGCGATTGTTCATTCCTTATATCAGGGAAGAATTGTTGCATCAAACCAGTTTTAAAAAAGTCTCTGAAACAAACACTTCCTTACAGAGACATTATGATGTTCAGGTGAATCCCAGAGAGATCAATTTGTTTTATCTGGATGAGAATTTGAGGGAGCGCATCATCTTTGAAGAAGGCCTATATAAAATTAACAATACCAATAAAGTTTTTTCGGAAGAAGCCATATTGCAGGAACTCGATTCGAATCCTGAAAAATTTAGCCCCAATGTGCTAATGCGACCGCTGTACCAGGAGATTATTTTGCCCAACCTTAGCTATATTGGTGGTGGAGGAGAATTAGCCTATTGGATGCAATTGAAAGATTATTTCAAAACACTGGAGGTTCCTTTTCCCATTTTATTGCTCAGAAATTCGGTGCTGTTGATCAGTGAGAAGCAAAGGGCAAAAATGGCGGCTCTGGGCATTTCGGAAAAAGAGATATTCTTAGAGCAACAGGAACTGATCCGCAACAAGGTGAAAGAGATCTCTGACCTGAATATTGATTTTACGCCTCAGAAAAAGGAATTGGAGGCCATGTTTTCCGATTTAAAATCCTTGTCCGACCGCACAGACAAATCCTTTACAGGAGCTGTACTTGCGCAGGAAAAAAAGCAACTGAACGGATTGGACAAGCTGGAGAAAAGGCTTTTGAAAGCGCAGAAGCGAAAATACCATGAAATTGTTGCCAGGATTGTCCTGCTACAGGATGTACTGTTTCCGGGAAAAAGCCTGCAGGAAAGACAAATGAACTTTGCCGATTTTTATGAAATATACGGGGATGCGCTCATAGAGAATCTCCTCGGTCACCTGGAGCCTTTAAAACTTGAATTTGATTTGATCACTATTTAGTTTAGATCAGGCCGCAAATTTGCAAAGCTCTTCGGTAGGCCTGTTGACGGTATTCGTAATTGTATTGTGCCACATCACGGGGGTGTATCCAGATGAGCCTGTCAAATTCATCATCCTGCGGAACGGTCTCGGCCCCGGGATGGTGCTGGATCTTCACAATAGACAATTCCTGGCCCATATAAACGGGGTGGCAGTCAGGAGGGAAAGGGTATTTTACTTTTTCTTCATAAACGCTGAGGATTCGGTCCTGGTTCAATTCATAATTAAGTTCTTCAAGTAATTCTCTTTTGATCCCGGTAATCAGGTCTTCCTGATCTTCCAGACCTCCCTGAGGAAACTTATAGCTTTTGTCTCTGGGTGAATATCCTATCAATACTTTGGATTCCTCATTGATAATGACCGCCATAACGGCCTGTCTGTATATTTTTCCCATTTCTACTCAAAATTTCTGTAAAATTAATAAAAAAAAATGACCGGAACTCCGGTCATTTATTCTCTAAAAATTTATATTACTTGTGTTGATTACGAGATGAAGAAGAGGGATAACAGCATGGTCAATTTCCCTAACTTTAAATTGTTCATATTAAAAAATCTCTTTCGGCGAGGCATTTTCACCTCTGTTTTTTTTGTGTGCAGCGCCACCAATTCTGAAACTTCGCCAATTAACTGATAACATGAATTGATCAATTTTTCTTCTCTTGGTAAATAATCGTTTTGCGGGTACAGAATCAGCAGGAAATCATCATTGCTGTCTGGTGAAGAAAAACAATCCTCAAGAGAGGATGCCTCAATATTCATCATGAATTCCTTATAGATTTCTCTGAATACCGACAATTTGCTTTTGTCTATTATAGAGAAATTCGAAGAATCAAGCAGTGCATCCATCTTTTGATCGAAGGAGAGCGCTTTTCTGTTGTTGCCTAGTAAATTTGAATGAATCGCGTCCGCTATATTCAGCTTTTCGGATAAATAATCTGTGACGGCACTTTCTACGAACAATGCAGACACAAAAAACTCATTTCTAACTTTTACCTCGCTAATCTCCATAACCTGTTACATTTATTCATTATCACAAGAGGATACGATATCCAGTGATATTATTATTTAACGTTTTTTGAGGGGAGTTATTATGAGGGGTAAGATCAATTACTTTGCCATACTATCAGCACTGATCTTAAAACAAAGTTAAAAATTAAATCAAGTATTCCTAATGAATATATATAAAATACCCTGAATTGTTGATAAAATTCATGGAATACCACTAAAAAAATCCTTTCAGTTTTCACCGAAAGGATTTGATTATGAATTTATAAAGAGAAACTTTTTACTTTTTGAATTTGGCGTATTTTGACTTGAACTTGTCAATACGTCCAGCAGAATCAACCAGTTTCATTTTACCAGTGTAATAAGGATGAGATGTACGAGAAATCTCTAATTTGATCAACGGGTATTCTACACCATCTACATCAATAGTTTCCTTTGAATTGGCAGTTGATTTTGTTAAAAAAACATCTCCATTCGACATGTCTTTAAAAGCTACCATTCTATAATTTTCGGGATGTATTCCTTTTCTCATCGTTAACTCATTTAAATTTTATACTTTCGCTTCTTTTAAAAAGAAGATTCAGCACCTGCCGAATTTGAGAGTGCAAATTTAATTAATATTTTTAAATCTCAAACATTATTTTAGTTATTTTAAGCAAAATTTTTTGATATGAATAAAATTGCTGCCATTCTAACGTCAGGGATTCTGTTGATGGCCCATGCCTGTGGTAATAAATATCAATTGCGGTTGGAATCTCCCAAGACCATTCAGGTCAACCAGCCTTTAAAATTATCAGTCAAAGAAACAAGCGGTAATCCCATTGATTCCATTCAATATTTTATCAACGGAAAATTGATCGAAAATCATCAGGCGGTTGATATCAGGGATTATAAATTAGGAAAGCAGGCCATATCTGCAACCATATACTACAATGGTGAGAAAAGGCAATTGAACAATACCATTTATTTTCTCGGGGCCAATGCACCCGAGGTTTATTCTTATGAGGTGGTGAATGAATACCCCCATGACAATAAGGCTTTTACACAAGGGTTTGTATTTCACAATGGCTACTTTTATGAAAGTACCGGAGAGTATGGCGTGTCTTCATTGAGAAAGGTGGAGATTGAAACGGGAAAAGTATTGCAAAAGGTGGATCTTGACCGGAAATATTTTGGAGAGGGAATGACGATCTTAAACGATAAGATCTATCAGCTTACCTGGAAAAATAAGGTTGGTTTTGTATACGACCTGAAATCCTTTGAGCTGAAAAAAACCTTTGATTATCGGGAAAGTGCCGAAGGGTGGGGTCTTGCTCACAACAATGAAAAGCTGATCAAAACCGATGGCTCAGAAAGAATGTGGTTTCTCAATCCTGAAACTTTTGAAGAGGAATCTTTTATTGAAACCTATACCAATAAACGAAAGGCCGAAAAACTCAATGAACTCGAATTTGTGAAGGGCAAGATATACGCCAATATATGGCAGCAGAACTCTATATTGATCGTTGAACCATCGAATGGCGCCATAGAAGGCATTGTAAATTTAAAGGGCTTGCAGAGCAAAGCAGGACAGTCAGGAGAGAACAATGTGCTCAATGGCATCGCTTATGACGCAGAGAATGACAGGCTCTTTGTTACCGGGAAAAACTGGAATAAGGTTTTTGAGATCAAATTGAAAGAAAAATAATCAGGCATGTTGCGCTATCTGTTCTTTCTGGGAATTATTGTTTTGGCATTGTCATCGTGCAATGATGAATTGTTCGAAACCAGGCCGAGTTCGGGGGAATTGGAATTTTCACGGGACACGGTTTATCTGGACACTGTTTTCAGCAATATCAGCTCGAGTACAAGAACATTTAAGATCTACAATAAAAGCAACGACAACATTACAATTTCAGATATCAGACTGGGCAGGGGGCAGAATTCATTTTACCGCCTCAATGTCAACGGGACCTCAGGAAAGTTTTTTGAAAACGTAGATATTCTGGCAAAGGACAGCATTTTTGTATTTGTTGAGGCTACCATTGATTTCTCAAAAGTAACCGATCCCATTTACACCGATTCCATCGTTTTTGACCAGGGGGCAAACCAGCAGGATGTTAAACTCGTGACCCTGGTGCAGGATGCTTATTTTTTATTTCCTAAAAGGGATGCGGAAGGGATTAAAGAAAAGATTGTTCTCGGGGTGAGCGAGAATGGAGATGAAATTGCGGTTGAAGGATTTTATCTTGATGGAAATGCGGTATGGAAGAATGATAAGCCCTATGTTGTATACGGCTATGCAGGCGTTCGCCAGGGCAATGAGCTCCTCATCGAAAAAGGGGCCAATATTCATTTTCATAACAATTCGGGACTCCTGGTGGAAAAAAATGCCAGCCTGAAGATCAAGGGTTCCTTGAATGAAAAAGTCACCATACAGGGCGACAGACTGGAACCGTTTTATGAAGATGTTCCGGGGCAATGGGGTACCATATGGCTGCGAGCCGGAAGCAAAGGGCACGAAATAGACCACGCGGTCATCAAGAATAGTACTATTGGCATCCTGATGGATTCAGTGGGAGGAACACCCGAACCAACACTGAAGATCAGCAATACTGAAATTTACAATACGTCCAATGTTGGTTTATTGGGAAGGGCCACTCATATTGAGGGAACCAATGTTGTGATCGGAAATAACGGCCAGTCTTCATTGGTATGCAGTCTGGGGGGAAATTACGATTTTATACATTGCACCTTTGCAAATTATTGGGGAGGGAGCATCCGTTCGTACCCGGCGGTATGGGTCAATAATTTTCTTCTTGCTTCAGGAGATGGGGGTAGTGCAGAGGTATTTTTAAATGATCTGGAAGCAGCTAATTTCACGAATTGTATCATCGAAGGGAATCAGAACATAGAGTTTTTCCTGGAGCGAAACGAGGGTGCAGCGTTTTCTTTTAATTTCAGAAATAATTTGTTGAGGTTTGATGACCCGAATGGAAATTTTTCAAATGACCCGCTGTTCGATTTTGATAATACCGAATATTACCAGGACAATATATTCAATGGAGAAGCTGATTTCAAGAATCTCGAACAGCATGACCTTATCATAGGAGAGGCTTCAGATGCCAGGGGTAAAGGTTTTTTACCGGCATCCCAGCAGGTGCCCCGGGATATTTTGGGAACAAACAGAATCACTTCACCCGATTTAGGAGCCTATCAGCACATGATATTTGAATAAGCCTTTTCTGAATGTAGAGAATCAAGGTTATCTTAGGGCTTCACACCCTTGTAAACCTTGCCATTTTTCATAACAAAGCTAACATTTTCAAGAGTTCTCACATTTATAAGGGGATCCTCATCAACGGCAATGATATCTGCATACTTTCCCACAGCGATTTCCCCGAGACCTTCATTTTTTAAAATTCCGGCATTGGTGATCGTTGCAGACTGAATAGCCTCCATTTCATTCATTCCCGCCTCCACCATATAGAAGAATTCTTTTCCGTTCAGGCCATGTGTGAAAACGCCTGCGTCTGTGCCAAAGGCAATTTTGACCCCTTTTTTATGAGCTTTTGCAAAGGTGCCTTGTATTTTAGGCCCTATTTCAAGGGCTTTTGGGACAATCATTTCCGGGTAAAACCCCGGTATCAGGGCTTTTTCACCAACTTCTTTTCCTGCGGTGATGGTCGGAACGTAAAAGACTTCATGCTCTTTCATCAGGTCCATGGTTGCATCGCTCATCAAGGTGCCATGTTCAATGGTTTTCACGCCTCCCAGGATCGCCCTTTGCATTCCTTCATCTCCATGAGCATGCGCCGCTACATGCATATCATAGTCTTTCGCGGTTTCACAGATCGCTTTGATTTCCTCAATGGTGAATTGTGGATTTTGACCGTTTTTTGCCATGCTCAATACCCCTCCTGTGGCCGTGATCTTGATCATGTCGGCTCCATTTTTATACCTTTGGCGGACGGCTTTACGGGCATCTTCTATCCCGTTGACCACTCCCTCATCCGGCCCTGGATTTCCCATGAGTTCTTTACGCATCCCGTTGGTGGGATCGGCGTGACCACCAGTGGTGGCCAGTGATTTTCCTGCGGTATAGATCCTTGGTCCTTCAATAAATCCTTTGGTAATGGCATCTCTAAGCGCGATGTTGACCCCTGTGCCACCCAGATCGCGGACCGTGGTGAAACCCGCCATAAGGGTATTTTTGGCGTATACCGTGGATTGCAATGCGACGTCAACATCGTTGAGCGTAAACTTTTGAAGGTATCTCTTAGGGTTGGATTCCATTTCAAGGTGCACGTGCATGTCGATCAAACCTGGTAGTACCGACTTGTCTTTTAGATCTATTACCATTTCTTCAGGGCCCGAAGGCGCGGTGTAGCCTTTCTCTACGGAGGTAATTTGGTTCCCCGATACAACTATTGTCATCTCTTCCAGTACTTTCCCGTTCCTGGTGTCGATTAGTTTCCCGCAATGTAAAAATGTGTTTTGTCCCGTGAGAAAAGAAGTGAAGGTTAAAAAAAAGATGGTGCTTAAAAATTTCATATTTTTGAGAATTAATTTTCCTACAATATAATAAGGTTTACTCAAAATGGACAAAAACCCAAAACGAATTATTGTGACCGGTGCAAGCAGAGGCATCGGATTGGAGCTCGTTAAGATCTTGTCGGGTAACGGTCATGAAATACTTGCACTTAGCAGAAACACCTCGGGTATGGAAAAATTGACCGCTTCAGGGACCAATTTGCACCTGTTGCAAACAGAGATCACCCAAAAAGATGGTCTTGATGAGGTAGCGGGCTTTGTGGATCGCAATTGGGGTACATTTGATGTTTTGATCCATAATGCCGGGGCCCTGTTGCATAAACCCTTTGATCAGACTACAACAGATGATTTTATAAAGATCTATCAGGTCAATGTTTTTGCTGTGGCAGCGTTGACGCGTCGTTTATTACCTTATACAGCTTCCGGTGCTCATGTGCTGGCGATAAGCAGCATGGGTGGGATACAGGGAAGTGTGAAATTTGCCGGGCTGTCGGCCTATAGTTCATCAAAAGGAGCACTCATCACTTTGATGGAACTCCTTGCTGAAGAATATAAGGACAAGGGGATATCGTTTAATACGCTCGCTCTTGGTGCGGTCCAGACGGAAATGCTGAAAGAGGCCTTTCCTGATTATCAGGCACCGGTCACAGCTGCAGAAATGGGTCAGTATATAGCCGATTTTTCATTGAACGGAAATAAATTTTATAATGGAAAAGTATTGCAGGTTTCGAATTCAACACCATAGGCATCTTTTTTTCAAAAAAAACAAGCAATTATAAATATTTGGAAACCACGGAGAAAATTTTAGAAAAATACCTTCCCGGAGATGCACTTCCTCAGGTGCTTGTGTTGCTTGAAGAATATCCCTGTCATTTAAAAATCGTGAATAAAAGGCGGACCAAACACGGCGATTTTAAACGGTTTGCGGATGGAAAGGTTCAGATCACCATTAACAATGACCTGAATCGATACAGGTTTTTGCTTACCCTGATACATGAATTTGCACATTTGCTGACCTATAGAAAGTACAAAAGGGTAAAACCTCACGGCCGGGAATGGAAAAATAATTTTAAAATGCTGATGCTGCCATTTTTGCATCCCAATATTTTTCCGAATGGGGTGCTCACTGAACTGGCCCGTTACCTGATCAATCCTAAAGCCAGTAGCGATGGAGATATCAAATTGTCACTGGCCATGAGAAAGTATGATGCTTTTCAGCACAAAACGCTTATTTTTGAACTTCCCGCTCAAAGCAGGTTTTTTTATAACAACCGAACTTTTATCAAAGGTGAAAAAAGAAGAACCCGTTACGAGTGTACAGAGGTTCATAGTCATAAAAAATATGTGTTCCACCCCAATGCTGAGGTAGAACCGTTAAATCATGAAGAATGAATAAAAATTATTATGCCGTGATCATGGCAGGAGGTGTAGGGTCCAGATTCTGGCCCGTTAGCACTCCCGAAAACCCAAAACAGTTTCATGATATGCTCGGCACAGGTGCATCTCTCCTCCAGCAGACTTTCAGCAGGCTGGAGAAACTCATCCCTTCCGAAAATATTTTGATCGCAACCAACCAGCGTTACAAAGACCTGGTACTGGAGCATTTACCTCAGGTCAATGAAGGTCAGGTATTGCTGGAGCCCGCCATGAGAAACACGGCGCCCTGTATTTTATACAGCGCTCTGAAGATAGCCGAGGCCAATGAAAATGCTGTCATGATCGTTGCTCCCTCTGATCATTATATTGAAAACGAGGAGGAATTTGTGAAAAACGTGGAAACTGCATTCAAGGCATGTCAGCAGCAGGATATTTTGATGACGCTCGGAATCAAGCCTTCCGGACCCAATACCGGTTTTGGTTACATTCAGTATGAGTCTTCAGAAGGGAAAGTGAATAAAGTGAGGAATTTTACTGAAAAACCAGACCTGGCCACAGCCAAAAAATTTATCTCTCAGGGAGACTATCTATGGAATGCCGGGATCTTCATATGGAGCGTTAGGAGCATATTGAGTTCATTCAGAAAGAGTTTGCCAGAAATGTACAGCCTTTTTCAGAAGGCTGATGCCCTATGGAATACTGAGGCAGAGAAGGGTTTTATCGAGGGAAATTACCCCCTGGCAGAAAATATTTCAATTGATTACGGGATCATGGAGAAGGCATCGAATGTTTTTGTCATGGGTACTGATTTTGGTTGGAACGATCTGGGGACCTGGGGTTCGCTTTATGATAAATTGCCGAAGGATGCGCAGGACAACGCTGTCGTAAATGCAGATGGCCTGTTTCAGAATGCATCCAACAATATGGTCCGCACCCAAAAGCACAAAAAAATTGTTGTTGAAGGCTTGCATGGCTATATCATTGTGGAAACAGATGATACCATTATGATTTTTCCAAGGACTGATGAACAGCAGATCAAGGAGCTTTCAAAAAGAGCAGAAGACCGATTTAAGAAGCGCTAATTTTTAATATATTTAGCATGCACAATTGAAAAGCGTCGCTATATGGATGACATCAATATGAATCAGGATGAACATGATCAGAAATTAAAGGATCAGAAAACAGAAGTTCAGAAAGAATTTAAAGGGTTTTTTCTCAGTCTCAAGGAATATATTCCTCAGTTATTGAGCATTCGAAAAGGAACGGACAAAGAGGCTACGGCCGAGACGATCCGCGAAGGCGTATCCATCAAAGGGCAGACAGCCTGGATCCTTGTATTTTCAATTTTTATTGCCTCTATTGGCCTAAATGTGAGTTCCACTGCAGTTGTGATCGGTGCGATGCTTATATCTCCCCTTATGGGTCCCATCCTGGGAATAGGATTCTCTATCGGGGTCAATGACGTAGATACGCTTAAAGCATCTGTGATCAATTTTGGAGCCATGGTATTCTTGAGTCTGATCACCTCTTTTCTTTTTTTCAGCATCCCCATTTTTAACGAAGCGACCCCCGAGATCCTGGCACGTACCAAGCCGGATGTAAGGGATGTATTGATCGCCATTTCCGGTGGACTTGCGCTGATCATTGCCATCAGCCGCCCCAAGCCCCAATTCAATACCGTTGCCGGGGTAGCGATCGCGACAGCTTTGATGCCACCCCTCTGTACCGCCGGTTTCGGACTGGCAACCGGTCAGTTCAATTACTTTGGAGGCGCTATGTTTTTGTTTACGATCAATTGTATTTTTATTGCCCTTGCAGCTTTTGCCATTACCAAATATCTGCGTTTTCCGATGCGGAAATACATCAATCATGCGAAACGAAGAAGAATCTCAAGAATTGCCTCCTTGATTGCTTTTGTGATTTTGAGTTTTAGTATTTATTTGTTTTATGAATTGTATTTGCTGAACGACTATAATACCAGGGCCGAAAAGTTCATTAAAAACCTCAAAGAACAAGGCGTTAATATTATTGGAGACTACAGTGAAAGCATAGATTATCAGGAAAAAGAAATCAAACTTTATGTTTTTGGTTCCAGTTATACCAGTATAGACCAGGAGAGATGGGAGGAAGAACTTAAAGATCTGGGTCTAAAAAACACCAAGCTGACCATTTTACAAAGTCAGGATGACACCAGGATGAGAGAAGATATTGACCAGATCAAGGAAATGTATATGGAAAGTAATAAAATGTTGATATCCAGGGATGAATCCATACGCGAGAAGGACGATCGGATCAATGAACTGGAACAGGCCCTGAGGAGGTATTACGACAATGAGGTCTTGTTTGACAGGGTGGTTAAAGAAATAGGGATCAATTACAGCGATTTGAAAAAGGTGAGTTACGCCAGGGAGTATGTATCTGATTTTGAAAAAGTAGACACCTTAAACGTGATTTCAGTGAGCTGGAAAGGTGGAGTGAGCAAACGGCAGAAAAAAATTCAGGAAGAAAAACTGAAAGCCTGGATGGAAACGAGGCTGAAAATTAAAAATATTGAAGTGCGCGAGGTGCCTTAAAACCATCGAGGGATGAGGATCTTCTTTTCGGGCCCTGTTGCCAGAGAAAAATGGGGTCAGGCATTCTTATTATACACTTCTCGTACTTTTTTATACAGATTGGAAGAATAAACAAAGTCTGTCACGGCCTGGTTGTCAGTTTTAAAAATTGTATTGTTAGAGCCTTCCCATTCTTTGATCCCTTCTTTCAGAAAAATAATCTTTTCACCAATTTCCATAACAGAATTCATATCATGAGAGTTGATGATGGTGATCATTTGATATTCATCCGTAATTTCCTGGATGAGGTTGTCTATGACAATAGCCGTCTTAGGGTCCAGCCCTGAATTGGGTTCATCGCAGAACAAGTATTTTGGATTCATCACGATGGCTCGAGCTATGGCGACCCTTTTTTGCATACCTCCTGAAAGTTCCGCCGGGAATTTGTCATTGACATTATCAAGGTGTACGCGATTGAGTACAAAATTCACACGATCCCGCATCTCTTCCTGGCTTTGATCCGTAAACATTTTCAATGGAAACTTGACGTTGTCTTCTATGGTCTCGGAATCAAAAAGCGCCCCTCCCTGAAAGACCATCCCCATCTCCTTCCGTAGATCTCTTTTTTCGCTCAGGCTCATTTTACTGTAATAACGGTCATCATAACAGATATCACCTTTTTCAGGGGTGAAAAGTCCCAAGAGGCATTTCAGAAATACGGTTTTTCCCGATCCGCTCGATCCTATGATCATACTGGTTTGCCCTTTGTGAAAAGTTGCAGAAACCCCTTTTAGAATATGGTGGTCATCAAACGATTTATGAATGTCTTTTACTTCGATCATTTATCCCAGAAGCATTTGAGTTAAGAAATAATTTAATAAAATAATGACAATACTTGTCCATACTACTGCCTGGGTACTTGCTTTTCCAACTTCCAGCGAACCTCCTTTGACATAATAGCCGTAAAATGAAGGGATCGTTGCGATCATAAAGGCAAACACCATGGTTTTGATGATGGCATACCTGATCAGATAAGGTTTGAAATCAAGCTGTATGCCTTCTATATAACTATCTGAAGTAAACAAGCCGGTCATAAAACCCGAGACCCATCCCCCGAAAATCCCCAGGCACATGGCCAGTAACACAATGAAGGGATAAAAAAGCACTGCGGCGATTACTTTTGGAAACACCAGGTAGTTCAAGGCGTTGACCCCCATCACTTCAAGTGCATCTATCTGTTCGGTTACCCTCATGGTGCCTATACTTGAGGTGATATAGGATCCTACCTTGCCCGCGAGAATAATTGACATAAAAGTGGGTGCAAATTCAAGAATGATAGATCTTTTGGTCGCAAATCCGATAAGGTATTTTGGGATCCAGGGGTTGTCTACGTTCAAGGCAGTTTGAATGGCGACAACACCTCCAACGAAAAAGGAGATAAATGCCACGATGCCTAAAGATTTTAAGCCGAGCTCATCAATTTCTTTAAAAAGACTTTCTCTGAAAACCGATCTTTTTTGTGGTTTTTTAAAAACCTGGACGAGCATGATAAAATACAGTCCTATGTTATGAAGGTATTTCATATCGATTAATTAGTGCTAAAATATTAAAATTTAACAGACATATGATCCCATTTAAAAATAATATTATGAATACCGGATTATGTTTAAATTTTATACCTAATTATGTTTAAATTTGACCTCTAAAGTTTATGAAATGAAAAATGTATTATTATACCTGTTCCTTGGTTTCTTCTGTATTCAACTGAATGCCCAGGACATGACTCGTGTTGACCGGCCAAAATTGGTCGTGGGGGTAGTGGTCGATCAAATGCGCTACGACTATCTCACCAGATTTTATCATCGATACGGTGAAGACGGCTTCAAAAGAATTCTAAGAGAAGGATTCAATTGCGAGAATGCGCACTTTAATTATATCCCAACTCAGACGGCTGTTGGACATGCTTCCGTCTATACAGGTGCGACTGGCAGCACACACGGAATTATAGCCAATTACTGGTATGATAAATTTTTAAAAAAATGGATCTATTGTGTGGATGATTTTAATTATCAGGCAGTGGGCACCGAGGTGGAAAACGAACAGAAATCGCCTTATCGTTTGCTGACCACGACGCTGACTGATGAGCTCCGGCTGGCACAGAACATGAATGGAAAAACCATATCTATGGGCCTAAAAGACCGTTCGGCGGTGCTTCCAGGAGGACATACATCAAATGGTTCCTACTGGTTTGTCGGGATGGATGAAGGAAAATTTGTGACCTCTACATTTTATATGGATGAGTTGCCGAAGTGGGTTGATGATTTTAATGACAACGGGCTGGTTCAGAAATTCATGAAAAAAAAGTGGGAAACCCTGTACCCCATAAAAACCTATACTGAGAGTATTGAAGATGACAATGCCTTTGAGGGCCTATGGATCGGGGAGGAAAAACCGGTTTTTCCTCATGATCTTAAAAAGCTGAGCAAGGCGAATTCGAATTTCGACCTCATCAAAAGCACCCCTTTCGGTAATACCCTGCTGGTTGAATTTGCCAAGGCTGCTGTGAAAAACGAGAAATTGGGAAAAAGAGATTTTACCGATTTTTTAGCCATCAGTTTTTCCAGCCCTGATTATGTAGGACATCAATTCGGGGTTGATTCCAAAGAAATTGAAGACACTTATTTAAGGTTGGACAAAGACTTGGCGGATCTTTTAAAGTATCTGGATGATGAAGTTGGGAAAGATGATTACACCTTGTTTCTAACAGCCGATCATGCCGCAGTTGCCGTTCCTGCTTATTTGAAATCGAAAAAAATTCCTGGCGGCATTTTTGACGCCCTGGCTTTCAGGTCTCATATTGATGAGGTGTCAATGCGGCATTTTGGGACCAAGGACCTGGTCGAGAATGTTTCGAATTTTCAGATATTCTTAAACAAGAAGGCCTTAGAAGAAAGGAAACTTGAGTCCCGAAAGGTGGCAGATGTTTTTGTAGATGAACTGATCAACTATGAAGGTATCCATAAGGCCATAACAGCCGAAACACTTCAGAAGACAGATTTTGACACAGGTATTTTGAGCCATGTTCAAAATGGGTACAATCAGAAATTATCAGGTGACGTTATAATCGTTCCCAATCCGGTAACTGTGCCATATCCGGATACCGGTTCCACCCATGGATCTGCTTATAGTTATGACACCCACGTTCCGATAATGTTTTATGGAAAAGGAATAAGGCAAGGCAGAAGCCGGAAGCGTGTTGATATCATTGATATTGCCCCAACAATCTCAAATTTGTTGCAAATTGAATTTCCGAATGGGAACAGGGGTGAGATCATAGAAGCCGTTTTTCCATAGGTCAAACCACCTTTTTCAGTAGTATTTAAAATCAAAAAACTCTCCATTTTACTGGAGAGTTTTTCTTCTTTAACAATAACAATTTTCCCTAGTTTTAAAATAAAAAAAACTAATGAGATACTACAACGTGATTAAGTTTTTTATATTGTAAACAAGTAAAAATAAATTTGATTTTTCTTTAAATAATCACTTCAGATAATAAAATAAATAATGATTAAAATAAGGTAGATAGCTGCAAATAAAAAAACTCTCCATTTTACTGGAGAGTTTCCTTCTTTAACAATAACAATTTTCCCTAGTTTTAAATAAAAACTAATGAGATACTACAACGCAAATAAATTTCTATTATTGTAATTCTGAGAAAAAAAAGACAGAAAAATTGTTCTATTTTTTTTTTGAGGTCGGCGCTATTTTTTTCCTCTTGATTTCGGGGGTCTTGTTTTGGGTTTTTTATACTTCTTTTTTATCTCTCGTTTATAGGAGCCTCCGAGGTTTACTTTTTTGTTTTTGTCACTTTTCTCATGAAAAGCGGCTCCCGGTTCGATAGGTGGATTTTTTTTCCCCTGGATCTCTTTTTCAGAGGACCTGTCCTTTTCTTCGGGCATCAGTACTTTAGAAATTTCAACGGCCGCAGGCAGCGTAGCTATGGGTATTTCAGACTGCATCAGGATTTCGATTTCAAGAAAGGATTCTTCGTCTGCCGGAGTGAATAGAAAAATAGCCTCACCACTTTTTCTTGCCCTTCCTGTTCGACCAATTCTGTGGATGTATTGCTCCGGATATTTGGGCGCATCGAAATTGATGACATGGCTCACGCCGAGAATGTCCATACCCCTTGATACGATATCTGTGGCGATAAGAATTCTGATGCTGCCTTCCTGAAATCGATCGACCGATTGAAAACGGTAATTTTGAGATTTGTTTGAATGGATCACATCCAGTTCATCCGGAAAAAATTCATTCAGGTTTTCAAACAGACGGTCGGCAATCTTTTTGTTCTTTGTAAAGACAAGAACTTTTTCATAGGATTCCTCTTTTAGTACCTGCTTCAGAAAATTTACCTTCGTGTTGTAATTGGGTACCGGGAACCCTTTTTGCCTTATTTTTTCCAAGGGGGTGCCTACTGGAACGATCTCAATTTTTTTTGGGCTTTTGAAAAAACTCTGAATAAGGTCATCCACTTCTTCAGTCAATGTTGCTGAAAACATGATATTTTGTCGTTTGCGAGGCAGGATGTCCAGAATATTCATGATCTGGGGCCTAAAACCCACAAAAAGCATTTCGTCGACCTCGTCCAGGACCAGCTTTTGAATTGAGGCCAGTCGCAATACTCCTGAAACTGCCAGGTCATAAACCCTTCCCGGAGTAGCGACAAGAATGTCCAGTCCCTGACTCACCATTTCCTTTTGGGTATTGATGTTCACACCTCCGTAAACTCCTTCGATCCTGACGTTTTGATAGGTAGTGAGGTCTCTGGCCACCTCAACGACCTGCGCCACCAGTTCACGGGTTGGCACCAGAATAAGTACCCTTGGCTGTATCTGATCGGAAAAAGGAAGTAGCTTAAGAACAGGCAGTAGGTAAGCCAGGGTTTTTCCCGTGCCTGTTTGGGCCAGACCAACCATATCGTGCCCTGACAGTATGGCCGGAATTGATTTTTCCTGAATGGGAGTCGGGGTTTCAATTCCTAAATCATTCAAAGCTTTTAATTGAGGTTTGTTGATTTTCAGGTCTTCAAATGATTTCATGAGATTCTGTTTTATTTTGCAAAATTAATTATACATTCGGGATTTCAACCTATAGATACATAATTATTAGAATTATCTTTATGTCAGAAATGTATTTTTACCGGATTTTTCTGTCTTTAGCGCTTGTATGGCTGCATGTTTCCTGCTCTGAGAGTGAGGATGTGAAGGAGCCCTTGCCCAATGAATACGCGATTGGTAATGAGGTGTTTGAAATAAATACAAATATGTTCTGGAAGGATGCCCAGGCTGGGGATGAATCTGATCAGATCAGGCTCATGGAACCATTGACAGGCTCATCTCTATCTGACCTGATCGTAATTACCCCGGTAAGGGGTCCTGGTGATCTCGAGGGAACCTATGTGTACAGCCGGACAGGTGATATTGGAACCTATGACCTGGTTTTTGTGCACGCAACAGATGGCAATGAAAGTTTTGCCTGGTTTACCAACGGGGATGCAGGGAGTACACTGGAAATAGAAAAGGCGGGTAAACAGGGTGATCAGGTCATTTACCGCATTGTAATTTCAGATTTCACCCTGAATTACGGATTTTGGGATTACCTTGCCGGAAAATGGATTTCTCAAGGTCAAAAGCAGTTTAGTCTCAGTTACCAGGGCCCAGTTTTAGAGCCCTGATGCACGGGGTGAACTTCTATTGTTTTTTTGAGATACCTGCTTTATATCGCTTCAATACACTTGATCAGTTTGGTCCTTATTTCGTCAGCAAGAACACCGAGGCTTGGATTTTTTACCGCCTGCATGGAGGCAATGGGATCAACCGCTGAAATCTCAATTTCTCCTTTGACCTTTTCCTGGACAATAACATTGCAAGGCAGCATTGCGCCTATTTTGTCTTCTGCCTGCAGTGCCTTATAGGCATAAGGGGGGTTGCAGGCCCCGAGAATCTTATAGTTGTAAAAATCAACGTCCAGCTTTTTTTTGAGGGTCGCTTTAATGTCTATTTCAGTTAGAATCCCAAAACCTTCATTTTTCAAGGATTCGGTAATTTTGCTGATGCCTTCCTCAAATGTGATTCCTTTGAGGGTTTTGTTGATATAATAACTCATTGTATGGTGATTAAAATTTGTGTTCCTTTTAAGTTTATATAAAGTTAAGGCATTTATAATATTTTTCCAGATGAAATTTAATTATATTATGAAGGATACCTAAATTCTAATATATTTACAGTTTTTCAATATTACGCAGTCTGTATGGGAAATAAGAAGATGACAGTAAAGGAGCTGGCTAAGAAGCTGGGAGTTTCGATTTCCACGGTTTCAAAAGCCTTGAATGACAGTTATGAGATCAGTGAGCCGACCAAGATCAGGGTAAGGAAACTGGCCGAAAAATATAACTACAAACCCAACAGACTTGCTGTGAATTTAAAGTCAGGAAAAACCCGTACCATTGGGGTCATACTGCCCAGCATTCTCAATAATTTTTTTACCACGGTACTTTACGGGATAGAAAAAGTAACCAATGAAAATAATTACAACATCATTACCTGTATTTCAAATGAATCTTTTGAGAAGGAGGTTACCAACACAGAAATTCTTTCGAATGGGATTATAGACGGCCTTATTGTGGCTATTGCCGAGGAAACTCAGATTAAAAAGGATTTTGACCATTTTCAGGCTTGTATCAAAGAAGGGCATCCGGTGGTCATGTTTGACAGGATTACCAATGAGATCGAATGCGACAAAGTGGTTGTAGACGATCTGAATGACGCTTATATCGCTACCAGGCATTTGATCGGGATAAATTGCAAGAAGCTTGCACTTGTTTCAGCGATTGATTTCTTGGGGGTAGGTCAATTAAGGGTAAAAGGTTTTGAAAAGGCGGTAGAGGAATATTCTGGTTCTGTTGATGATGAATTGATCCTTAGAACCAGTCTGGAGGAGTTGGAGGCGAGAGTGAATACCTTACTGACCCGTCATCGTCCTGATGGAATTTTTGCGGTTGATGAAGATGCTTCCCTGGCCATTCAAAAGGTTGCCAAAATGAAGGGGCTTCATATTCCTGATGATATTGCTTTGATAGGATATGCAGGAGAGAAGATGGCTGAGAATTTGAGCCCGGCGCTCACAACTGTTAATCAAAACGGAGTGAGCATTGGGAAGTCCGCGGCAAGAATTTTAATCGATCGTCTGGAGAGGGGAAGCGAGGGTTTTGTAACGACAGTGATCAACACGAATATAGAAAACAGGGAGTCTACGGCACGAAAAAAGGGAATGAGAGTTAAAAAAATTTAAGAAATTGAAAATCAATTGATTATACCTTTAAAATGTCTCAATATAGAATTTATCTATAGTATGAATTATATAAAATATAAACTTTAATTAATTAAATTAATATATTGTTAACCAGTAATATATTGTATTTTATATAAAGTTATAGATAATATTATTTAAAATTGACCCACAAAGTCGGAAATGACTGATTAAATGGCTTTGAAATCTTGAAATTCGCTTGAATTTATTTTGTAGTTTGGGAGAAAAAATGGATAACTTTGGGTCTTTAAATAATTAGAATCAGTAATGTTTTTTAAACGAAATATGAGTCTTGTAATACTTGAGGGTCAAAATTAAAAGACTGGAAATCGTATGAATCATACCAAACATTTTTTTATTTTTTTTTGCCAGTTCATTTTGGCTTTGAGTGCCTTTTCCCAGGAGTTGCCCCCCATCAGTAATTATGGAATTTCAGATTACCAGGCAGGGAACCAGAATTGGTCGATTTCTCAAGCCGATAACAATTATATCTATATTGGCAACAACCAGGGCTTGCTTGAATTTGATGGCGCCCGATGGACCCTGTACCCGTCGCCTAACGGAACCATCGTTAGAGCACTTCAGGTGATCGGGGATCGGATTTATACGGGTTGCTATATGGAACTTGGTTATTGGAAGCACAACAATTTGGGCTTACTGGAATACACCTCATTACTGGATAAATTGAAACAGCCCCTGGTAGAGGATGAGCATTTTTGGAATATTACTTCACATGATGAATGGGTTTTGTTTCAATCTACGAACAGAATATACCTCTATGATACAGAAAGGGAATCATTTCAGGTAATTGATTTCGATGTTCAAAGAACCAAGATTTTTAATTTGGGCAATGAAATATTTGTTCAAAAAAATACGGGTGGCCTGTACAGGATTCAAAATGGAAGAACGGTTTTGGCCTCAGAGGATCCGGTTTTTCTCGATAATTTCATTGTTGGAATTTATGATCATGAGGGCAGAAAAGTGATCATTACTGAAAATGGAAGGTTTTATTTTTATGACCAGGGTCGGCTTTCTCTTTGGGAGGTGGATCTTGATGAAGCGGAGGCACTTTACATTTACAGTTCCTTGCAGCTGAATGATGGTAGTTTCATTTTGGGAACCATTTCAAACGGTTATATCCATTTGGATAAATCGGGAAAGATCATTCAAAAGGTCAACCAGG
>JAHEHF010000060.1 GCA_024644745.1 Flavobacteriaceae bacterium
CCGATTCCAGAACTGATTCTTCCCGCACAGATCAAAGCGATGATCACAGGACCAATTTCTCTAACGATTGAAATACTCACCATGGAAGGCATCCATGATTCTGCTCCGAATTCCATAAGTGTGGGCCTTGTCTGCAAGGTCATGACAAGACCAAGAATAAAACCTGTAACGCCGACCAGCAACAGGGATCTGTTGCCCATATTATAGCACTGTCGCATCAGCTCCTTAAATTCAAAGGGTCGTGTGAAGACTTCTCTAAAAAAACGACCTGAGAAATAAGACAGCTCACCGATTTCGATCAAAAAAGAATTGACATTAGCCGGTAAATGAATCCTATTGTTCATCCTTTAATGCTTTGTCATATCATCAAAGTTAAGCAAGAGATTTGTCAAATAAAATGATAAACATCACTTTATACCATAGTCATGAGAATTCAAGACGGTTGGCGCTTTAAATCAGACTTCTTAAACAGCTTATAAGGAAATTCTTTTGCCGTCATTGGCAGCTGATTTCATAATGGCTTCCACGATTCTGATGTCTTTAAGGCCCTCTTCTCCCGGTACCAGAGGCCGGAGCTTGTTCATAATGGCAAGGGCATCATCATCCATTTGAAGCGCCTGCTGATTGCCTTGAAAAGCCTTTAATACCTTACCATCGCTGGATATTCCGCTGACGCCTGAATAGGACTGAAACGGCTTGAGCTCGTACCAGCCATTCTGACAATTTACTTTTAAATGATTCATGGATTCGGCGAAGGAAGTCTTGCATTTGACCTGAATACCATTTGGAAACTCCATATCAAAATAAGTTGTCTCATCCACTTTAAAAATATCAGGCCGCAAAACTTCCATTCTGGCACTGACACTCAATGGTTCCATTTGTGTAGCATAACGAGCAGCATTCAACGGATAAACACCCATGTCGTACAAGGCACCACCACCAAGTTCAGGATGTAATTTCCAATGATCCGGATTACGACCTCCGTTTCTAAAGCCGGCTTCTGCATAAACAGTTTGGATTTTCCCAAAAGGTTTTGTTCCTGCCCATGAAATGAGCTGCTGCGTTACAGGCTCATGCTGCATGCGATAGCCGATAGTAAGCTGCACTTTATTTTTCGAACAGGCCTCAATAATGGTCCTGCACTCCTTTTCATTGAGGGCCATGGGCTTTTCACACCACACGTGTTTCCCTGCATTTGCCGAGATCAAGGCATATTTCATGTGCAAGCCATTAGGTAAAACGATATACACCACATCAATGTCGTCATTGTTTGCCAGTTGATGCATGTTCTCGTAATTATATATATTCTGATCCGGGATTCCGTATCTTTCTTTCCAAACCGGTATTTTTTGAGGCGAACCGGTAACGATTCCCCTTAATTCACAATGTTCGGTAAGCTGTAATGCAGGTGCCAGCAAATCTCTGCTGTAATAGCCCAAACCCACCAGTGCAACGCCCAATTTCTTTTTTTGACCGGGAATCATAAAATGTGAGAAAGGCAGGGTGCTGGATGCCATGAGGAGGCCCGATTTCTTGATAAAGTTTCTTCTGCTGGTCATTTGTGGCTATTTTTATGGCTCAATATAAAGCCTGTTTTATCATCATTCATAACAAACAGGTCCCAGGATACCCATCAACATTAAAGATAAGAAAATAATCCAAAACTACCAGGAGCAGTGCACCCCGACAAAGAGTCTCCTATAAAAATCAGGCTTTTACAGTTTAAGTTTAAAGCCCTTTTTCTCCAGTATTCCGGTAAAAATTACGACAGCCAAAGCAAAGGCGAATGATACAATCAGACCGATCAGAGCGATTTTTAAGAATTCCGGAAGTCTGATGCCCGTCATTCCCCTGATGGAATAAACATAATAAGGGATCAAATAGCACGTAAGGGTCGCGGTTCCGGCCGGGGCAATTATTTTAGCCCAATGAACCTGTTTTTTAACATCGGCTATATAATACAGGATCACAAACAAAAGGAAACCGATACCGGTGCATATGGCAAGCCAGGAAGGGGTTCCCTGGATCTTGGAAATTCCCCAAATAGGCCGGGTAGCCAAACCATATGCCACATTGCCAATGCCCAGAGCGATCAGCAGGACATAACTCAGACCCAGTTTTTTTTCTGACAGTTTTTTAAAAATCATTGTGGCAACTATACCTGCCGCCGTAAATGCCGGAACTGTACCAGAATAAATGACGGAAAAATTACTTAAAAAACCATCTGTTTCAATTGCCATATCCGTAAACTTCAAAACCGAAAGGGCGTTGAGCAAAAGCCAGGAAGCTGCCAATACCCAAATATTTCCCCTGGAGTAAAGGTAAACCAAGGCATTGAAGGCATAGGCCCAGCCTATCAGCCCTAAAATGCCCCACCACTGTGTTCTCATACCAAATTCTCCCTCCGGACCACCTCTGTAGACTATAGCCAGATAAACGAGAATCGCCCAACCAAGGACTTGCAGCGGCAGATGCCATTTTTTTTCAACAGGGCTCCGCTTCCAGTTCATCCAGATCAGACTTACGGCAATCGCCATTAACAGACCCCATAACTGGTTTCCTCCGGGAATGCTCTCATAATGGGAAGTTTCCCAATTCACCATATACACCCCTATCAGTAAAAGGGATAGTGACCTGATTACAATGTGCCGGGCGATCACTGCCCTGCTTTCATTTTTTTTGATCCTGTTCTGAATGGCAAAAGGAATGCTGAGGCCTACAATGAATAAAAACAAGGGAAAGATAATATCAGAGAATCCTAAATAATCTTCTGAAGCAGCCGCATGTTCAAGCCATTTTGGCACCCCCGTAACACTCCAGAAATCATTGACCCAAATCATGAATAACATGGTCAGGGCCCTTAAAATATCAATAGACGCTATTCTCATTTTTTAGAAATTTTTAATGCTCGAACGTTCATACCAATGAAGCTTAGGTCAAATCCGATTTGATCAACCGGAGCAATTCATTGAAATTGAAAATTTAATCTGCTTTCAGATTACTTTGTATAATCAGTATAAATGGCCTTTTCAAACACCTTCCAATGGGCATCAGTCATTCTGCCAGGGGTGAACAAACAAATTCCGGCTGCCCCGTTCTTCATGGATTCACTGATTCCTGCTTCAAGCTCTTCGGGCAACAAACCATGACCCTCGGGGTCCTTTTCGGCAGCTTTATTCTCCGGCTTAGGACAAATAAACAGTCCACTGAATACCGGTTTACCTGAGCTGGCTTCCACTTCTTCTTTCGTGACGGTTCCGATCCATTTAGTGCCTTCCAAATAAAAATCATTGTAATTCATTGGGTAGAATGCATCCAGATCCCACTTGTTCCATTCCTGACGCACCAATATCTTGGCTTGCGAATCAGGCCCCGGAAAAACAGCTGCGGTAATGGCTTTGTTCTTTCCTCTTACAACCTCAGAGAGCCTGCTCACCATCTTTGTGATCAGATCATATCTAAATTGCTTCCATTCTTCCAGCTGTGTAGGGTCCTCAACCTCCATGATATCGATTCCGGATGCGGACTTAAAATCAGAAAGACATTTTTCACAATAGCAATAATCAAACTGAGGATGTTCCTTGTCCATGACCAGACCATATTTATCCCATAGGCCTCTTGCAAGGATCACGTCAGGGAAACGGATATAATCCAAATGGATCCCATCTACCTCTTCAACTTCAGCAACACTGCCGTAAAGGTTCTTTAAAAACTCAAAAACCTCTTCCCGGTTCGGGCACAAGAAGCGATAATGCTCTACATACGCGGGCTTGTCAAAAGCCGATTCTCCGTTTCTGTTAACGGCATACCATTCTGTTTTCAATTCGGGTTTGTCATTTTGAACCATGGTAGGTATCCAGGTATGGAACTCCAACCCTGATGCCTTAGCGATCTTACCCACTCTTCTGTATACCTCAGGATCATGGCCTGCAGAATACATGAGTCGGTCAACCCCCTTGCTTTTTAAATCGTCAAATTGAGTTTTTAAATCTTCGTCAGTGGCATCTTTTTTCAATCCCATCCATGCATGAACTGGAATTTTATAGGCCTCGGCCTCTTGAACTTCCTTTTTATTTTCTGTTTTACAGGAAATTATTAATAAAAACAACCCTATTAAGGTGATGAATCTTTTCATAAAATATCGGTTTAAATAATTCTATATTGAACATATTTACACATATATTCTCATTTGAGAAAACTATTTCTACAAACAACAGGTCTGCATAGAAGATCGTCACGTTTTGGGCCTTCCAAGGCATAAAAAACCGGTTATTAGAAACAAGGCATCGAATTGACCCTAACCAAGGTTCCAAACATTTCGAATAAAGACTTATAGAAACTGATCCGTTTTTCTGTACGCCTCTATCAGTGCTTCTTCCCCGGCCTTACCCGGGCTGTGATTGCCATGCTCCATTCCCAAAATTCCACTGTAACCCTTGCCATGTATATATTTGAATACATTTTTGTAATTGATCTCTCCGGTGGTAGGCTCCTTTCTGCCCGGGTTGTCCCCTATTTGAAAATAGGCGATTTCATCCCAGCAGTTTTCTATATTCGGGATAAGATTTCCTTCCTGAACCTGTTGGTGATAAATATCAAAAAGAATTTTACAGGACGGAGAATCGACGGCCCTGCAAATTTTATAAGCCTGGGGGCTTTCAGTAAGAAAAAGACCGGGATGGTCCCTGAAATTAAGAGGTTCCAGAACCATCGTCAGCCCATGAGGTTCTAAAATGTCACAGGCTCTTTTCAAACTTTCAATGACATGGGCGGTCTGGTATTCCATTTTTTGCCGAAAATCACAATGGCCTGGGACCACTGTCATCCATTTTGCATTTACACGTTTGGCCACTTCCACCGATGCTTCGATCTGTTTGAGGAATTCCATTCGCAAATTGGGGTCGCCACTCGCCAGGTTAGGTTCATTCCAGTAAATTTTATGGGCCACAAACACCCCCATGGCCATATTTCGGGCAGTCATGGTCTTCGCCATCCTGTGCTGCATTGCCTCAGACCTGTTTTTCATGCCATTGTCTTCAAAAGCCTCAAAACCCTGATCTGCCATAAAATGAAGCTGTTCAACTGGGTCCTCCCCGGCAAGATGGTTAAACATTCCTATATGTGGTGCATACTTAAGATTAAAACCTGCAGTTGAAGTCTCTTTTCCGTTTGTTTGTCCCAGTATCTGGGGTACAACGCCCACTGCAGCTCCTGTGGCAATAATTTGGTTCAAAAAGTTTCTTCGTTTCATTTGTTCCCTATTGAAATTTGGTGATACCCGGTACCGGAATCTTATAATGCCCTTTTTCATCTGGAAGTACGGGCGGGGTCGAATTCCAGGTCAACTGCTCAGGTACCATGTTCAAAGGTGAGTTCAAGGCCTGTTCCCATGTGATGACCTGACCTGAATAGGTTGCCATTCGCCCCATGATCGCAGACAAAGTAGCCTTTGCGCCATTTTCGGCATCCTCAATAAGCTCATTTTTATTTCTTATGGCTGCAAAAAGTCTGTCATGCTCCACCTGATAAGGGTTTGGATCCTTTTGGCCATCATGCCTGAATTTTTCGGTACCATCCAGATTGCTGATGAGTCCTTTGCTTGCCACAACAGAACCCTGCGTTCCCTGGAATGCTTCATCCACCCTGTTAAAACAACCTTTGATATGCCTGCACTGACTGGAGATCACAGCCCCGGAGGGATAAGTAAACTCCACAAAATGATGATCAAATATTTCTCCGTGATCAAGATCATTTCTCACTTCTCTACCACCCATTCCCTGTGCAGTTGTGGGATATTCACCAACAAACCAGTTGGCCACGTCAATGTTGTGAATGTGCTGTTCCAGAATATGATCACCACAAAGCCAGTTAAAATAATACCAGTTGCGCATTTGATATTCCAGTTCTGTCTGACCCGGTTCTCTTTTTCTGACCCAGACTCCTCCGCTGTTCCAGTAGACCTGCCCTGAAACTATTTTCCCGATAGCTCCCTGTTGTACTCTTTGATATAATTCGAGGTATTTGTGCTCGTAATGTCTTTGTAGACCCACCACCACGTTCAATTTCTTTTCCTTTGCCAGTTTGGCTGACTGAAGTACCCGCCTGACTCCGGCAGGATCTGTTGCCACAGGCTTCTCCATAAAAACATGCTTGTCCTGGGCAATGGCATATTCAAAATGCTGGGGCCTGAATCCAGGAGGGGTGGCCAATATAACCACATCTGCTTTGTCAATGGCCTTTTTGTATGCTTCAAAACCGGTAAACCTGTTCTCTTCACTTACTTTAATCGTCCGTTCATCCTCAAAATGCTCCTGAATGGCGGCAAGGCTTCCTTCAAGCCTGTCCTGAAATGCATCAGCCATGGCAACCAATTCAACGTCGGGATCAGCCGTGAGTGCCTGAACGGTTGCTCCGGTACCCCGTCCGCCACAGCCCACCACGGCAAGCTTTAATTTTTTGACATTGTTGATGTTGGCCATTCCTTCAAAGGGAATGCCAGCAGTAAGTATGGCTCCTGAAGCCAAACTCGTGTTTTTCACGAAAGATCTTCTGCTTACAGCTTTACTTTTGTCTTTTTTTTCTTGGTTTTCCATATGATATAGTCTAATGTTTTTCTTTCCAGTAAAGGGCCTGGTCCTCGGGCTTGGGGGTATCGTAGGGTCTGACGATCCTGAAACCAACAAATGGAGCATCTGTAAACCACCATTTGCTTTTTGGAATCTGAGGATCCTTGGTCTTCCAGTTTTTTGAAGAATAAAAACGGGCGCTGCTTCTGAGCTGCCCGGCAACATCGGTCCATGCACCTCCCCGGATCACAATGGGGTATACCTTTTCCGGTTTTACCCAGGGATTGGCTGCATGCGTTTTTTTTCTGCTATTATAGGTCTTGGGGTTGTATTGATCCAGGGTCCATTCGGCTACGTTGCCGTGCATATCATAAAGGCCCCATGGATTTGGTTTTTTCAGTCCTCCTTTGTGATAGGCCTCTTTGCTGTTCGTTGCAAACCAGGCATAATCCTCCAGTTCAGTCTCATCTTTGCCAAAGGAATAGGCTGTTTGGGTTCCTGCACGGCAGGCATATTCCCATTCAGCCTCTGTAGGCAATCTGTAAAAATTCCCCGTAATGGCCGACAGCCATTCACAAAATTTTGAGGCAGCGAACTGGGTCATGTTAATGGCGGGATAACCATGGGCCCCCATTCCAAAACTCATATCCACATAAGGAACGGTAGCACCAGATACGGCGTTTACGTCGGCATTTACTTCTTCCCCCTTTATCTTGTCGGTTTCAAGTTGATCGATCTCTCTTGCTAAAAACAAATTGTATAAATTCCAGGTGGTCTCCTTATCTGCCATCCAGAACGCATCAATTGACACTTCGTGTGCAGGTTTCTCATCTTCTGAGCCATTTCCTCCCATAACAAATTTACCAGCCGGAATCGGGATCATACGAACAGATAAGGCTGTGCCCTTAATCTCCTGATCATAAGGATCAAAATTTTTTTTCTGGCCATGTACCTGTCCTCCAAACAACAGGAAAGACAAGAATACAATTCGAAGTGAAACAAGGATAGGCATGAAGATCAGGTTTCCTGTAAAAATAGAAATTGTTTCTAAAAAAACATTAAATTTATAATGAATTTTATTTCCCCCGATGGCATAACTTTGAAACAGTACCGAACAAAATTATTGAATAAAATCATTTAAATCATTCCCAATGTCAATCTCCTTAGAACGCTTTTCCAGAATTTCACTGATCATTCTATCCCTGACTCTTTTTACAAATTGTACGAAGCAGAAAGAAACCAAAAATGAATTGAATGTCATGGCCTATTATGTGCCATCAGACAAGGTTAAGGTCGAAGATCTGCCTTATGAAAAACTGACGCATATCCTCTTTTCATTTACAGAGGTCATTGAACATAAAATGGCCTTCGACAATGAGGAACTGAGCCAGAAACTGATCAACCTGACTACGGCTGCCAAAAAACATCCCAATGTAAAGATCATGATCGCCTGTGGTGGCTGGGGAGGTTCCGGAGGTTTTTCAGATATGGTCTACACCCAAGCCAACAGGCAAATCTTTGTGAATAGTGTTGTTGAATTTATTAAAAAATATGACCTGGATGGTATTGATCTCGACTGGGAATATCCGGGCTTGCCTGGAAATGGAAACACCTACAGGCCAGAGGACAAAGAAAATTTCACTTCTTTGGTAAAAGAGCTTCGTATCGCCCTGGACAATTACGAGCAGGGCCAGTTAATTACTTTCGCAGCTGCAGGCTGGGAAAAATATTTTGAGCATATAGAACTGACAGAAGTGATGAAACATGTAGATTACATCAATTTAATGACTTATGATAATGCCGGAGGCAGTCCTTTGACAACCCATCACACGAGCTTATACGGGATTCCATACGACGAACTTGATGAGCCAACAAGGGAATATTTAAAGGCGCATGACATAAACTACCAACCCCGTTCTGCCAATGACATTGTCGGGTACTGTTTGGACAATGGCGTGGATCCGGCCCAGATGGTAATTGGATGCGCTTTTTACGGACGTTCCTGGAAAGGTGTACCGCCCACCAAAAATGGTTTGCACCAAGAGCACAACAATAAAAAGGCAGCGCATTCCTATACAGATTTAAAACAAATGATGGCGGATGACAGCAACTATAAAAGGTTCTGGGATGAAAAATCCAGTGCCCCTTTCATTTACAACCAGGTGGATTCAACTTTTATAACCCTGGATGATCCGGAAAGTCTGGCCCTGAAAACCAAATATGCCCTTGAAAATGGACTGGGAGGTATCATGTTTTGGCAATTGAGCCACGACAACAATCAAAATGATCTTGTCAATGCAATTTTCGAAGCAAAAACCAGCAAGCCTTAATATCATTTAATTTCAACAATAAGCCTTGTATTTTTTACAGATGAAAACAAATATTTATCTTATCATTTTGGCCATTTCATCTTTTTGGATGGCCGGATGCCAGCATGCACCGGAGTCTAAAGAAAAACATATGCATAAAGAAAAGGATACCTGGGTATCCATTTTTAATGGTAAAAATCTGGATGACTGGACCGTAAAGATCAAAGGCCATCCTTCCGGAGAAAACTGGAAGCAGACTTTTTTGGTTGTTGACGGGACGCTGAAAGTGGATTACAGTCAATACGAAAACTTTAACGATGCTTTTGGTCATATTTTTTACAAAATGCCATACCGTGATTACAGATTGAAATTAAATTACCGATTTACAGGCGAGCAGCTTCAAGGAGGTCAGGGATGGGCCAAAAGAAACAGTGGTGTTATGATCCATTCCCAGGATCCGGCCTCTATGGGCATTGATCAGGATTTTCCTGTATCCATTGAAGTGCAGTTGCTGGGGGGACTGGATAAAAATGAGCCCAGAAGCACTGCCAACCTCTGCACTCCAGGAACGCATGCTACAATAGATAATGAGCTTGTAACGACACATTGTATCAATTCAAATTCTGATACCTACTATGGTGACCAGTGGGTAGCACTTGAAATTGAGGTAAGGCATGACTCCCTGATCAAGCATTTCATCAATGGAAAAGAAGTGATGCAATATGAAAAACCAGTCATTGGAGGTGATTTTAATACCCTGACCGAATTGGAAGGTACTCCCCTGAAAAATGGATACATTTCACTTCAAAGTGAAAGCCACCCTGTTGAATTCAAGGACATCTGGATCATGGAACTGAAATAAAAAAACCAAATCAGCTGACCAATCTTACTTCTTACTGCTTACTTCCCCCCGGATTACCTCCCTGCGGTAAGTGATCCTATAAGGGAATGCCTTACTAAAAAAACAGGATGTATTTACTTCTACATTCTGAAATCTGAAATCATACTTCTTACCTCCAGGATTACCTCCCTGAGGTAAGTGATCCTGAAAGAGGAATGCCTTACTAAAATAACAGGGTAAATTTACTTCTCTGTTCTGAAATCTGAAATCATACTTCTTACCTCCCGGATTACCTCCCTGAGGTCGGTGATCCTCCATTGGGTAAGTCTGTAAATCAAAATCCTTCAAAAATGCTGACGCATTTTGGTATTTTTTATTTGCCTCCTTTATGAAAGCAAGCTTTCAACGGAGAGCAAACAAAAAATCCCTCCAAACTTTCAGTTTGGAAGGATTTTACTTTGTCGGGGTGAGAGGATTTGAACCTCCGACCTCCACGCCCCCAGCGTGGCGCGCTAACCGGGCTACGCTACACCCCGAATTGAATCCATGATAAAATCATGATTTAAAATTCGAGCACAAATATAATCGTGTATTTTTTCTCTCACAATAAAATTGATCATTAATTTTTATATGAAGGAGAGTAAAAATGTTTTACACAAACAGTAAATAAAGATCTAAGTGCCTGAAGTTAAAAAAGACACAAAAGATAAGCCCCGTACCTTCCATGATGACTTAAGCTACAGAGGTCTTTTAACTTTCTGTGATCAACATAAAGTTCCGGGATATGAAGCCCGTTCTTTCTTACCTGCAAACCCTTAACAGGCCCCTTAAAGCGTTCATCCAGATCCTTGATCAAGCTCTTGCGCAGCGCATCTCCCAAATCCACCCCATCTTCATTCATAATCATACCATAAAATAACTCATGTTCAATGTTGATCGCATGAGCCATGGTGTGTATGAGTTCCTTTTTCATTGTTGTCATGGTCTCGTAACAGTCCGAATCGATGTGTACAAAGCCCTGGTTTTGATCGATGATTTCACAGTTAAAACTTCTGGGATCAAATCTTCTCTTCCCTGTTTTTCTTACATGGATCTTATAGGCACTTTCCTTCATGCTCCAAAGTTTCCATACCATCCGGTTAGGCGCTGATGATTCAAGCACAAGGCATTGCTCCTGTCGCGAAAAGAGTTTGTTCATAAAACCTTTGCGCTTCCAGTTACTTTGCCTGGCGGCCAGTTGAAGATCAATGATGTCGTTACCAATCATAAAAAAAGAATCAGGCCTGCATTTTCTTCTCAATGATCTCCAATGCCTGCTTAACGCTTAGCATTTGTTCCATAGATTCATTGTCGATTTCAATATCAAAAGTGTCTTCCACGTCAAGAACGATGTCGACAAGATTCGCCGAATTGACCTTCAGATCATTGATAAAATCGGTTTCTTCGGTTAAATTGTCAAAGGCGCTTTGGTCCTGAACATAGGGTTCAATAATCTTTTTTAATTTGACCATGAGATCAGTATTATTCATAATTGCTCTTTTTTAAACTTTTTAAATACAATACAGGCATTTACATCACCAAATCCAAAACTCGCCTTGATCACGGTGTCAATGGTTTTGAACCTGGTCTTTTGCGGAATCGCATCCGGCCCTATCAGTTCAAGTATGGCAGGGTTCACATCCTCGCAGTTGATCGAAGGAAAAATAAAATTGTGGTGTATCTGCAAGATACTGGCCACGCATTCTATACTTCCTGCCGCTGCCAGGCAATGACCCGTCATGGCTTTAAGTGAATTAATGGCCGGGAAATTATTTTTGTCAAATTTTAAGGCAGCCTTCCAGTTTTCAATTTCAGCGCTGTCTTTGGCAGTTGCTGTAAGATGGCCGTTGATCACATCTACCTCAGAGGAATCAATTCCGGAGTCCTGAAGGGCACTCCTGATGCATCTTTGGACAGCTTCCGAATTAGGAGCCGTCATGGTACCTCCCTTTCGTTGCCCTCCTGCATTAAGATGTCCTCCCAGGATCTCGGCATAGATCATGGCTCCTCGTTCAAGTGCGCTGTCGAGATCTTCCAAAACCAGGGCTCCGGCACCCGAACCGGGTACAAAACCCGAAGCTGTGGCGCTCATTGGCCTCGAACCCGTCTCAGGACTGTCATTGTGCTTATAGGTCATAACCCGCATGGCGTCAAAACCTCCCCAAAGGTAGGTCCCGTGATCACTGCAACTCCCCACGAGCATTCTTTTGGCCTTACCGTTCTGTATCCTTTCTGCTCCCATCAAAATGGCCTCTGTACCTGTGCTGCAGGCAGATGAATTGGTGCTTACCTGATTTCCGCATGCCAGAATTCCACCGAGATAGGCACTGATGCCGCTGGCCATGGTCTGCGCTACCGTCGTGCTTCCGAGTCTTTTTACCCTGCCTTCATCCAGTTTATAGATTGCCTCTCTAAATTTATCAACCCCTGAAGTACCGGTACCAAAAATAATACCGCTGTCATAATCCGGTTCACAGTCATCCTCAATGTTAAGGCCGGCATCTGTCCAGGCATCCATACCTGCCATGCAACCGTAAAGGATACCTGAACTATTGAAATTTTTCAACTGAAGTGGCGATAAGTACTGAGCTTTCAGGGCATCTGAAACTTCAGGGATCCCACCAATACAACATGAAAAACCCAGATCAGCGAGCTCCTGATAATATCGAATACCTGACTTCCCCTGCTTCAGAGCCTCCAAAAAATGAGGAACTCCGGTTCCATTGGGAGCCACAACCCCAAGACCCGTGATGACCACTCTTCTTTTCATTTCAAGATTTTATCATTCCAGCGATGGTTCCCTTGCAGACCAAAGCATCTTCTTCGTTAAACATTTTTACATTGCATTTAAGTTTATTGAATCTGAAATAAACTTTTTCAGAAACAACCCTTACCCTTTCTCCGGGAAAAACCGGCAGGTAAAAATCAACCTGATTTGATGACAGCGCAATTTGCGGCATTCCTTTTTCAAGTTCCCTGCGCATGAGGTAAATTCCCAAACACACCAGCCCGATCTGGGCCATCGTCTCGGTAAGAATTACCCCCGGGGTAACCGGATGATCCTTAAAATGCCCCTGGTAAAAAGAACTGTTTTTATCAAACCTGTAAGTTCCCGTAATACCGGTTTCAGAAATATCCGAAAGTTCCCCGACAAATAAAAACGGTGCTGTATATGGCAATAAGTTTATGATCTCCTGTGACTTCATCTTTTCAGCTTAAATGTTCTCCCCCGTCTACAGGAATGACACAGCCATTGATCCAGGCCGCTTCATCCCTGCACAATAAATATACGGCATTGGCCACGTCCTCCGGGCGTGTCAGTCTTTTGAAAGGGTTTCTTTTTTGTGCGAGCTGCTTGATTTTATCACTGTTTGGAATCATTCTCAAAGAAGCTGTATTTGTGATTCCTGCCTGAATGCAATTGGCCCTGATGCCAAAGGGGGCAAACTCTGACGCAATTTGCCGGCTAATGGCCTCTAGACTTGCCTTAGCGGCAGAAACAGCAGCATAATTGGGCAATACCTTTCTCGCACCCTCGCTCGTGAAACTGATGACCCTTGCATCATCAGCAAACAAATCCTCTTCAAACAAAGCCTTGAACCAATCATACAAACTGACCGCCATGGCTTGGAGAGTCAGGTTAAAATCTAATGCCTCAAGTTTCCTGTTATCACCTGAAGCCATGGGTTTTAAATTTCCCTTGGCCACACTGTGCACCAAACATTTGATCCTGTCTTTATCTCCCAACTCATGCTTTAAAGCCGAGATGATCTGTGATTTATGAGCCGGATTCAAGATATCCTTGTTGAAGGACAAAAAAGAGATCTGTGCTTCCTTGATGGATTCAAACTGCTTTTGAATCCCCTCCATTTCACTTTTTCTGTTGCGGTGCACCACACAAATATGCATGCCTTTCAAGGCAAGCTTTTTGGCCGTAGCCAGTCCCAAACCACTTGATCCCCCTAAAATAAGTGCCCAGGAGCCGGTATTTTCAAATTCCTTTACCATTCCAATAAAATTCTTTGAGCCGAAAATCCGGGACCAAAACTCAGCATGAGCCCCTTTTCTCCGGAAGATATGTTTTTTTCCATGAACCTTTGCAATACATACAATACAGTCACACTTGACATGTTTCCATAGATCCGCAATACTTCTTTTGTGTCTTCTATATTTTTACCCAAGGAACCAAAAAGGGCTTCCACGGTTTGCACAATTTTTTTTCCTCCCGGATGGAAGATCAAATGATCGACCTCTTCAATACCCATGCCATTTTTATCCAGGAAAGGATGGATAATTGCGGGAAAATGAGATGCAATGGTTTCCGGAACAGCTTTATCAAGGATCATTTGCAAACCCGTATTTTTAAGGTCAAAACCCATCATTTGCTCCGCATTATAAAAATGATACATCGATTCATCCAGAATTGCAGGTCCGGTTTCGTCATGGCGGGATGATAGGATCACAGCTGCGGCCCCATCCCCAAAAATTGCTGCACTCACCATGTTGGCCATAGAAAAATCACCATGCTGAAAAGTTGCCGTTGGCGACTCGACCGCGATCACAACAGCCCTCTTATCCGGATTTGCCTTTAAAAAATTCTTGGCATAGATGATCCCTGAAACCCCAGCGGCACAACCCATTTCTGTCACGGGCAACCTCACGATGTCCTGCCTCATGTTCAGCCTGTTGATCAAATAGGCATCTAAAGAAGGAATCATGATCCCCGTGCAACTGACAGTGATAATAAAATCGATGTCATCAGACCTGAGCTCTGCCTTTTCAAGCGCCTCCTTCAGGCATTTCTCTGCCAAAAGAATGGATTCCCTTTTATATAGTTCATTTTTTTCTTCAAAGGATGTTTTTGTAAAGACTTCTTCGGCATCCATGATGGAATATCTTCTGTCTACACCTGCATTTTCAAATATTTTCTTGATCTTTCTTTTAAATCGATCATCACTGTCTTTAAGCCAGGGTTCTAGATAGGGCAAGATCTCTTGCGTAGTTCTTGTATATTTTGGCAGCGCCTTGGCTACAGATGTAATTTTTACTGTCATTTCAATTTTCTAAGATCCATTGATATCTGAAGGCCCATTTCCATTGTATACGGCTCCTGCTGCTGGTCTGCCTGGCATATTGTTCCAGTTCTTTCCTTTTAAATCCTTTTAAGATAGACACCAACCCGTCATTTCGGATCATTTTACTGCCCACAAAAAGAGTGAGCAAATTGAACAGCATATAAGCCAGTTTATGCCTGTGAAGGTCATTGATGATAAGGCCCAGTCTGGATTTTTCCTTGACCTGTTTCAATTTTTCAAGGATTTGCTGATCATTGAAATGATGCAGGAATAAGGTCAACAAGGCAATGTCATAATCCAAATCCTGAAATTCGGTTGAAAATACATTGATCTGCATAAATCGTACATTCTCATATTCCTTCGACAATTCCCTTGCATAGATGATGGTGTCAAGATTCGCGTCGAGCCCGATGAGCTCAAAATTATAGCCATAGGTCTCCCCCATTACTGAAAGTCGTCGAAGCATGTCGCCATTACCACATCCCAGATCCACAATTCTGATGACCTTGCCTTTGGATTCACCTTTTAACAGATGCAGCACCCCATTCCTGGTGATCTGATTTCCACCCAACCATTTATTGATCAGTGACAGCATATCAAGATCCTTTCGAAAACCCTGTCCACTTAAAGAAAAATCATCCATGATTTCAAGCTGAGTACTTCTGTGTTTGGTCTGAATCATATTGCTTTCATAGGTTTACCGTGTGTACTGCTTATGATCATTGGAAGCAATGCGGGATATATTTTCAAAATTTTTATCAAATACTTCGAAAGATAATCCTTTCTGAAGAATCGAGCCAAAATTCTTCCCGTATAAACGCGCTTTTTAAAATTGAGGTTCCACTGCCTGATATAAGCCTTTTCAATTTCTTCACGGGATACTGATTGATCCCCAAAATAGGTCAAAATGGTGTCTGACAAAATTCTTGCGCTGCGAATCGCCATTCCCATTCCATTGCCGCAAAGTGGGTGTATCATTCCTGCACTGTCACCACACATCAAAACATGATCTTCAACTATTGGTTTTGATACGAATGATATCTGACTAATTGTCAAAGGTTTATCAAATTTCATTTCTGACTGTTCAAAAATATCCCTAATACGTTGATTTTTAAAAATCACTTTTTCCCGGAATTCCTTCAGGTTTTTATACTTTTTAAAAACAGCATAGTCTGCAATATAACAAAGATTCAGCGCATTATTTTCAATATTTGACACCCCGCAATACCCCCCGGGAAAATTATACAGGCCAACGAGATCCTCAGGGTAATCCCCGTTATAATGGGCCTTGGCAGCCAGAAAAGGAGCCTTGCTTTCCATAAAATCCCTGTCCAGTTTTTGATCCAGAAGTGAGCGTTTCCCAAAGGCACCGATGACAAATTTCGCATAAAGAGCAGGGTTTTCTTTAGTTTCAACTCGAAACTGATCACCTTCAAAGGAAATATCCGAAACAGTGTCTTTGAGACATATGACACCCTTGGACCCGGCTTTCTCCAACAGGGCATTATCGAAGGTGTATCTGCTTAAACCAAAGCCGCCCAAAGGCAGTCTTGCAATGATCTGATCTCCGTTTTGGGAACTGATCGCTAACCTTTCTATTTTTTTGGCACCATATTCAAAGGGATCAAATCCCAGCGAATTCAGGTAAGGCAATACCTCATTAGAAACATACTCTCCACAAACCTTATGCTTCGGGTATGCATTTTTTTCAATGAGCAATACATTAAGACCAAAATGAGACAGGTGAATGGCACAGGTTAATCCGGCCAGTCCTCCTCCTGCAATAATGACGTCTTTTGGGGGCATTGTATACGATGGGTAAATTCATTGTTAAAATACGTCAATTTTGACAACTTACCTGATGAATTTGAATTGGGGTCGAATGAATCAAAAATAATTGGGCTAATTAACGAATGGTTCAGATCTGCACCATTCGTTAAAAATCTATTTCAGTCAAAATAAATCAGGATGTCAGCGAAAGATTTATTTCACTCAGAAAAGGTTGATCGTAATACCTTTTACCCGTGGCTTTGAACAAAGCGTTTGCAACTGCATCAAAAATCGGTGGGAATGGAGGTTCACCCATTCCGGTAGGATTGATGTCATTTTGCACAAAATGAATATCCATTTCCTTAGGAGATTCACTGTGGCGGATCATACGGTATGTATCAAAATTAGTTTGCTGGGCCTTACCTTCTTTGAAAGTTAAGTTACCATATAAGACATTTCCAATTCCATCAACGATTGCTCCTTCTGCCATATTTATAGCAGCGTCCGGATTGACCACAATCCCGCAATCAATGGCACAACAAACTCTTTGAAGGATGGGTTTTCCTTTCTCAAGGGTTATGTCCAATACCTGAGCTGCATAGGTATTGTGACAGAAATAGGCCGATACACCACGATTCAAATCCTTTTGTCCCGGCTGCCAGTTTGATTTTACTTCAAAAAGTTGTTCAATATTTGAGTTTTTTCAAAAAAAAGCCGCTAAACACTTAGCCCACAGTAGCTTGAATTTTATCCAGTGCAAATCCTATTTCTGCCAGAAAACCTGGATCTCTTCAAGGGACCTCCCCTTGGTCTCCGGAATGAATTTACTGATGAACCAGAGCGATGGAAGACAAATTATGGCAAATATCATAAAGGTTCCCGCAGGACCAAGTCCGTTTAACATGAGGGGGAAAACCTGGCCTACCAAAGCATTTGTTGACCATAAAAATAGCGTAGATATGGTGAGGGCGCGGCCCCTGATCTTAGTCGGGAATATCTCCGAGGCTACTACAAATTGAACAGGGCCCAATGAAAATGCATAGCAGGCGATATAAACAACGATTCCCAGAATCACAAAATTAGTCGCATCACCTCCTAAATAAAATAAAGAACTGACGGTGATCAATGACAAGATCACCCCGCTGGCACCAAATTTCAGCAGGGGTACCCTTCCCCATTTATCAATTGTAAAAATCGCGATAAAAGTAAACAACGAATTTACGATGCCGATAGTGACCTGTCCCCCAAGGGCCTCATTTAAAGTAAACCCAGCCTTTGCCATGATGGAAGGTCCGTAATAAATGATGGCATTGATCCCGCAAATTTGTGAGAATACCATCAAAAATACAGCAATCATCATAGGTCTTTTATAGACAGACCTGATCAGTTTGGCAAAAGAAATATTTTCTTTGACTTCTACAGATTCAAGTGTCTGGATGTCTATACCATAGAGCGCAGCAATTTCCATAGCCTTTTTTTGATGTTTCCTCACCATCAGCCACCTGGGGCTTTTGGGAATAAAAATCAAACAAATCAAGTAAATGCTTATCGGCACGACCTCATTGGCAAACATGCCGCGCCAAACCTCATCCGCGTAAAGGAACTGAAAGGGGCCGTATGAAAATGCATCCGCTTGTAAGGACCATTGAGAGGCCCAGAAATTACCAAAATAAGCCAGTAATATGCCCACAGTAATGGCCAATTGATACACTGAAACCAATTTACCCCTTTCCTTTGCCGGAGACATTTCACTGATATACAAGGGGGCTACCATAGAGGCCATACCAAAGGCGATACCACCTAAAAACCGGTAGAGGATCAATGCTGTGAAGGAGCCCGAAAAAGAGCATCCCAGGGAAGAAATCAAAAATAAAATTCCTGAGGCGATCAGCATGGGTTTTCTTCCATAACGATCGCTGAAGTATCCGGAAAAAGCAACGCCGGATATCGCCCCAAAAAGAGCAGAACTCACGAACCAGCCCACTCCTGCATCCGACAGTTCAAATTGCAGGGCCACCAACTCAATGGTTCCTGAAATTACGGCGGTATCAAATCCAAAAAGAAAACCGGCCATAGCTGCCGTAAGCGCCAAAAATCTTATTTTATTGTTCATAGGGAATATTCTGGTTTTACCGAAGCCTGTATCACTTTGACTGCTGAGCCGCCAAGATTGATCAACTCGTATTTTCGCGCCGCTGCGGGAATCACAAAAGTTTCAGCATAATGTATCACCATACTTCGCGCCCCGGTGATTACTTTTATTTTATGACCTTCAACGAGGCTCAGCACATGAGCCTGTCCCTTATTTTGAACCGCCAATTGATGCTCAAATTCAAAACGAAATATTTCATAGGGATGCTTGGGGTGGGTGGTCAAACGAATTATTTTACTCGTTTCTCCCTCCTCAATCAGGATCTGCTTCGAAATATAATCCTTCCCGACCCTTTCTCCCTTGCACTCAAAGTCCAGATTTTGCATGGCTCTTGAAATGTTCAGGGGTCTGGGCTGGCCATCCAGGCCCATACGCATCCAGTCATACATTTTAAAGGTATAGATATATGGCGTACTGCTGATTTCCAATACCAGTCCGTTTTTCCCGGAGCAATGAATAGTCCCGTGAGGAATTAAAAAAAGATCATGCTTTGCCGCCGGATGAACCTGGACAAATTTCTCTACATCCAACGGAGTTCCCTGTTGCTGACTTTCCACTAATGCATCATGAAATGCCTGTGGTTCAATATCTTCATGAAATCCGAGGTAGACCGTGGCATCGGGTGCGGTATCAAGCATGTAATAAGTTTCATCCTGTGTAAAGGGCTCGGAGAATTCCTTTTTGATAAATTCCGGATTCGGATGACACTGCAGCGAAAGGTTGCCTCCGTTAAAAGTGTCCAAAAAATCGAAACGTATAGGAAAGTCGGTTCCGAAAACAGGAGCCGCATCACCCAATACAGCTTCGTTGCTAAAATACATCAGGAAGTCAAAAGATATTTCCAGCCTTCTTCCGATATGTGAGAACACAACCCCGTTTTCAGGCACGATGAATTCAAAGGACCAGGCATAATTAAGTACCTCGGTATTGAGTCCTTTTATATGATTTTTTATCCAGTCACCTCCCCAAACACCAGTCTCGAACCAGGGCCTGACTCTAAATGTATTCGATGTAATTTCATTCAAGCCTTGATGCAAAGTTGAAGAATCACACCAGCTTATATCATCTTGATACTGGCCGTCGATCATATAATCAAGCTTTGACAGGATCTCATTTTTGTGCCGGTTAAGCACTTGCCAGTCCACAAAAAACATTCTCTTGTACTGCTCCTTGGGCGACAACCGATGACTTGTTCCCAAATTGAACACCCGACCGGCCCTTGATCTGTATTGCAGCTCGTTCTTAGGCAGATCAATATAAATCAATTTTGAGTTCCAGTGGCTCAAAGCTGATCCTGTCCCATATAAAATTGACAGGCAATTTTCTGAAGCCTGAATATACGTGAGCTTATCCGCATCTATAAAATCAAGCAATTTACCGGGATACAAACTGCCAAACAGGGGGTCTTCCCCACCCAGAAAAGGTGAAACCATCTTCTCAATTTCCCGCTCATTTTTATAGGCACTTGAAATATTATAAAAAAGACAGGGTACATTCAATTGCTCAAAAGCCAAGGTGAGGCGATGAATAAAGTCAGCCCAGTCGATACCCAAATACCCGTCGATGCAAATTTGAGTGTAAGACGATAAGGCTTCAGCCAGTTTCAAATATCCGGTCTCTATCGATCCTTCAGATAATTCAAAAGTAGGATAGATATCATAGGAAGTCGGCTTTGATTCTCTAACTTCCTGAACAGGCATCAGAAACTGATCTGACAGTCGCTGGGGCACCTCCTTAAAACCGGATGATAATATATTTTTAACCGCACCGGCAATAGCGGCATGTTCCGTATCTTCAGAAAAATGAATTCGAGGCATTTTTTTTTCAAAACAAGTCTCAAAGGCCTCCTTGAACAAAGGGTAAGATTTTGAGACATTGCCACCGAATACCAAAGCATCGGCATCAAATTCGCTAAGAACGGGTTCTAAAAACGAACCGAGGTTCATCCCAAATTCATTGAACAAAGCTCTGGCTTCAGGTGATTCTGCGGCCTGATCGGCAATTTCTTTCACATTCTTAATCCCGACCCCCAACCTTTTCCGATATTCCTTTAGGAACCAACGTGTGGAAATATAATCTTC
>JAHEHF010000061.1 GCA_024644745.1 Flavobacteriaceae bacterium
GCAACCCCTACTGCTCCAACAGCCGCTTTTTTTATAAAACCTCTTCTGTTTGAATCCATATCCTATTGTTCTATTTGTCGTTTAGACTTCTGACTTTAATATTTTTAAAAGATACAAAATCGCCATGATCCTGCAACAGGATGTGGCCTTTATCGGCTTCCCCAAAATTTGGCCATATCACATATTTACTTTCCTTCACCAATTTCCTGTATCCATCACTTTTACGTTCATATTCCAAAACTTTCATGCCATTGAGCCAATGTTCCACATGGTTGTTCTCTGATATGATACGGGCATGGTTCCAGCTCCCAACCGGGTTCACGATCTTTGCTGTATCGGCCTGTATCAGATCGTAAAGCGAAGCAATCGTTCTGCTGCCCTTGTGATTCCCGAGTTTCGCATCAGGGTGTTTATCATCGTCAAGAATCTGATATTCCAATCCGATTGATGAACCGGCGCCCTGATTAAGATTGGTGTCAACATAATACTTGATGCCCGAATTGGCCCCCTCAGAAATCCTAAAATCGACCTTAAGTTCAAAATTCCCGTACATCTCGGTAGTAACGATATCACCTCCGGCCGCAGCTTCGTCTCCACCGGAGGCCAAAACAGAGAGCACTCCATCCTGAATGATCCAGCCTTCCTCGGGAAATCCTTCCAATTTGGCTCCTCTCCAGCCTTCTGTAGTCATACCATCAAATAATAACTTCCAGCCATTGTCCATTTCCTCCTTTGTCAATGCGTTATTTGTCATCAGGGGTTCCAGGGGGCTTTTTTGACTGAATTTTTGAGGATCCTTCGTGATGATCCTAATGTTTTTCCATGAAACCTGCGCACCATTTTTATCCTCTCCCTCAATACTATGTACCTGCAGTCCGATAAAACCGCTTGCCGTCCTGTCATCGATCAGATGAGCGGCAGCAACACCATTGATCCAGGTCTTTAGGGTATCGCCAATGGCTTCAATCCTGTAATGGTTCCATTGATCCTGCCTGAATGCCTTTTGGGCCTCAGGATTATTCTCCAAATTATACAGCCACCCTCTTCTCTGTTCATCATAAATTCCCGCGCTCCAGGCTCTGTCAGAGGGGTCAATTTCTATTTGATAGCCGTGTACCACTCCATTTCTGTACTGGGGAACACTGTTGCTCCTGATCTGAATACCTGAGTTCAGTTTCGGGTCTACTTTGTAGTCCAGTTCCAGGATAAAATCATCGTAGACTTCATCGGTACACAAAAAGGTGTTGGGTGTATGCATGGTAGAAGTCCCTGTGATGGTTCCGTCTTTTACTTCATAGGAGGCTTTTCCTCCTTTAACATTCCAGCCGTTCAGGGTCTGACCGTCAAATAAAGGGACCCAGGGAAGGTCTTTATTCTGTTTTTTTTCACTGCAACTTACAACAAGAATTACGGTTGCCATCACCAAAAAACTCAACCTAATGATGTGACTTGATTTTGTTTTCTTTTTATTCATTTTAATTCTGGACTATTTTGCCCTTTCCGGACCGGACCGGGCATGTTGATTACTAATTTTAATTTCTGATTTCCTTAATAATGCGAAGGGTCTGCTCCACTTTTAACTTCAAAGCATTATAATTCCCTTTGGCAATAATGTCCTTGGATATGAGCTGAGATCCCATTCCAACACAGGTTACACCTGCATTGAACCAGGCTGAGAGATTCTCTCTATCTGGTGAAACGCCCCCTGTAGGCATGATGCTGGTCCAGGGCTGCGGCCCTTTGACGCCCTTCACAAATTGGGGGCCATATACGTCTCCCGGAAACAATTTGATGATCTCACATCCCAGCTCCTCGGCCCTGGCAATTTCTGTTAATGTGCCGCACCCAGGAGACCATAAGACCTTTCTCCTGTTACAAACCAAGGCAATATCTTCTCTAAGTACCGGAGTCACGATGAAATTGGCACCCAGACCCATAAATCTCGAAGCCGCCGCTCCATCTGTCACCGAACCAACACCCAGAATCATTCCCGGAAGCTCTGCTATGGCGTATTTTACCAAATCTGAAAATACCTCATGGGCAAAATCACCCCTTGAAGTGAATTCCAGCAATCTGGCCCCTCCGTCATAACAGGCTTTTAAAACTTTTTTCCCTACAATACTATCCGGATGATAAAACAAGGGGATCAACCCCGAGGTTTCCATGGCCGAAGCCACCTCTAATCTGCTAAATTGTGCCATATATCATATCTGTTTAAATTCTTAATATAAATTTTGTGCCGGGAAATGGTTCTGCCGACCCTACACCGATTAATTCACTCAAAATTAATCTCAATTTTTTATCTGGCAACCCTTCCTGAGGCATCGCCACCCATTAACTTTTCAACTTCGGCTACCGTCACCAAATTTGCATCACCTTTGATGGTATGTTTCAGGCAGGAAGCGGCAACTGCGAAATTCAGTGCATTCTGATCATCCTCAGGGAAAGTCAGCAAACCGTAAATCAATCCACCCATAAAGGAATCTCCTCCCCCCACTCTGTCTACAATATCCGTGATCTGGTATTGAGGGGATTCATACATGGTTTCACCATCGTAAAGAACGCCTGCCCAAGTGTTGTGTGAAGCTGATATTGAACCTCTTAAAGTTGTTATTACTTTTTTAGACCTCGGAAATTTTCCCATCATTTGTTTACAGACGGATAAAAACGCCCCGGCCTTCACTTCATGACCTTGTGTCTGTACCTCTATCCCCTCCGGTTTAATTCCGAAGTGCATTTCGGCATCTTCCTCGTTGCCCAAGATGATATCACAGTAAGAAGTAAGTTCACTCATGATTCTTTCCCTGTGACCGGCATCACAGTATTTCCAGAGTTTGGCCCTATAGTTTAAATCAGTTGAAACGGTAATTCCTTTTGCACTTGCTGCTTTGACCGCCTCCAGACAGGCATCTGCCGCACCCTGTGAAATAGCCGGGGTTATTCCGGTCCAGTGAAACCATTCCACACCTTCAAAAACCGTTTCCCAATCTATCATTCCAGCCTTTATTTCGGCCATGGCTGAATGAGCCCGGTCATAAACCACTTTGCTCCCTCTTGAGACCGCACCTGTTTCTAAAAAATAAATCCCCAAACGATCTCCTCCCCAAACTATTTTATCGGTACCTACACCTCGTTTGCGCATTTCCATCATGGCACATGCTCCAATGTCATTCCCTGGCAAACGCGTTACAAAATCGACCGGGACACCATAGTTGGCCAAAGAAACCGCTACGTTAGATTCACCTCCGCCGTAAACCACATCAAAATTAGCCGCCTGAGAAAATCTTAAATAACCCTGAGGGGACAATCTTAACATGATCTCTCCAAAAGTCACAACTTTTTTCATTTTTTAAAATTTTAATTTTTCTATAAATTGAATAATCCTGGTAAAAACATCGCTATTTGAGGAATATACACAACCATCAGTAAGACTATAATCATTATCGTCAAAAATGGCAGCAGGCTCCTGATCACCTGCGACACTGAAATTTTTGCCACTCCGCTTCCCACAAAAAGAATGGTTCCAACCGGCGGGGTGCACAGCCCAATGCAAAGGTTCAGCACCAACACGATACCAAAATGTACGGGATGCATTCCAAGGGCCGTTACAACCGGTAAAAAAATGGGTGTAAAAATCAATACTGCCGGGGTAATATCCATAAATGTTCCAACGATCAATAAAACAATATTGATCACCAGAAAAATAATAAATTTATTACTGAATTCATCTAAGAGGAAAGTACTCATTAATTCAGGAATACTTTCAAAGGAGAACAGCCATGACATGGCCATGGAGGTACAGATCAAAAACATCACGACTGCCGTCGTCTTTGCGCTTGTCAGCAAAATATCCGGGAAGTCATTCATTTTTATCTCTCCATAAATCAATGCCAGAACCGCCGCATACAAAACAGCGATCACCGAGGCTTCAGTTGCAGTGAAAATACCTGCTACGATTCCCCCGACAACGATGACCAATAAGAGCAAACTAAAAAAGGCTTTTCCAAAATGAGTCCAAATTTCCCTGAAGGGTACCCTGCTTCCTCTGATGAACTTTCGTTTCACGGCAACGTAAGCAATATAAGCCATAAGCGCAAAACCCAGTAAAATCCCGGGCAAATAACCCGCAATAAAAAGGGCGGCAACCGAGGCCGTACCCCCGCTTGCCAGGGCATAAACAATTAAAATATTACTGGGCGGTATCAACAAGCCAGTGGTTGAGGACGTTATGTTTACCGAAGCACTGAATTCTCTCGGATAACCCTCTTCTTCCATTCTGTCTGTCATGATGCTGCCTATGGCCGACGTAGCAGCAATGGCTGAACCCGAAATGGCCCCAAACAGCATTGAGGCCAGCACATTCACATAGGCCAGGCCACCGGGAAGGCTCACCACCAGAGATTTGGCGAAATTGATCAGTCTGTTGGCAATTCCGCCACGTTTCATGATTTCACCCGCCAGCACAAAAAACGGTATGGCAAGCAAGGCAAAACTGTCAATGCCCGTGATCATCCGTTGGGCGATCGTTGTAAGCCCCGGCAGTTTATCGATATTCAATAACAGGCTGATGGTCGTGGCAATACCAATGGAATAAGCCACGGGCACCTTTAACATGAGCAGCATGAAAAAACTGGCAAATAATACGATAATGCTTATAACTTCAATACTCATGCTTAAACTTTGATCTGGTTTTTTAAAATTTTGACTATATGAAAAACTGAAAAGCACATGATCAGGACTCCGCATAGGGGAAAAATGGCATAAACATAACCCAGTGGTATGCGCAATGTACCTGAAAGCTGACCCAGATGCAGGGTGGTGTATACAAGATTCATCCCTCCGATAACCATTACAAGGAGGGCAAATAAAAAAATGAAAACTTCAATAAGGATCGACATCCTTATCCTGGAAGAAGCTGACAGTTTGCGGTACAAGAAATCCATAGACAAATGTTCCCTTTTTGCGTTGAGGTAAGCGGCACCCAGAATCGAAAGCCAGATCAGTGAAAATCGTGCGAGCTCTTCAGTCCAACTAAAAGAAGTGTTTAAAATATACCTGGAAAAAACCTGGAATAAAACGTCAAAAACCAGGACAGCGAAGATCGCCATAAGCATGATTTCCAGTAACCTGTTTGTCTTATCAAATATCAAAGTGGATTTATTCATCATTATTGGGCCTTGATTTGTGAAACAATGGTTGACAATTCGGGAAATTCCCTTTTAAAATCTTCCAGCACCGATTTCGATCGATCAGCAAACAAAGACTTATCTGGAATAATAATTTCCACTCCGGCAGACCGGGCTTTCTTCATAGATTCCTCAACGGACTCCTTCCAAAACTCCTTTTGAGCCTGGGACGATTCATCAGCCGCTTCCTGAACCCATTGCTGCTCCTCACTTGATAACTTATTCCAGTATTTCGTACTGATCAACAGCACGTCCGGAACAGCAGAATGCTGGTCCAAGGTGTAAAATTGACTCACCTCATAATGATTTGAAGATACAAACGAAGGCGGATTATTTTCCGCGCCGTCTACAACGCCCTGTTGAATGGCCGTATACAATTCACCATAGGCCATAGGAGTTGCAGAGGCACCCAGGGCATTGACCATGTTTATTGACATTTGATTGTTCATGACCCTGATCTTGAGCCCCTTTAAATCATCCGGGGTCCGGATCGCCTTTGATTTGGTATAAAAGCTTCTGCTTCCGGCATCGTAATAACAAAGACCTCTCAACCAAAATTTATCTCCCTTCTCCAAAATGGATTTTCCAATGGCCCCTTCCAGTACTTGAAACTGATGCTCCTTGTCGCGAAACAGGTAAGGAACACCCAGCACGTGGTATTCGGGCACGAAGTTTGACATGATGGCCGCGCTTACCTTTGTAATCGCCACACTTCCAATCTGCAACAATTCCAGGACCTCACGTTCAGACCCTAGTTGTCCGTCAGGGAAGATCTTTATTTTTAAAGTTCCTCCTGATTTTTGGTCCAGGGCAGACTGAAATGAAAGGATTCCCTTGTGCACCGGATGGGTTCTTGGCAAGCTGTGGGCCAAATTAAGCACCTTCACTTTCTCCTCCTTCCGGCAAGAAACAACAGATATCACTATACTCAATATGAGAATCCAGGTATATTTCATCAATTTATTCAAACTCAAAATAGGCTTTGGCATTGTTATAACATATGTCCTGTATCATCTTACCTAAAGCCTCCATGTTATCAGGCAACAGGCCTTTATTCATTTCCTCAGCAATGAGATTGCAAAGAATCCTTCTGAAATATTCATGCCTCGGGAATGATAAAAAACTCCGGCTGTCTGTCAGCATGCCGACAAATCTGCTCAACAATCCCATATTTGATAATACATTCAGCTGCTTTTCCATGCCATCTTTTTGATCCAAAAACCACCACGCTGAGCCCCATTGCATTTTACCTGGAATTCCCGCTTCTCCAAAGTTACCCATCATTGTGGCAAATACCTCGTTTTGTGACGGATTTAAATTATAACTGATGGTTTTGGCCAGCTGCTTATCTGATTCCAGCCTGTCTAAGAATCTGGATAGCGGCGCAGCCACGGGCTCATCCCCTATTGAATCACATCCGGCATCGGCTCCCACCATGCGCATCAGCCGGCTGTTATTATTTCTGATCGGCCCCAGGTGGTATTGCTGCACCCATTTTTTTTCATGGTATTTTTTTCCCAAATACAACATGATGCTCGTCCTGTACTTATCAATTTCCAAAGTGGACAATGCTCCATTTCTTAGGTTTTTATCAAAAATGAGTGAAACCTCTTCCTCCGTGAAATCAACAATTGCCAATGGTCCCCCGACTCCGAAATCAGAGAGGCGGCATCCATTTTCGTGAAAGTAGTCAATTCTCTGATCGATGGCTCTCAAAAGATCTGCGTAACTCTCAATCGATAATCCGCCACGTTCACCTAATTTTTTAAGATAGCCTTTGAATTCATTGCTCCCGATAAAAAACAGAGCATCCGACCTGAAGGTGGGGTAAACTTTTGTGAAAAAATTCTTTTCAGCTATTTCCTGATGGTACCTTAAATCATCTGCGGGATCATCGGTGGTACAGACCACCTCCACATTCATGTCCTGCAGAAGGGCTGCCGGCGTCTTTTCTTCCAAAACGAGATTGGCCCGCTCATAAATTTCCTTTCCTGTGGACAGGTCCAGCAGCTCATCTATTCCAAAATATCGTTTCAGTTCCAGATGGGTCCAGTGAAACAAGGGGTTTCGCAAGGTATGGGGCACGGTTTCGGCCCATTTCATAAACCTTTCTTCTAAGGTCGCTCCACCAGTGATGTATTTTTCATCCACCCCGTTCGCACGCATGGCCCTCCACTTGTAATGGTCCCCGTTTAACCAGGCTTCTGTTATGTTTTTTAGGGGCTTGTCCGCGGCAATTTTCTTTGCAGAAAGATGATTGTGATAATCGATAATCGGCATGTCCCGGGCATAATCCTGATAAAGTCTTACGGCAGTTTCCGATTGCAGTAAAAAATCATCCCCGATAAAGGGTCGTTCGAATGTACTTTGTTTTTTCATGACAAACATTTGGAGATTCCCATTTCCAGCCCTCTTAATTCCGCAAGTCCCCTCAATCTTCCTATTCCTGAATAACCCGGATTTGTTTTTTTATGCAGATCATCCAGCATCTGGTGTCCGTGATCGGGGCGCATCGGCATCCTGAGGTCCTTTCGTCCGCTACTTTTTCTTTTCCTCTGTTCCAGCACCAGGGCTTTCATCACCCCGAACATATCCACATCTCCCTCCAGGTGGTTGGCCTCATGAAAATTACCCCATTCATCTCTTTGTGTACTCCTGAGATGGATAAAATGAATTCTATGGCCCAACCGCTCAACCATACCTGGGAGGTCATTGTCCGGACGCACACCGAAGGACCCCGTGCAAAAGGTCAAACCATTATGAGGGCTCTGCACCGCTTCGAACAGTTCTGTTAAGTCCTTTTCCGTGCTCACGACCCTGGGCAGCCCCAATATCGGATAAGGCGGATCATCGGGATGGATGCACATCAAAACGCCTGCTTTTTCAGCCGTTGGTATAATCTGTTCCAAAAAAGAAACCAGATGTCTCTTTAAAACTTCCGCTCCTATTTCATCATAGGTACTTAATATGGCATTGAATTCCTGCAAGGTGTAGCCCTCTTCCGCTCCCGGCAGGCCGGCAATAATATTGCTGACCAGCAACTCTTTTTCATTTGCTCCCATTGATTGAAACATGTCATTTGCCTTATCAATTTGCTCTTGAGAATAATGCTTCTCCGCACCTGGTCTATTCAATAAAAACACCTCAAAAACAATCAAGGCAGTTGTGTCAAAGCGCAAAGCTTTCGAACCGTCGGCAACCTGATAATCCAGGTCCGTTCGGGTCCAGTCAAGCACCGGCATGAAATTATAGCAAACTGTATCAATACCACATTTGCCTAAATTCTGAATGGTCTGCTTATAGTTGTCAATATAGGCCTGCGCCTGGTCCCGGTTGGTTTTAATGTGCTCATGTACAGGCACACTTTCAACTACAGACCATGACAATCCTGCATTTTCTATAAATTCTTTGCGTTTCATGATCTCATCCACTGGCCATACGGCTCCATTCGGGATGTGATGTAAAGCGGTCACTATACCTGTTGCACCGGCCTGTTTTATATCAGCAAGCGATACGGGATCCTGAGGGCCGTACCATCTCCATGTTTTTTCAAGACTTAAATTCATTTTGTATCAAAATAATTCAATATTATACACCACTAAAGGCACTAAACCCGCCATCAATTGGAATCACAACTCCAGTCACAAACGAGGCGCCTTCTCCGCAAAGCCATAAGGTAATCCCCACCAGATCTTCCGGTTCTCCAAAACGGCCCATCGGAGTTTGCTCGATAATGGTATTTCCCCGTGGGGTTAATTTTCCTTCTGCAGTGGTCAGCAGACTCCTGTTCTGATCTGTCAGAAAAAACCCTGGTGCGAGCGCGTTTACCCGAATACCAACCTTGGAAAAATGCACCGCCAGCCATTGTGTGAAATTTGAAACGGCTGCCTTGGCTCCACTGTAAGCCGGGATTTTGGTCAAAGGGGTAAAAGCATTCATTGAGGAAATATTCAGAATGCTGCAGCCCGATTTACTTACCATGTCTTTCGAAAAGACCTGCGTCGGAAGGAGGGTTCCGATAAAATTCAGATCGAACACAAATTTGATCCCGTCGACATCCAGATCGAAAAAGGTTTTCAAGCCGTTTTCATCATTTTGAAGATCCTCCTCCAGTAAATGAGATTTGGAAGTTGTTCCCAACGGATGGTTTCCCCCGGCCCCATTAATTAAAATGTCACAGGTTCCCAATTTTTCATTGATTTCCATTTTAGCCGTTTCCAAAGATTTTTTGTCCAGTACGTTAGCTGCCACACCCAGAGCAAGTCCCCCTTCACAAATGATTTCATCCGCCACCTTTAAGGCGGCTTCCTGTCTCAGATCCAGGACAGCTATTTTGTGACCCTCTTTTGCGAGGGCCTTTGCCAGGGTACTGCATAAAACCCCTCCAGCTCCTGTCAATACAATTACTTTACTCATTTAAATGTATTTTAAAGAAAATGTCATTTATGAACCTATGACATTTCAACATCCCTGCCCATTTATTTAGAAAAAACCAGGTTTGCATAAAAGATTATGGTCACTTAGAATTCATAACAGACGAACATCAGAAACGCCTTCAATCCATTTTGTACGGGATCAGTATATTCGTGTTTTCGCCGGCAGACAAGTAAATATAATAATTAAGATGCATTTGCCTCGCTCTAAATCGGATAATATCAGGTCCTATTATTTGATTGGAAGGTAAACCGCATAAAAATTGAAATGAATAGGGTTGACAACATCCCATAATTACTTACATGCATCGGAAACAACCAAACATTCCAATAATTTTGTGGCTATTTTTTTTGAAACCCAAGCTTTCAAACTTAAATTATCATAAATTAGTTCTCACAAGGCCCAAGTGCCATTGAAAATTACAAATTCATTTAAAAAAAAGACATACGATGAGAAGTCTAAGATATTTTGTCATGATCATGTTCCTTATCACGGGCAATACACTCCAGGCCCAAAAAATAAAGCTCAATGAGATAAAAGCAGTGATGAAAAAGGTTGCTGACTGGCAGATAGAACATTTCAGAGATACCTACAGTGGTTACGAGGAGCCACACCATGAATTAGACTGGACCAATGCTGCCCTCTATACAGGGATGGTCAAATGGGCCGCCATGGCTCAGGACGAATCCTATTACAACTGGCTCAAGAATATCGGAGAGGCGCATGACTGGAAGTTGCACAGGCGTAAATATCTTGCAGATGATCATGCGGTGGGTCAAATGTATATGGAGTTGTACCGTAAATACGGTGACGAAAAAATGATTGGACCCACGAGGGAGCAATTTGATTTTATCATATACCATCCGGCAAGGACCTCCCTGCAATGGAACACCCCATACCATCAGGACCGATGGAATTGGTGCGACGCATTATTTATGTCGCCCCCGGTTTGGGCAAAACTTTATAACATTACCGGCGATGAAATATATCTCGATTTTATGATGCAGGAATACAGGGCCACTACTGATTTCCTGTTTGACAAGGAAGAGCATCTGTATTACCGTGATGAAAATTTTATTGGCAAAAAAGACCATGGCACTAAAATATTCTGGTCACGAGGCAACGGCTGGGTTTTTGCCGGCCTGACTCATATCATGAATGAATTGGATCCCAAAAGTGAGGAATACCTGTATTTTATGGATTTATATAAAAAGATGGCCGGAAAATTGTTAAGTATTCAAACACCTCAGGGCCATTGGGCCATGAGTTTACTGGGTCAGGAATTTTACCCTACGCCCGAAACAAGCGGTTCCTCTTTCTTTGTTTATGGACTGGCCTGGGGGATCAATAATGGTATTCTGGACCGTGAAACCTATGGGGTTTCGGTAATGAAGGGATGGAATGCCTTGGTCAGCCATGTGACTGAAGATGGCATGCTGGGTTATGTTCAACCCATTGGCGCTGCCCCGGGGAAAGCATGGCCTGATAAAACGGAAGTCTATGGATCGGGCGCCTTTTTAAGTGCAGGTTCTGAAGTTTTCAAAATGACCGGTGGGCAATAAAAAGTGATATACAGTTCACCTTGTCAAGTTTTGTTAACTGCTGGTTTTACACAACCGCATAAATAAGGATGGCCCCAAACAAAAAAGAGAATGGGGCAATCAATTGAAAATATAGGGGTTTGATGATATCAGCCCACTTTAAGGCATAGCCGTGATGCAAACGTCGTGGAACAACATACAGCACAAGAGATGTCATGAGCATAAACCATCCCAAAATCCAAAAAAAATCAGGATACCTGGAAAAGTCAGCATAAATGACCATGGCCGCAGCCGGAATCATCCTTAAGGTTATTTCTGCATAGTTTATGAAATTGGTACTCCCAGCCTTCCTTAAAACATTCCTTGCCCTAAGGGGCGCAAAAAGCATGAGGAAACCAACACCAATCAGGAAAATTCCAAAAATGACGATGGTCCATTTTGCCAGGGCAATCATACAGATTTATATTTAAAAGTTGTGCCTTTCGATGATATACCAAGACCAGCAACTGCAAAATCCAAAATTAATCTTTGAGCTCAACCTTTTCCAGTGCCACGGCCATGGCCTCGGCATAAGTAAGGATCAGTACTTCACCAATATGGAGCTCTTTCATTAATTCTTCATCCTCCATGGGTATACTGACATAATTTCCATTCGGGCCGCTTACCGTGGCTACCATAAAAGGTCTGTTCAAGGCTTCAATGGTTACCACCGCTTTGACCACTGCTCCGACAACTGCAGCCGGATCCATTCCTTCAGGAGCTTTTCCGCCTTCTGCCACCATTTGAATCGGCTCAGCCACCTCATCAGGAGTAGGATCCCTGAATTCGGCTTTTAAATAAGTGTAGTACTCAAATTTTATAAGGTCGTCTACGGCAATCTCATCAAATCTTTCGACGTCATCACTGGCTGTAAGTGTAACAAGTCCTCCATCGGTTCCCATCAGGGTAATTTCCCTGGTTGCAGGGTCAATAGCCGTTACGGTTCCCTGCATGCTTACCTGATCCCATTTTTCCCGGGAAGGTCTTTTGTCTTGGGCATTGGCATTCAAACTTAAAAATGCGATAACCAGCAAGGCACTAAAGTAAATTTTAATTGATTTCATTTGGTCTAAATATTAATTAATTGATTTGTTTAATGGCATACCAAGATAAGTCATTCGAAGCATAGAGACAATGGGAACTGTAAAAAAATAATCAGGCCCTTTCTGCATCACAATAGGGTTTTATACTTTAAAAAATTAGCGCGACCCGGAAAGGACGAATTCACCCGATGGCTCAACCAGATCATACAAAACGTAGGGTCCGGAGACATCATTATTTACTTTTAAGTTGGTGACAATTTCTTTTCCACGCTGAGTAAGTGTCACCATATTCCAATCGCGTGGAATGTAGGTTTTAAAAGTAACAGGCACATTGTAAACAACAGGATCAAGATCAGATTTCAACTGCAAGACAATCTCATTGCTGTCGATGTGAGCCGATACCTCAAGATTTTGTCTTTGCCTGATATATTTCGTAACATCAGCAAAGCTAGCGACCCATAGGTTTTCCTCCCTGTCTTTAATGTAGTTGAAATAAGCTTCCAGTTCCTCAGCAGTCTTTGGCTCCCATCCCAGGTCATCCACGCCGTGAAAAACAAGCACGAGCCAAATGTTATCATGATCGAGACAGGTGTCTATCCATGAATTCATGACATCCAAACTCACATTTGTCAAAGGGCCCCTTTGCCATTGAACATATTCCTTTTGAGAATTTCCCGGGTCAAGTTTGCTCGATCTGTTGAGTTCCTCCAGATAATCAGCAGGCATCCTGTTTCTCAATGCAGGATATATTTTGTGGGCAAACCGCATGACTCTCTCATTTTCAGTGCCATATGGGCATTCTACAGAAAAAGTATATTTTGCTCCCATATTTTTCTCAATATCGAGCCTGCTTTGCTCGAGTTCGTACAACAAATTGACACTGTCCATTACGGCCAGGCGCGGGTGCGTGATGGTATGACTTGCAATTTCATGACCTTCTGCAGCATAGGTTCTTAAATCGTTCCAAGAAACTGTATCTTCAGGATTATTGTGATACACCAGCTCATCTGTGTTTTTCAAGGTACCGTTTCTCAATTTTCCATAGGCTTCATCCATCAACTGATAAGCCTCCAAAATCTTTCCTGTTTCATAGAGGACCCCGGCATTTGAATGATAATCCAGGGCTTCGCTTGTACCTGTAAAACCGATCAGGGAGGCCCTCTCAAAAAAATTAACTTCATTTGTACTGATCGAAGCTGTTTCGTTTATGATATCCTGGGCCGGCCTTCCAATGAACCCGCCTTTTGCCGCACCCTCGACTTTACCGGTGAGAATAAAAAAGGTCCCCTTTAATCCCAGCTTGTTCATGATGGGTCTGGCTACAGTGAATTGGGTCTTGATCCCGTCATCATAGGTGATGGATACGGCAGCTTTTTTGTTGCCCTGCCATTTACAAATGGTCGTTTGGCCGGTTTGGCCGGCCGAATTCGAATCACAAGAAAAAAGGTTCATGCTCAAAACAAACAGGAACATCAATTTTATTGATCCTGAAAAATCAGATAATAATTTTGGTAAAAGAGTCATCATAAAATCATTTTATTAAATATCAAAACCTGCCTTTTTGCACCTGACAAACCATGATTATTGTATAAGTAAACATTATTTTAAAGCAGCATTATAGAAGGTCATACCGAGATGGGCCCTGTTGTCGTGATCGAAAAGGGTTGCATTGTCCCAGTGAGAACCCTGACCCCATAGGGTGGAACAGCCCGTGGAGACCCAGGCAGGTTCCCAGTAGACAAGGCCTTCGCCCCCTGCATTTTCAATTATACTTTGCAGTGAATTCAGATAATCAAGCTGGCCCTGCTCAGTAGCGGGATAACCTGAAATCAATGCATTTTCATCTAAAATGTTGTTGGCAGGATCATTGTTCACCATCGTAAAAGGATAGGCTGTTTCGACCACCATCAATCTTTTCTTATAGGTTGTGATCAACTTTTTAAAAGCGTCTCCCACATTGTTCAGTTGATAATCGGACCAAAGCGGATAATAAGAAAGGCCAATCCAGTCATAATCTGTGATCCCGTTATTGTTCGCCTGTTCAAACCACCACAATGCATTTTCTGGTTGGGCGATATGAAGCATGACGCCTATTTCCTGCTCTGTTTCTAAAGAAATATCTCTGACCGCCTGGATCCCTTTGTTAATCAAATAGGCATTTCTGTGCCAATCCATGGGTTTCAATTCCTTCTCCTGAAGAATCATAGGATTAATTTCATTCCCTACCTGGACCATTTCCGGCAACAGATCCTCATTTTTGAGGTTTTGCAATACTTCATAGGTATATTGATACAATAGCTCCCCAAGAGCCTCCTTGTTGTGCAATTCACTTTTCCATGCTTCAGGGATGATTTGCTTTGCAGGGTCTGCCCATGTATCAGAATAATGAAAATCGAGTAAAACTGCCATGCCCTCATCTCTTGCTCTGCTGATGGTCTTTTTCACATCCTGAACGTCGGAATAGTTGGTCCATTCAGGATTATGCCAAAGTCTTACCCGAACCAAATTTGTACCTGCCTCACTAAAAATAGTGTAAGGATCTTTGGTAAGGTTTGCATTGTCTTTAAAAACTGCCCCGCAATCGAGCATTTCATTCACATAGGACAGGTCTGCACCATAAAAAAAGTCCGGGAAGTCTTTTATGCCATCGTCTTTTGTATCAGCATCCAGAGGTGGAACATGGTTATCCTGACCATATTGATCCCCCTCGCTTGAGGAACAGCAGACCATCAACACCAAAAATAAAAGCATTATGTTTTTCATCTCAACGTTTCATTAAGGAACGTCTTAAAAGTACAAAATATGTATGCTCAATGATCAAGGCTTACCCGATTTATTTTACTTATTTCGGCAGCCTTTTCAGGATCATTTTAATTTGTCCGCGATGATTTGATTCGTGCTCGCATACATGAAACCATTTACAGTAGTTGTTGGTGGGCTGGTTGTCAAAGAAAGGCTCTGATTTCATGATCCATGCATCATCTCTTTTGGCAAATTCCTTTTCTGTCACTGCTCTTACCTCGTTGAGTTTGCCAATATAAAAATCGGCATCATTGCCCCTGATCAGCTCCCTGGCCTTGTCTCCCAGATGACTTGCAACATCCCATTCCTTTTTAACAGCATCATCCCAGGTTCCCCATTTCATTTCGTCAAAAGTGTTGAGCTGGTAATATTTCTCCGTCGCGGCCAGGTGCCAGAGCATGGCGCCAATCGAATTTGATTGTTCGTCCAATTGAAAATCAAGTTGTTCGACACTTAACTCCCTGATTGTGCCAATCAGCCAGGTCCGCATCATTGTCATGGTCGACAGCAGGGTTCCGATCTGTGGCGAATACCCTTCCCGGGGACCTATCAAATAGATGCTGTCATCTTCATTCATCTTGTCACCCTGACTGAAACCTGTGGCGGGCAAAGTAACCAAACCGGCTCCCAGGAGCGCTGTATTCTTTATAAACTTTCTTCTGTCTGAAGTTGCTGGATCTTTCATATTATTGGTTTTAAGTTTTGATTTTTTACTGAGCATCGGATTACAGGAGGCGAGAAGCCTTAAAACATGTTCACTTCTCAGCAACAGGGATTAAAATGATCTGTTTATTACGCTATGACCTCATAAATGACGAGCTCACTCGCTTTATTTTTTAACTGTATGCTGCCGATCTTTTCACATTGAAAAGATTCTTTCACCTGCTCATAACAGCTTTCACTGATCACGATCTGATTCTCCTTTGCCACGGCTTCAAGCCTGGCAGCTGTGTTCACAGTGTCTCCTATAACGGTATAATCGAGCCTCTTCAAGCTCACTGAACCTATATTACCCGAAATCATCTCCCCGCTTTTGATCCCGATCGTTACTTTTGGGTTAAACCTCGAGAATTCTCCTTCCAGCCCGGGCAAACCATTTATTTTATTGCGCACGGCCAGTGCTGCATCAATAGCCCTGTCTAGATGGTATTCACCGGTAAAGACAGCCATGATGGCATCGCCGATAAACTTGTCAATATAACCTTCCAGGGCCATGATCTCCTTGACCATCTCATCAAAATAAGAATTGATCAACTTGACCACAGTATCCGCAGGAGCACTTTCACTGATCGACGTAAAACCGCAAATATCTATGAATACAACTGTCCCTTCAATGGTCTCATTGTCCATGATGGTCGATTCATATTCGCGGCTGCCCATAAAATTCAGTACATTCTGGTCAACATACATACGCAAAATATTGTTTTCCTTTATGGCTTTCAAGGTTTGTTTCAATTGCCGGGCATGTTTCAGGGTCTTCTCCATCGTCAGGGTCAGGTCCTCGAAGTTGATGGGTTTGGTCACAAAATCAAAGGCGCCTCTGTTCATCGCCGTACGAATGTTCTCCATGTCGCCATAAGCCGATACGATCACTGACTGAATTAAAGGGCTTAATTCATTCAATTTGTTCAGCAAAGTGAGGCCGTCCATTTCAGGCATATTGATATCGCTCAACACAATATCCACCTCTGGGTCAGCCAGGAGTTTCTCAAGGGCATCATTGCCATTTACGGCAAATAAAAATTCATACTCCTTTTTTCTGATCTCTTTGCGAAACTTCTGTTTAATTAGAATTTCCAGATCTGTTTCATCGTCCACTACAAGAATTTTTGCCATCACATCAAATTTTTTAGTTTCCCTTTTAACGCTTTAAAATCGAGTGGCTTGGTCAGAAAAGCATCTGCACCAAGACGTTTTGCCGTATTATAATTTTCATCATCACCATAAGCCGTGATCATCATCACCACAGGAGGCGGCTTCAGGTAATGCTTTTTAATATGTTCCAGCAGTTCCAGGCCACTTATACCCGGCATATTGATATCAGACAAGATCAAAACGGCCTCTTGGTCCATTGTTTTTAAAACAGATATGGCTTCTTCTCCCGAGAAAGCAAAAACAAATTCCACTTCTCCATGTTTTATTTCCCTTCTGAATCGCTGCTGAAATAACAATTTCACATCCGTTTCGTCATCTACTACCAGAATTTTCATGTTTCTAATTGATTTTGTTTAAAAATAATTATTATTAATATATCCACCACTTTTCAATCCAAGGGAAGTTTGATGGTGAAAGTGGTTCCCTTACCCTTTTCTGTTTTAACCTTCAAATCTCCTTTATGCATTTTTACGATATCATAACTTAAAGACAAGCCTAGTCCTGTACCCTGACCCGTTGGTTTGGTTGTAAAGAAGGGTTGAAAGATTTTATCCAAAACCCTTTCCGGGATGCCGTTACCATTGTCAGACACCTCAATTTCAATGTTTTTACCATTTTTTTTCGTCCTTACTGCAACAAGGGGCTCGTAATTTTCAATTCCGGATTTCTTTTTTTCGTCAACCACGTAAAAGGCATTGGTGATCAGGTTTAGAATCACCCTTCCAATATCCTGCGACACTAGATTGATCTCACCGATTTGCTCATCAAATTCTGTATTCAGCGTGGCATTGAAAGATTTGTCTTTGGCACGCAAACCATGATAGGCCAGTCTGAGGTACTCATCGGCAAGGGCATTGATATCTGTGGGTTCCTTCTGTCCGGTACTCGTTCTACTATGCTGTAACATGCCTTTGACAATCGCATCAGCCCGTTTGCCATGATGATTGATCTTTTCCAGATTTTGCTTCACATCAAGCCCTATGGCCTTTGCCTCTTCCAATTCACCCTTGTCCAATTCCTCATTCATCTCATCGATGAGTTCATGACTGACCTCAGCGAAATTATTGACAAAATTCAAAGGGTTCTGGATCTCATGGGCGATTCCTGCCGTTAATTCCCCTAATGATGCCATTTTTTCCGATTGAATCAGCTGCGCCTGCGCAGCTTTTAAATTTTCAAATGAAATCCTCAGTTCTTCAGTGCGTTCCGCTACTTTTCTTTCGAGTTCCTTGTTTCTTTCTTTCAACTCATTGACAGACCAGGTATCCATGTCACCTTCATTTCCTGTTGCCAAGGAACCGTGAAAGTGCACAACTTTCCATTGCTCATCGGTGAATTCCATCACAGTTGTCAATCGGCAATTAATACTCATTTCATTGCCTTCTGTTTTCATGGAAATCAAAATTTCATCTACCAGAACGACAGCATCCCCATTGGCCATAAAACTTTCAAATACCGGTCTTTCCTTCACACTCATTTCGAGCCCTACAGATTGATCCCTTTGAAGTTGAAGCAGGTCATTGAAACTTTGAATCCCAAAAATTTTCTCATCAACATGGGTTCCGTATCCCATGATCTTTTCAATGAGATATTCTTTAGATCGATCAATGGGATAATCATAAAAGCACAATTGCTTAAAAATTGTATAAGTCCGATCTAACAACTGCTTTTTTTCAGCATTCATAAATCTCAATTTTTGGGTAAGATAATTATAAATTCTGTTCCTTTGTCTTTAGTGGTATCCACTTTTATTTCTCCTCCGTGCGCTTTGATAATATCATAACTTAAACTCAGGCCCAGACCTGTTCCCTTTCCTGTGGGTTTGGTCGTGAAAAAGGGCTGGAATATTTTGTCAAGTACTTTGTCTGGAATTCCATTTCCATTGTCTTTAACTATTATCTCTATACCATCCTTATTTTTTTTGGTCCCGACAAATACCGTTGGCTCGTAATTTTCAGCCCCTGATTTCTTTTTTTCATCCACCACATAAAAGGCGTTGGTGATCAAATTAAGAATGACCCTGCCCATGTCCTGAGGAACAATATTGACCTTTTTAAGGTCAGCCGCAAATTCAGTTTCCATTTTGACATTGAACGACTTGTCTTTAGCCCTCAAGCCATGATAAGCCAGCCTTAGATATTCATCTGTCAAGGCATTGAGATCGGTTAGCTCGGTCTGCCCGCTATTGCTCCTGCTGTGTTGCAGCATTCCTTTTACGATATCACTGGCGCGTTTGCCATGATGGTTAATCTTTTCCAGGTTCTGTTCTATGTCTGCTCCGATATCGATAGCTTCAGAAAGCTCACCATTGTCTATTTCTTCCAACATCTCTTTCATGAGTTCGTGGCTGACCTCAGAAAAATTGTTGACAAAATTCAATGGGTTCTGAATCTCATGGGCAATTCCGGCCGTAAGCTCTCCCAAGGAAGCCATTTTTTCAGATTGAATGAGCTGTGTCTGTGTCTGTTTCAGGTCTTCCAGTGTTTTTTCTATTTTTTTATTGGCCAGTTCCAGCTTATTGAAATCTTCATAACGCGAATAGGCCGTTGAAAATGCTTCGGCCAGGTTCTGAACTAAATTCAATTCATCCTCACTCAATGGCACCTCACTGCCCACGTATAACATCCCTTGCAAGAAAGGAAGAAAATGCAAATGGAGGTTCTTAGGCTGGTTCTCTGTTACATAGGATTCGGAAGAGGTAATGGCACCCCTTTCCATCAAAATCCTGGTCGATTTAATAAATGCCGCTTCATCCCAATGATCTTTGTACATTTCTTTTTTACGCCAATAGGGAAGCAGTTCTGTCAAGGGTTCCGTATTTTCAAAAGGAAGGTTAAAAGAGGCAATAGCCTTCCCGTCAGGAGTAGATAAATGCGTTTGCACCTGTTGCGATTCTTCATTCATAATAAACACCCCACAACGGATAAAAGGAACATCAAGTGTTGTAAGCTCATTCCATATCAAAGGGGTTATCCTTTCCAGATCAGTTGTGGTGCGCATCGATGCTATTTCTGCCCTTACCCGGTCTACAGAAGCATGCTTCACAGCCTCTTTTGCCTGAGCCTCTGCTCTTTGAAGATCGAGAAAACGTGTGTAGGTTTGTTGGAAGACTTTAGCAAATCGATGCAATAATTGCATGGATTCTTCCTTAATGGGAACATGCGCACTAAGCATGAGATAGCCTTGTGAAAAAAATGCACTATGCTGAACCCTTCTCCCCGGCAGATAGGATTCATCTATTTCCATTTTTGCTTCTTCCTTAACAAACTTCACCCATTTTTCAAATTCTTTTCCTTTCAGATCAACAATAAAAGTTTCTTTCCCCTCTTTCCAGGCCTTAAATACTTTAGCCATGCAAGTGGGTTCATCAATTGAAAAATCATGCACATGATTGACCACACCTCCGCTTTGATCAGTAGCCCATAACTCAAAAACTCTTTTGTGGTCATTATATATGGCTATGCTTATTCGATCGGGAATCACTCCCATGAGATCAAATTGTTCAAACAGAACTTCTGCTGTTTCAGCCAACTGTTCACTTTTATGCATGGCCATGGTACTCGCCCTGATTCTTTCCAGGGCCAATTCGATCTGAGCTTCTTTAGACTGTTTCTCAGCTTTCTGAAGATCGAGAAATCGGGTATAGGTCTGTTCAAATACCCTTGCAAACCTTTTAAAAATATCATGTGCCTCAGGTACTTTTTCATATGTAATAAACAGGAGGTAGCCCTTACTGAATTTGCAGAGGTGATTAATTT
>JAHEHF010000062.1 GCA_024644745.1 Flavobacteriaceae bacterium
AAACGATGATATTTGGTAAGTCAGTCTTGTTCTTCGCACCAGAACAAGATAGGATACCGATAAAAAGCAACAATTGTAAAGCGATTGTGCTACCCTTCATTCTTAATCTGTAATTTAAATTCAAAATCGTATTCCAATACTAACGTACAGTCAATTACATAAAATAAATGTAAGTCACCGGCTATTCAAGATGCGCAAAGGAATTGCTGTCAGGGGCATGGCATCCATTCATCAATGCTAAATATAATTATTATTTTAGGAAAGCGGTGTTTTTTATGTTCAGCTACTAAGGAGTTTTGCAGGCTGTTTTCTATTGAATGAAACATCCCTGCTTTAAAAACAGCCCTCATGAACCGTTCTGACCAGCAGGCTGGTGTCAAAATTTTTGTCTTTTGCACGAGAAACGATAGCCGAATAAACTTCATCATCCATGGTGGGGGTTCTTGACAGGATCCACAAATATTTTCTGTTGGGATGTCCTACGACCGCATAGCTGTAATCCTCGGCCAGGTCAATGATCCAGTATTTCCCTTTGAAGGGCCAGAAGAATTGAACTTTGAGTTTTGAATTTCCCGAACCGGGATCAATAAAGGCTTTTCCTTTGATATAAGATTCTTTCCCCTGTACGCCTTCTTTATTGCACCGGTTCTCTACCACAATATAGCCTTTGTCACTTTTTGTATAGGTGGCAGAGGTACAATGACAGCCTTTTTGAAAGCGCTGCGGAAAGGAAGCAATATCATACCAGACTCCAAGATATCGGTCCAGGTCCACTTTTGGAACCGTTTCAAGACTTTGAGAGGTACATTGTGTGAAAATTGACATGATAAGAATTGAAATAAGGATGTTTTTACTCATTTTAAATGTTGAATTAAAGCATGTCTAATTTAATCATTTAATCCAATAGTGGGTCGAAACAGATATCTTTAGGAATAACATTTATATCGGTACCTTCCGGTTCTTCAGTAAAGCTGGTAAAAGGCTCCTCAAAGTTCTTGAAGAAATAAAAATATTTTTTTATTAACCCGGTATCAATTTCAAGCTGTATTGCCATAATCCTATAAGAACTGAATGACTTGATCTATGAACTCAGCCTCAAAAAACTTGGGGTCATCTATTTGAATATCTACTTTTTCATAGGCCCATGTGGTATGGTAGGGAACATGAACCGCATAGCCGCCCAATTCAAGAACAGGGATGACATCTGATTTTACAGAGTTGCCGATCATCAAAAAATGTTCAGGTTTACAATCAAGGTGCTTGAGGAGTTTTTTATAATCTGAGACTTTTTTATCACTCATGATCTCAATATGATGAAAGTGTTTTTCAAGACCCGATTTGATCAGTTTTCTTTCCTGGTCAAGCAGATCCCCTTTGGTAGCCATAACGAGTCGGTAATCTCCGTTCAGCTGTTTGAGGATGTCTTCAACCCCGTCAAATAACTCTATGGGTTTTTCAAGCAGTTCCCTTCCTATCTCAATGGCTTTGTTGATCAGCTTTATATCTGCTTTGTTGTTGGTGACCCTGCCAATGGTTTCGATCATGCTCAGCATAAAGCTTTTCACTCCGTAACCATATAGTTCCAGGTTATCCATTTCAGTTTTAAAAAGTGCTTTGGTCACACTGTGATGCGGTAAAAAATCTTCCAGAAGTTCTGAGAATTTATTCTCGGCGTCTCTGAAATATGGCTCGTTGACCCATAGCGTATCATCCGCGTCAAAGGCGATCACTTTGATGTTTTTCATTTCTTTACAATTTCGAAAGGCTTCAACCGGGGGCTAAATCCAGGTTTGTCTTTTGCTTATAAAGGTAAACATAAGCAAAGAGATCATGAAAATTTTTGATGAGGCTTTTTCCATTTTTACATCTCCATCCATTTTTTAAAGGCTGCGGCCTTATTTTTACTGATAATGACACTGTCTTTAGGATGTGTGACTATTTTCAACTGATTATTTCCGTAACGAAGGATCTCATCAATACCCTTGACAGATAATATGTATTGCCGGTTCGCACGGAAGAAAAGGGCATGGTCGAGTTTACCATATAATTCATCAAGACTGGAGTTTGAAGCATATTTGCTTCCGTCAAGGCACATGATGAAAGTAGCAGAATTTTCGGTAAAGATATATGCTATAGATAGGAGAACAAAGATTGAATTTACAGGTGCCCCTTGTCAAAGGTCTCCCAGTTCCTTGAATTTAAAAGCTTCATTTTCAGAAGCTTCATGCTCCTGTTTCATGATCTCTGCGATTGCTGCCACGCGTTCTGGATATTTTGATGAAAGGTCATTACTTTCAAGGATGTCATTTTCAAGGTCATAGAGTTCAATGTGCATGTTCCCTTTAAAAATGTCTTTTCGGATTCCTTTCCATTTTCCCATGCGCACTGCCTGTTGCCCGCCGTAACTTGGAAATTCCCAGTAGAGAAAATCATGTGGGGTTTGTTCCCGGCCCAAAAGTGCAGGCTTAAAACTGATGCCGTCTGTGTCGATTGGAGCACTGGCTCGTGTAATATCGCACAAGGTGGGCATCAGGTCATAAAAGGCGGAGATATGATCACTTCGGCTTCCTTTTTTGATGTGTCCGGGCCAGCTTGCGATCATGGGGACCCTGATGCCGCCTTCATAAACGAAGCCTTTTGTTCGGCCATAGCCGTTTGCAAAAGGTTTGGAACTTTCGAAATATTCAAAATCGACCCCGCCGGTGTAGGTGGGCCCGTTGTCACTTGTAAAAATGATCAGCGTCTTCTCGTAAATTCCTGCTGCTTTTAATGCAGCAATGATTTCCCCAAGCTGACGGTCAAGGGTACTGATCATGGCAGCATAGGTTGCTCTGGGGTACCGGTTCGGGAAATAACCCTTGTCACCCGTATAAGGTTTTTCTTCCTCCATCAAATCCGCATAGGTTTCAAGTGCTTCGGCCGGAACCTGCAGTGGCAGGTGAGGCAATGGAGAGGCATAGTACATAAAAAAAGGTTTGTTTTTGTTTTCGTCTATAAATTCAAGGGCCTTTTCATGGATTTTTGCTGGGGCATATTCCTGTTGTCTGAACAGATCATAACTGTCCTCCTCATAAGGATCCGCATTTGGATCAAGATTGGTGGACGGTACCACGAGTGCATTGTTCAATATGACTTTTTTGGTATTGTCCCAGAGGTGCGGAGGGTAAAGGTTATGTGCCTGACGCTGGCAGTTGTAGCCGTAAAAAGTATCGAAACCCTGCAAAGTGGGTATCCCGGAGGTTTCGGGCCCGCCAAGACCCCATTTGCCAAAAACGCTGGTGGTATAGCCCGCATCCTGTAAAACTTTTCCGAGTGTTACTGTCTGGGCAGGCAGGTTCCGCTGGCCTTCCAGGTACGGATCTTCAGCAGCTTTTTTATAATTCCACACGTCCCCTCTTTCTTTCATGGCATCATTGCCCCTGATGTAAGCGTGACCTGTGTGTTTGCCTGTCAGCAGTACACATCGGGCCGGGGCGCATACTGGTGCCCCGCTGTAATGCTGCGTAAAGAGCATCCCGTTTTCGGCCAAAGCGTCTATATGGGGTGTTTGGATCATTTGCTGTCCGTAGGCACCTGCTTCCCCGTAGCCCAGATCATCGGCCATAAAGAAAATAATATTGGGCCGATCATCCTGAACGATCTTTTCTTCCGTCATTTTGTCTTGCTTGCAACCCAGTATGAAGGCCAGTATAAAAACAGCTAAAAATTGTTTTTTCATAAACGCATATATTTATTCCTTGTCTTATTCATTTATTCAGTTTTTTGACCTGCGATAAATTTGATCTGATGCCATTCAGAGTCAATCTTGTCATTGTTCTGGTCCTTACCCGGGGTCGATCTTCCTTTTTTGATCTGATCGGTGAGCATGGAGGTCAGTTCCAAAACTTTTTCAGGATATTTATCCTCAAGGTTCATAGTCTCTCCGGGATCATCTTTTAAATTGTATAGTTGAAATGCTGGCATTTGGGCGATGGCCTCTTTGTCATTTGCCGGATGGGGATAGCTCCATCCCCCGGAATCAGGAACCGTGATCAACTTCCAGTTTCCTTTTCTGAAGGCAAAGCTTCCATTGATCGAATGGTGCACAACAGATAACCTCTTTTCACCATCTTTTTCACCCCCATTGAACAGGGGCAGCATGGAAAAGCTGTCTTCCCCTTCATTGTCATTCAGCCTGTAGTCAACAATGTCTGCCAGGGTGGCCATGAGGTCCGTGGTACAGATGAGGTCTTCACGCTTCTTACCTGCGTCAACTACAGCCGGCCATTTTACAATAAAAGGCACCCTGTGTCCTCCTTCAAAAATATCCGCTTTATGCCCTCTGAATTCGGCCCCGGGAAAATGACCTTTTTTGGCCAGTTCTTCAAGGCCTGCTGCAGGTGAACATCCGTTGTCGGTTGTAAATATGATCAGGGTGTTCGCTTCCAGGCCGGCACTTTTGATTTTTTCAATCAATTCTCCCATATAATGATCGATCATCATCACAAAGTCACCATAAGGATTGAGTCCGCTTTTTCCCTGCCATTCGGCAGCAGGAAGAATAGGGGTATGGGGGGAAGGAAGTGCCAGATAGAGAAAAAAAGGCTGCTTTTTTACGGCGGCATCTTCAATTTGTTTTACCGCTTTTTCAAAGAAATGAGGCGTGACCTTTTCGTGTACAAAGTCACTTCCCGTGGGTCCTTCTCTCCACCAGGAATATTTTCCTTTATTCACGGTAATTGTATCGGGCAAGGCAGTGACCCTTCCATTTTCAACATATACATACGGAGCCATGTCAAGTGAACCGGCATGCCCGTAACTGTAATCGAAACCCAGGTCATTAGGATTGTTGGTCACCGGTCCTGAGAAATCGATGATGTCAAAATCTTCTTTGTTCCATCCTTCACCTGTGGTGTCAAGGCCGTCTTTCAGCGCCCAGTCCCAGCCAAGGTGCCATTTGCCTATAAAAGCCGTATGATAGCCCTTTGATTTCAGCATGGAGGCAACGGTGGTCCTTTCCTGGGGGATCAGTGCTTTTGATTTACCTGTCAGTACCCCGCTTTTTAAGGTGCTTCTCCAATTGTACCTCCCTGTGAGGATACCATACCGGGTCGGTGTACAGACCGATGAGGAAGTATGGGCGTCAGTAAAAAGCATGCCCTCCCTTGCCAGTTGGTCCAGATGCGGGGTCTTGATCTTATTTTCGGGATGGTAAACGGAGACATCCCCATAACCCATATCATCAGCCAGAACATAAACGATATTCGGATAAGATTGAACCGCCGATTCCTGAGCACGATTTGCCTGAGTCATGAAAATGAAAAATGCGGTAATTACGATTTTAAAGCGCATGATGGTCCAGGTCATTTATCAAATCAGTTTATTTTTCTTCCGACGAAAAGGACGAAGCGGGAAGGCCCTCAATATTAAACAAAGTGGCATGGCTGTCATCTCTCCAGGCATACCTCACATATTCCGGCATTTTAACATTGGGATGGCTCAGCACAACGACATTATCTTTGATTTTGGCCCTTGCAGGTACATAGACCTGATCTTTACCGGCGATCTCGAAACCTGTCAGTTCTTTTTCAGGACAGAACAGGCCACTGCCAACAAAGTCGAATTCGACACTTAATTTACTATTTTCTGTCTTGAATCCTTTGTAAAGCGGTCCGGATGCCACAAGGTCCTTGCCGTAGTCATTGGCCAGTGCGAGCCCTGCAAGACGGCTGCCCACATCCCTTTTGTTGGCCGGGTGAATATTGCTGGGGTTCCCAATGTCAAGGGTTACTACCATTCCGGTATTAGCTGTCTTCAATGAATGGCGTTGTGCCTCCCTCAGTTTTTGAGAGACCTGCCTGTCAGGGTCCGGATTGTATAGATAGGGTGCAATCTGAACAAAGTAAAAAGGAAATTCATATTCCCATTTTTGACGCCAGTCTCCGATCATGGCAGGAAACAGCCTTTTATATTGTTCATCGCGTCCGACGTTCGATTCCCCCTGGTACCAGATGACCCCTTTAATGGTATACGGGACCAGCGGATGCATCATGGCATTGTATAAAACGGAGGGGATGTTCGGGTTCATCTGCATGATTTCGGGTCGGCCGGTATTTCCTTTGGCCGGGTCATAAACATAAAATTTATTCATGTAAATCTCTGCGATCTGTGTTGATCTCCAGGTGCCCTCAAGTGAAATGACACCTTGCGCGTTGCTCAATTCGATGGGTCCTCCAACCGATCCACCTCCCCCGGTGTCAATAACACGGATGGCGATAATGTTTTTCCCTTTTTTAAGCAGTGACTGAGGAACCTTCATTGTTCTTGGAACATTCCAGTAGCCCTGACCCGCCAGCCCACCAATTTTCTGACCGTTGATGTAGGTAGCATCCATGTCGTCAATGGCACCTATGCTCATGGTATAATCAGAGGCAGGTTGTTCCGATAAATCAAATTCCTTTCTCAGCCATACGACTCCGTCAAATGTCTGTTCATTGATCAGATCGATCCTTCCCGGAAGTTCGACAGCAATCCAATCGGAATCATCGAACACAGGTTCAGGAACCTCAGCATCTGAAAAATCAACGTTTTGCCATTCTTCCTCAGTTGTTGGGAATTCTTTTGAGGGCCATTGAGCGAACCACTGATCGACCTGATCAAAAACCCCAGGTTTTTCAATGGCATCCAGTTCCTGGTCAAAATCACCAAGTTCCCTGAGGGTTTTACTGCTTGTCCATGCCTCGGCTGCTGTTCCTCCCCAGCTGCTGTGAACGATCCCTATGGGCACATTGAGCTCCTGGTGCAATCGCCTGGCAAAAAAATAGGCACTGGCACTAAAATCCCCTGCAGTTTCAGGGGAAGCGGCCTTCCACTGGCCTTCGATGTGATCAACGGGTTTCACCGTCATGTTTCTGGCAACGGTGAACATTCTGATTTCGGGATAATTCGCCCCGGCAATTTCTTCTGCTGAATTCAAGATCGGGTCATTGGGCGGCCATCCTTTTAAAGACATTTGCATGTTTGACTGGCCTGATGCGAGCCAGACTTCCCCAAAAAGGATATCATCTATGACTATGGTGCTGTCAGCTGTAATCACCTTCAATTGGTGGGGTCCGCCGGCAGCAGGACTCTGTAACTTTGTTTCCCATAAGCCTGATCCATCTGATGTAACCGATACTTCTTCTCCCCAGCTCCCCTTGAGATTGATGATCTGGCCGGGGGTATATCCTCCCCAAACTGCAACTTCCTGGTTTTGCTGCAAGACCATATGATCCGAAAATAATTTCGATAGTTCTAATTGTTTTTTTTCGGCGGTTTCACATGAGGTAATCAGAACACTGAATAGCAGGGCAAATAAATAAAGGTTTGATTTCATAATTGAGCATTGAATAATTTGGATTCTAAAGATATCGAATTCCTTTGTATTTAGGGGCAGGGTCAGATCATTTAGATGGCTCCTGAGATGTTCCTTCTGTCAGCCATGCCAATGAAAAAGAAACAAATACATTTTCCCGGGAACCATCTTTTTCAAATAACAAGCCTATGTCTCCGTTGGAAAGAACGGTCATTGATGAATAAGCCGATGGTCCTGCATAAATCGTTTTCCCTTTTGACCATGTTTTCCCTTCATCATAACTTATTTTAACCGTCATGTTTTCTCTTTTGCTCCTGTGACTGGCATTTGAGAACAACAATCTCTTGCCATTCGTATCCCCACTGTTCGATGGATAATTGATGATGCTGGCGTTGCATCCCGGATCCGCAAGGCTGTTGACTGACTCTGAAATCCAGGAGTTTCCTTCATCTTCAGAGCGATGCACCACCCTGTTTCCCCCTTTATTGATGCGTGAGTTGACCATCCATGTTCCGTCTGACAATTCAATGACCTTGGATTCATCCCCAGGAACAATGGGTCGGTCAATTAAATACCAGTTATGGCCGTGGTTATCACTTGCGAACAAATGCAATCCGGCCTCCAGATTCACTAGTGTATGAACCAGTTTCCCCGACCGGGTCTGCATACCTCTCCCCGAGCTGACGAATTTAAAGTCTTTTTTCCAGGCTTCTTTTGAAATTTGAGCAGTAATATCGACAGGTTGGCTCCAGGTTTTTCCATGATCCCTGCTTTTTACATACCTGTGATAATATAGGTCCTTTTCACGGTCAAGGTCCATAAAGTTGAAGAACAAAAAGAGTTCACCGCTTATCCGGTCAAAGATCATTGAAGGGTCTGAGGCCGACTGACCAGGTGGATAATCAACAACTGTTTTCAGGGCCGACCAGGTTTTCCCGTTGTCTTCGCTTCTGCGGATGACAATGTTGATGTCCCTGTTCCATTTCAGGTCCTGGCAAGAAGGGACCCTTTCATCAATGGCAGCAATCAATGTTCCGTTGCCGGTGGTAACAAGAGCAGGAATTCTGTAACAGGCAATTCCCGGTTGCTCTTGTGCATTGAAAAGATCTTTAAAGGTCGGTGATCCATGTTGAGCATGGCTCCAAATGCTCATCAGACCAATAAAAATGTATTTTAGATATGCCATCTTTTAATCCCTGTCACCTCCTTTACCAGGAAGATTTCGATTCGTGAAAACTAAAATTTTCGATAGGGGCTGTCCAGATAAGCATTGGCTTCAGGTTCCGAGAATTTTGCTTTTTTACTATCCCAGTGCAGGGTCTTATTCGGAAAGCGTCCGGCAATCACACCAAGAAGAATGGTTTCCGTAAGCCTTGCCGCATAAGAAAAAGGTGCGCTGCATTCAGCCTTGCCCAAACAGGCGTCAACAAACTGATGGTAATGTTTGTTCCCTTCTATGGAATAGCTTTTTGTAGGTTCTCCGATCTGATCCTGATCCTTGATGATGGAAAGGTCAAGCTCCTGATATGCCCCGTTCACAATGTGCCTTGGCAATTGCATAAAATGAGGTAAGAGTAGTCTGCCTTTCTCACCGATAAACATAGCTCCCTGATCCGGTAAGGCATCATTACCAGGCAATACCAGGTCCTCGTGTTTTTTCGGTGCTCCGGGACCATCGGACCAGATCCAGGTTAGGGTATCGGCCGTGTAAGCGGTTCCGGGAAATTCATAGGTCACCTCGTTTTTTTCAGGAAAACCGAAGCCATTGGTGGGCCTGCAACTGTTTTTAATGGTTTTCGGTACGTCAAGTTTCAGGGCGTTGTATGGTGTGTCAAAAATGTGCACGCCCATGTCGCCCAGGGTACCGCAGCCATAATCCATTATTTTTCTCCAATTGCCCGGATGGTACATGCCTTTTTTATAGGGTCTTTCCGCTGCAGTTCCGAGCCAGAGGTTCCAGTCGAGGTTATCCGGGACAGGATCAGTTCCCTCAGGAACCGGGCCGTCATAGCCCCAGTTTTTTGGAGACCATGCCCTTACCGTTTTGACCTTGCCTATGATACCCGATTGAATCAGCAAAGTAGCCAATTTATAATCGTAAAAGGAATGGACCTGAATACCCATTTGGGTGACCAGCTTTTTTTTCTCGGCCATTTTTCGCATGGCACGTGCCTCAGCCACGTGATGTGTGAGCGGCTTCTGGCAATAAACCGGTTTGTTGTTCTCCATGGCCAGCATGGAAGCCGGGGCATGGGTATGGTCAGGTGTTGAAACGATGACGGCGTCAATTTCATCCTTCATTTCTTTGAACAGGATTCTGTAATCTTTATAAAGTTTAGCACCAGGATGTGCTTTGCTCGCCTCTTCAAGGGCCTTGGAATCAACGTCACAAAGGGCCACAACATCTACCATTTTGTGCGAGGAGATAGACTTCAGGTCTTCTCCTCCCATATTGCTTACCCCGATATGGGCAGTTCTTAATCGGTCATTTTTTGAAAGGGCCCAAAGTGGTGAGGGTAAAAAGGCGCCCATGGTGATGGCCGCAGTACTTTTAAGAAAGTCTCTTTTTTTCATGTCTGGTGTTTTTACAATTTTCTGATTTTTACATTCTTGAACCAAATCGGACTGGAGTGATCCTGAAAACCGATATATCCTGTTTTGAATTTGCCATAATATTTTTCATCTTTCCATTTGCCGGCATTCTTTTTTGCATACCAGTCTTCTGACCAGGGAACAAAGGACAGTACTTTGACGCCATTGAGCCAGTGCTCTACTTTATCAGGCGTAAACAGGATACGGGTTGTGTTCCATTCTCCTGTAGGATTCAGAATTTTTACAGATTCATCAGCAGGGTACATGGCGTAGTCAGCTGCGGTTTTTTGCAAAGGATGCAACTGTGAGGGGTTTTCATAACCGAGCCCGGTATTGTATTCCGTGACGCTGTGGATCTTGGTGTAATTCTCATCGTCGATCAGCTGGTATTCCGGCGATATATTGGCGGGGCCCGCGTTTGGAATGTGTTCTTTTAAATGGTAAAAAATACCGCTGTTGCCACCTTCGGGAAGCTTCCATTCCACATACAGTTCGAAATTCTCAAATTCTTCAAGACCGTAAATGATATCCTGCCCACCCGTGTAGTCCTGCTCAAGCCCTAAAGTAGTATCAAAGGTCAGGGCACTGTCTTTGGCAATCCAGCCCGGAGGCAGCTCGGTTCCGTTATAGGCCCTCCATCCTGCTGTACTGACCCCATCAAACAGGTAGATCCATTCACTTGAGGTCATTGCCGTTTTTGTTGTCGTTTTTTCTTCGGGCTTGGTTTTGTTTTCTTTTTCACATGAAAATAAGGTTGCGGTAAGCAACAATAGGGTGATGGTTCTTATCATTTTAAATTGTTTTGAGCTTTGTTTGGGTTTTGATCTCGTGTAAATGTACAAATGAATTAATAAATATTGCATTACTTAAATTGAATTTTTAGCAGATTTCCAGTTTGAGCGTAGTACCTCATAGCGCCTGTCGGTGCAGCCGTCTTTTTTATTGTAAAATTGTTTTACCGGATTCATGAATTTTTTCAGGATCTTTTCAGATTTCAAATTCTCAATGTTAACATCTGCTGTGATTTTTTCCGCCCTGAGGGTGCTAAACCCATACTCTATAAGTCCTTGGGCAATTTCTGAGCCCAATCCTTTGCCCCAGTATTCTGAACGAAAACGGTAAGCTATTTCTTCATCCCCCTGGTCATTTTTTAAGAAACCGCAAATGCCTATGAGTGCCTTTTTTCCTTTTTCAGTGATGCACCAGACTCTCCAGGCTCTGTCGTCATGATCTTTATCCGCAGCCATAAGTTCGCTTAATTTGAGCTCACTTTCCGTTTGGCTCAAAATTTTTGCAGGGATCGGGTTCATCACCTCCGGATCGCTCATCATCCGGTAGAACAGAGAACTGTCTTCTTTTTTAAGTCGCCTGATGTGGAGTCGCTGGGTGTGAAACATCGTTTTCATGATCTACAAGTATACGGAAACCGTAAGCAGCGCCATAGTTATGAACAATAAAATGATCGACAGCGGAATGACAAATTTGAGCCATTTGTCATACCCGACCCTGACAATGGCCAGAGAGGCAAGGATCAGCCCAGTGGGATTGACAAGATAGAACAGGCCCATGCCGTATTGATAAGTGTTGACAATGATCTCACGTCCAACCCCAACAGTATCGGCCAGAGGAGACATAATAGGCATGGTCAGCACGGCCATTCCTGATGAGGAAGGAATAAAAAATGAAAGCCCCCCGTAAAGGATCAGCATGGCATTGGTAAACAGGCCCTTGTTCATGCCCTCACTAAAGCTGCTGGCATAATAGAGCATTGTATCACTGATCAGGCCATCATCCATAATGACAGAAACCCCTCTTGCAATACCAATGATAAATGCAACGCTGAGCAATTCTGCTGCGCCTTTAGAAAAAGCATCTACAAAGTCAACTTCCCTGATCCTTCCGACGATTCCGATAAGAATGGCCCCGACCAAAAATGTGGCTGTCATTTCTACAAACCACCAGTTCAGCAGGGACACCCCTGTGATCATGACCACAAAGCTCAAGGAAAAAATAACGACGATAAGCCGCAGACGATTTGTAAACTTTATCGTTTGGTCATGCGACCTAAAATGGGAACTTGCCTGGTCATCTTTTTTTTCCAAATAAATGATTGAGGCAGAGGGATCATTTTTGACTTTTTTGGCGTAGCGAAGTATGTAAATGATACAGGCGCTCAGGCATAACAGGAGCATCACCACTCTTCCGGTGAGTCCCGTGGTCCAATTGATACCGGCTGCATCCGAAGCGATGATCGTGGAAAACGGATTTACGGTCGAACACATTGTACCAATGGCAGAACCCAAAAAAATACAGGCCAGACCAACAATCTCATCGTATTTGGCTGCCAGGAAAACAGGGATCAGAATAGGGAAGAAGGCCATGGTCTCTTCGGCCAGGCCAAAAGTTGTTCCGCCCAAAGCGATGAGGCAGGTGACAAGAATAATCAGCAGAAACTCTCTTCCCTTCAGGGCATGGGCCAGCCAGGAAATACCGGCGTCAAAGGCACCTGTTATATTCATAACGCCGATCAAACCACCTATGATCAGCACCAGAAAGATGATATCTGATGCGGCGATGATCCCTTTGATGGGCGACTGCACGAAGGCTGCAAAACCCTGGGGCCTGGATTCAAGTTTTTTATAGGTGCCCGGAATTCCGATGGGTTTGTAAATATCCCCGTTTGTGAATTTCTCCAGAGGGATCTTGATCTTCAGACTTTCAAGTGTTTCCTGTGTGGCAGGCAATGAAAAAATTTCGCCGGAACTCGACCTGTTAAAAGTACTGTCAGCTGCATTATAGGTCAGGCTGTCGTATTTTCCTGCCGGTACGATCCAGGTGAGCAGGGCCACCAGTCCGGCAATGATAAACAGTATTGTTTGAGCCGTTGGGAATTTGAGTTTTTTCATGTATCAATGGGCTTTGTAGTTCTGACTGCCTAATACAGAGGCATTGCAAGATACAGTTTTAGCCATAATTTCAATACCCTGATTTAAAACTCTTGAAAATTAAACAGAGAGGCTAATTTAAGGATCCCTTTTGAAAATGACTCTTTGAAGATAATTGACCGAATAATTCCGGACGCCTTCGCTTGGTTCCGTCTTCCTGCCTGAGGTGACCTCAAAAATGAGTTTGTCATCAATTAATTCATAGCTGGAGGTCAGCAGAATATCATTTGTTTCAAATACACTGTAGAGCTTGTTTCCAAACAAATAATCCTGAAGTTCAACTCCGTCTCCTTCATCGAGAATATAAATGTTTTTCCCGGTCTCAGAAAGTCTCATATGGTAATCTTTTACCAGGGGTGCTTTTTCAGACAGGTAGGATGTTTTCCACCCAAAGGTATGCTTCTCCTCACTTTTTGTGACATCTAAAACCACCTTGACACTGTCTTTGATGACCCCGTCTTTGTAGATCAGCATTTGTCCTTTCCAGATTCCCAGGCACTTTTCAGGAAAGGATTTCTGGGCCCGGCAATCAGGTGAAAAGGTAAAGAGGATAAAAAACGTGACACCTATTATTTTCTTGTAAGTCTGCATGTAAAATATATTTGTTGGAGCTTATAAAGAGGCTAAAAACGAATGAAGATAATGAATTAGGCAATGGTAAAAAAATGGATGCGTTCTGATTTTGGTACAGTCTCAAAAACTTCAGGAAGTCCTGATCGTAATTTTATCGCGAGAACCCTGAATCTACTATTTTCCAGATCAGCAGGGAGGTCAATCCTCCTGCAACTGAAGCGACCAGGTCTCTGCTGTCAATCTTTCCTGCGGTCAGGGATTGCATGAATTCATATCCCACCGAACCCAGGGTGACCAATATGATAACCAGCCACGGATATTTCACATCGCTGAGAAGCAGTAAAAGTGACAATCCGATGACATAGAAAAAACTGGGCAGGGCGTCTGCCAGACCAAAATCTTCAAATCCGGCACCATAAGCAAAGGGCCGGTAAAGGGCCTTGGCAATAAAACCGATGATGACGTTCATAATACCTAGAAAAGCGAAAGTAAGGTTCTTTTGTTTCATGTATAGAATGAATCATTTTTTGTGGCATTGAAAACTATCGGGACTGTTCATCTTTTACGACAATTCCGTCGGTCATTTCAAGTGCTGTCGGCCTTTCAAACCAGTTTTCCATAAAATCAAAATTCTCACGTGTCACTTCAAATTCAAAGGTTGCTCCTTTTTCAAGGTTTCTGTTCATAACACGTTCCAGTCTTTTTTTTCTGGGGATGTCAAGAAAATGGATCCTGATTTCAAAACCCTGGCATTTGGCAAAGTTTCTGAATTTCTCACGGTGTTCAAACTTTGACAGTCCCAGATCAAGTATTGAATCGGTTTTAGAGTCTTCAAGCTGCATGATCAGATCCATTATGAGTGATTCTGACCTTTCAATTCTTTCCAGGAACCATTCCAGCCCGTCGGTGTCGAGCTTGTCTGGCAAGAACAGTGTTTTATTCCATTTGTCAATGGAAAAAACAATACCGTTAGTTTTCTTTTTCAAGGCTTGAGCATAAGTTGTTTTTCCTGAACCGGTATTTCCCAGGATAAGGTGTATCATGATAATCTTGATTGATGGATTTAAATTGAACAATAAAGTTAAGGCTTTTTTTCCATGCTATAGATTTATTGGTATTTTAAACGAAGGATACTGCTTTAGGTTCCGAATGCTTAGATAGATCCTAATTTCTCCATTTTTAGCTACTTAAAGTCATTGAAAGTTGTATTTTTGCCAAAAATTAAAAATATGAGTGCTAAAAAACAATTGACCTTTGACGTACTAATAGAAATTCCTAAAGGGAGCAGAAACAAATATGAATATGATTTTGTGCTCCATAAAATACGCTTTGACAGAATGCTTTTTTCTTCAATGATGTATCCAGGAGATTACGGTTTCATTCCGGAAACCCTTGCCCTGGATAAGGATCCGCTGGATGTACTCGTTTTGGGGGCAGAACCGACCTTTCCGATGGTGGTCATGGAGGTGCGACCCATAGGTGTTTTTCATATGACTGATGAGAAGGGACCTGATGAAAAAATCATTTGTGTTCCGGTGAACGATCCCATTTACAGCAAACGAATGGATATATCGGATCTGAATCCTCACAGGCTGGCCGAAATAGAACATTTTTTCCAGGTTTACAAGGATCTTGAAGAGAAAAAAGTAGACACAGGGGGTTGGGGAAATGCAGACGAAGCAGTAAAAATTTACCAGCAATGTGTACAGCGTTATGAAGAAAGCGATCACAAGAAAAACCGAACTTTTACCATATAATTGTTGAAAGTAGTCAACTACAGGAATATAGAACCATCATTATTGTAATGGTGGTTTTTTTTATCTGATAAGAATGTTTACTTTTAGCACCTCAAAAATAAAATCACTCAAAAAAAACAATAATCATAATGGAATTAATCGTAAATTATTTGTGGCTTTTTGGCGTACTTGCACTGGCATTTGTTTTTATAAAGAATGCCTGGGTTGCCAAACAAGATGAAGGAAATGAAAGAATGTCAAAAATTGCAAAGCACATTGCTGACGGGGCCATGTCCTTTTTGAAAGCCGAGTATAAAATTCTTGCCATTTTTGTAATTGCTGTGGCAATCTTATTATTCTTTAAAGGTTCAAACGAGGAAGGGTCCCACTGGATGGTTGCCCTTTCATTTATTGTAGGAGCCATCTGTTCGGCTCTGGCTGGATTTATAGGCATGAAAGCAGCGACCAAGGCAAATGTAAGAACTACACAAGCAGCAAGAACTTCTTTAGGTAAGGCCCTGGAGGTGGCTTTCGCCGGTGGTGCCGTCATGGGCCTTGGCGTTGTGGGTCTTGGGGTTTTAGGATTGAGCAGCTTGTTCATGCTGTACCAGAACATGTGGCCTGGGGAAGAAAACATTCCGATGGTACTCAACGTACTTTCAGGATTTTCACTTGGAGCTTCTTCTATTGCATTGTTTGCAAGAGTAGGTGGCGGAATTTATACCAAAGCTGCTGATGTTGGAGCCGACCTTGTGGGTAAGGTTGAAGCCGGCATTCCTGAAGATCATCCTTTGAACCCGGCTACGATTGCAGATAATGTGGGAGACAATGTTGGAGATGTCGCCGGAATGGGTGCCGATTTATTTGAATCGTACGTAGGATCAATCATTGGAACAATGGTACTGGGTGCATTTATCGTAACACCTGATTTCGCTAATGGTTTAGGCGGGGTGTATCTGCCTTTGGTTCTGGCTGCGGTTGGAATTGTAATGTCAATTATAGGAACACTGTTTGTTAGGGTCAAGGATGGAGGAAGTCCTCATAAAGCCTTAAATTTAGGTGAATTCGGATCTGGATTCCTGATGATTGTAGCTTCTTATTTTATTATAACCACAATAATCCCGGAAAGCGCTGAAGGACTTCCTTTCGGAGCCATGGGAGTCTTTTATGCAACCCTTGCAGGTTTGATCGCTGGTTTTTGTGTTGGAAAAATAACCGAATATTATACCGGTACTGGTGGAAAGCCGGTCTTGTCAATTGTGAAACAATCTGATACAGGATCAGCTACAAATATCATTGCGGGATTAGGTGTCGGAATGATGTCAACAGCTGTGCCTATTTTATTGATTGCTGCAGCCATCATCGTTTCTCATCATTTTGCAGGCTTGTACGGAATCGCGATTGCTGCGGTAGGTATGCTTGCCAATACAGGGATTCAATTGGCAGTTGATGCTTACGGTCCTATCTCTGATAATGCAGGAGGGATTGCCGAGATGGCTGAATTGCCAAAAGAGGTACGTGAGCGTACAGATAAATTGGATGCGGTAGGGAACACCACAGCAGCCATTGGAAAAGGATTTGCGATTGCTTCTGCAGCCCTTACAGCCTTGGCATTGTTTGCAGCCTTTATGAAAACCGCGAATGTGACTTCTATTGATGTATCCCAGCCCAAGATCATGGCCGGTTTATTGGTCGGGGGGATGCTTCCTTTCGTATTCTCTGCCTTGTCAATGAATGCCGTAGGTAGAGCTGCCATGGCGATGATTGAAGAAGTAAGAAGACAGTTCAGGGATATTCCTCAATTAAAAGCTGCTCTTGAAGTGATGAATAAATACAATTCTGATATGTCTAAGGCTTCGAAAGAAGAGCGTTCCGTTTTTGACGCTGCTGATGGCTATGCTGAATATGAAAAATGTGTTGAAATATCGACTCAGGCCTCTATCAAGGAAATGGTATTGCCTGGTTTGCTGGCTTTAGCTGTTCCTGTTGCTATCGGTTTTATTGGAGGCGCCTCCATGCTGGGTGGTTTACTGGCAGGAGTAACCACATCAGGGGTTTTGATGGCGATCTTTCAGTCAAATGCAGGAGGCGCATGGGATAATGCAAAAAAGATGATCGAAGAAGAGGGAAGAAAGGGCACCGAAGCCCATAAGGCTGCTGTTGTCGGGGATACAGTTGGAGATCCCTTTAAGGATACATCCGGTCCTTCATTGAACATCTTGTTAAAATTGATGTCGGTGGTAGCCCTTGTGATTGCACCGAGTATTGCTTTGGACCAGGATGAGGTTACTGCCCATAACATGAACAGTATCCAGCTTTCTGAGCAGGTTGTCGAGAACGCAAATACTGCAGCTTCCGATGCCGCGGAAAAGACTTTGGTCATTGAGGAAACTGAAGCAGTTTCAGAAGAAATCAACGCTTCAGAAAATGTGGAAAAGGCAGCAACTGACAAGTCAGAAGAATAACATAAGATCTGAATGATCTAATTTAAAAAAAAAGCGAGCCGGGAGGCTCGCTTTTTTTTAAATATGTTTTCCAGTTGCCTCATGTTTTAACTCTTAAAACTTGTTTTTAGACCCCTTTTTAGCTAACTTTGATAGACTGGGGATAAGGATTAAATGAAGTGGTATTATGGAAGTGAAGAAAGGTTTTGCAGACTTCATAAATTTAGATGTCAAAGCGTCAATCTGGGAGCATTTTTATACAGTTGCTCCTTTGGTGGTGATAGGCACAAAGGAAGGAAATGGCTTTAATCTGGCTCCAAAGCACATGGCTTCACCCATTGGATTCTCTGATTATTTTGGTTTTGTATGTACACCTCGTCACAGCACGTATCGCAATATCAGAAAGGAGAAAAAATTTACGGTAAGTTTTGTGAAACCCGATCAGATTTTGTTGTCTTCCATTGCGGCCATTCCCAGATGTGCCATTGATGATTTTCCCTCTGATATTACCCCCAGCATTCCTACTGTGAGCACCGAGGGAGGTGAAAATGTATTTATTGCTGATTCCTATGTTTTACTGGATTGTGACTTGTACAAGATCATAGATGGTTTTGATGATTACAGTATAATTACGGGTAAGATCACTACAGCCATGGTACATAAAAATTACAAGGTCATATCCGATAAGGGGCAGCAAAGGCAAATTTATGAAAACCCGCTATTGGCGTATATCGCACAAGGCAGATTTGCCTCCATAAAAGAAACGATGGCTTATCCTTATCCGAAAGATTTTCAACGATAGGGATTAAAAGCAAGGTTGGGCATGGAATTGTCAACAGCGAAACATATCGAAAACTATTTGACGGAAAACCGTGAAAACATGGTTTTGCTTTTGAAACGGCTTGTGGCTACAGAATCTCCTTCATCTGATAAAATGGCGCAAAATCAAATCATGCTGCTGCTGAAGGAGACCCTTGAAGAGCTTGATTTTTATGTGTGTATCGTCAGTGGAAATAAAACGGGAGGATACTTGTATGCCAGGCCCAAAAGGAGGGTCAAGTGCCAACCCATACAACTCATGGTGGGTCATTGTGATACGGTTTGGAAAAAGACCTCACTTGAGAAAATGCCCATTACAGAGGCAGATGATAAAATAACCGGTCCGGGAATTTTTGACATGAAGGCTGGTCTGGTTCAAATGATCTTCGCCTTAAAAGCCATGAAGGATCTTGATCTCTCGTATATGGTTATTCCGGTTCTGCTGGTTAACTCAGATGAAGAAATAGGAAGCATCGAATCTACAGGGATGATCAAGAAATTATCCAAATTGGCCAACAGGGCATATATCCTGGAGCCTCCGCTGGGCTTGAACGGCAGGCTTAAAACAGCGCGAAAAGGCATTGGTAAATTCATACTTACCGTCAAGGGAAAGTCGGCCCATGCCGGGCTCAATCCGGACAGGGGCGTAAGTGCCATTGTAGAACTTTCTTATCATATTCAGAATCTGTTTTCATTAAATGATTTTGAAAAGGGTATCACCGTCAATGTGGGAATGATCGAGGGCGGGTCATCTGCCAATGTGATCGCAGCAGAAAGCAAGGCGGTGATTGATGTTCGCGTCCATAATCTCGAAGATGCTGATTTTATTACACAAAAGATCATGGGCTTGAAGCCTATTCATAATGGCTCTGAATTAACCATCGAAGGTCGATTTGGAAGGCCTCCAATGGAGAAAACGCCAAGAAACAGAAAATTATGGAAACTGGCAAAAGATGCGGGAAGAACTATCAATCTCAATTTGAAAGAGGCTACGGCTGGAGGAGGTTCTGACGGTAATACGACCAGTCTGTATACGGCTACCCTGGATGGTCTGGGCACAGTGGGGGACGGGGCCCATGCAAAGCATGAGTTTATTTTTACGGAAAAGCTCGTGGAACGTACCGCCCTGCTCACTTTATTGCTTTCGGCAGACCCTTTGGTCGAGACTAAGATTTGATAAAATTTAATATTGCAGCTATGGATTCAAAATATATATTTACTTCCCTTCTCAGAATTTCTGATCTGGATCAAAGCTCATTTGAAGTAGAACCGCTGGATAAGGTGAAATGGAAGACCGGTGATTATGTGGTTGGCAAGATTATCAGTGAGGGTGGCGATTTCATGAAAATCGAGCTGATCAATGGAAGGATGATAGGATTCATGAAGGAGGACCTGGTCATTGGTGCACTGGGTGAAAGGTATGCTACACTCGAGGCAACAGGATCCTGGAGAGAGGTTGAAGAAGATGGAGTCATGCACCTGCTGACGGGTGGGGGTCTTTTTGGAAAATGCACCTCAAAATCAGCCTACCTGCATAATTTGATCGAAATAGAGTATATGGGCCACGTGACCAAAAAGGGAAAGGTGTGCAAGATGGATGATTATATTAAGAATGTGAAAACATCTAAATTTGATCTTCCCGTGATATTACTGGTAGGGACCTCGATGTCTGCCGGTAAAACAACTGTGGCAAGAATTATCGTGAACCAGCTGAAAAGATCCGGACTGAATATTGTAGCCGGAAAACTGACCGGGGCCAGCAGGTACAGAGATACCTTGTCATTGAAAGATGTCGGAGCCAATCACATCTTTGATTTTGTGGACATCGGTTTGCCATCTTCCATTTATCCGAGAGAAAAATTCAGAAAAAAATTAGTTCAGTTACTGAGCCAGATCAATGAGGTCAAGG
>JAHEHF010000011.1 GCA_024644745.1 Flavobacteriaceae bacterium
CCAGAAGGATCACTGAATAAGGCTTTCTTCTTACCGCTTCCGTAAGCTGCCCGCCCTCTTCATAACCAACATATCCGGGAGGAGCACCAATCAGCCTGCTGACGGCATGGCGTTCCTGATATTCGCTCATGTCTATCCTTGTCATCGCACTTTCATCGTCAAATAGATAGTCGGCAAGTGCTTTCGCCAGTTCCGTTTTACCAACACCTGTGGTACCTAGAAACAGAAAGGATCCCAAGGGTTTTTTGACGTCCTGAAGCCCTGCTCTTGATCGTCTTACAGCATCGGAAACCGCTTCAATCGCCTCATTTTGTCCGACAACTCTCTTGTGAAGTTCTTCCTCGAGGTGGAGCAGTTTTTCCCGATCACTTTGTAACATTTTCTGGACCGGAATACCTGTCCATTTGGCAACGACTTCCGCGATGTCCTCACTAGTAACTTCTTCTTTGATCAGCGAGTTTTCCTGATTGGCTTCCAATTCGGTCTGGTATTTGGCAAGTTTTTCTTCTTCCGCTTTTATCTTACCATATCTGATCTCTGCCACCAGTCCGTAATTTCCTTCCCGCTCGGCACGTTCTGCTTCCAGCTTGAATTTCTCAATGTTTTCCTTTGTGGTCTGAACCTTGTCAACAATTTCCTTTTCACTGGTCCATTTTGCGTTGACTTCATTTCTCTTTTCCTTATAATTGGCGAGTTCCTCTTGCAGGGATTTGACTTTCTTCGTATCCTTTTCTCTTTTTATGGCTTCGATCTCGATTTCCAGTTGCATGACCTTTCTATCCAGTACGTCCAGCTCTTCCGGTTTTGAGTTGATCTCCATTCTGAGTTTGGAGGCCGCCTCATCCATGAGGTCGATCGCCTTATCGGGAAGAAAGCGATCACTAATGTATCTTTGAGACAATTCAACGGCCGCAATGATGGCGCTGTCTTTGATCTCCACCTTATGATGGGTCTCATATTTATCTTTGATACCCCTTAGAATTGAAATCGCACTTTCGGTATCAGGTTCGTCAACGAGCACCTTCTGAAATCTTCTCTCCAATGCCTTGTCTTTTTCAAAATGCTTCTGATATTCATCAAGGGTAGTGGCACCTATGGCACGCAATTCACCTCTGGCGAGTGCGGGTTTTAAAATGTTCGCCGCATCCATGGCTCCCTGTCCTCCTCCGGCACCTACCAGGGTGTGTATTTCATCAATGAACAATACAATCTCCCCTTCAGCCGAAATAACTTCTTTGACGACAGATTTTAGTCGTTCTTCAAATTCTCCCTTGTATTTGGCACCTGCGATCAGGGCCCCCATGTCAAGGGAGTAAATGACCTTGTTCTGCAAATTTTCAGGGACGTCCCCTTTGACGATTCTGTGGGCCAGACCTTCTGCTATAGCCGTTTTACCTGTTCCCGGTTCTCCGATCAGAATAGGGTTGTTCTTGGTGCGCCTTGAAAGAATCTGAAGGATTCTTCTAATCTCTTCATCACGCCCGATTACCGGGTCCAGTTTGCCGTCATTGGCCAGTTGATTCAGATTTTTAGCATATTTATTTAATGAATTGTAGGTTTCCTCCGCACTTTGAGAAGTGACACGGTCACCTTTCCTCAATTCCTGAATGGTTTGATCGAGATCTTTCTCGTTGATACCGTTATCTTTCAACAACTGTGCGGTGTCTCCCTTTGAATTCAGTATGGCCAAAAGCAAATGTTCCAATGAAATATATTCATCTTTCATTTTCTTTGCGATATTACTCGCATCTATGAGCATTTTATTGGCAGTTTTGGAAAGCATTAGCTCTCCGCCTTCAACTTTTGGGAAACTTTGTATGATATTATCAAGGGTTTTATTGAAAAGTTCAACATTGACTCCTAGTTTTTTTAAAATGTACGGCGTAACGTTTTCATCTACTTCCAGTATTCCCTTTAAGATATGGGCATTTTCTATTTGCTGCTGCGAAAAGCCCTGTGCTATTTGCTGGGCCCTCTGCACAGCTTCCTGTGACTTTATGGTAAAATTATTAAAATTCATCTCTTTTCATTTTAAATGTACCATGCTATCGGCAAATTGTGTTCCAAGCAGTTGAATCGGTCCAAGAAGTGTCATAATGACTGTTTTTGAGCGTTTTAAGTGACCTTTTGACTGAAAAATTAGTTTTCAAGGATCAATTTTATGACAAATGTATCACAGCTTCACCTCCCCTCAAAAAAATCCATAAGTGAGAAACCTGCCGGATAAGCCAACAAAAAAAGCCTCCTGTTGAAAAGAGGCTTTTAGTTTATGAAGTTTGTGCTTTTTTATAATTCGAGGCCGTTCAACATCTCTTTCAAAGCAGGATTCGAAGGATTGGGAGCATTCGCATCTATTACGATTCCATTTTTATCCAAAAGGATGAATCTTGGAATCATTCTGATGTTATAGGCACTTATAAAATCTGAATTCCATTCATTGTCTGCCAGTAGCTGTATACCTGATAGATTTTCATTCTCTATCATTTGCAGCCACCTCTCTTTGTGCTCCATTTTGTCTATGGACAAACTTACGATGGCCAGATCTTTTTCTTTGTACTCGTGTTCCATTTCTTTAAGGAATGGAAATTCCCTTTTGCAGGGGGCACACCAGGTAGCCCAAATATCAATAAAAACATATTTTCCCCTGAAGTCCTCCAGGGAAACCATCTTTCCTTCTGTGTCAGTATAATTAAAATTGGGCGAAGGCTCCCCTTTCTTCAGGGTCACAAATGCAGCGTGCTCCTTTTCATAATTGGTTTCAAAAAAAGCGATCAATTCATTATTGGCCTTGGTCTCCATATCAATAACTTCCGGATCAATACCTTCAGTATCATTCAAAAGTCCTTCTACTTTTGATTTGATTTCTGCAACCCTCTCTTTGAATTCTTCTTGTTCCAACTTAAAGATTTGTGTATAATTATTTAAATTTTCATCTCTGATCAATTGTAACTTGCTTCCGAGATAATTATTGGTTGCGGAACCTTCTCCTTTAAATTCAATGGATTCCGGAAAATTTTCGGCATCAAAGTTGAGTTCAAGATCATATCCGTTCTTCAGGTACAAAAAAGATTGTTGCTTTCCGTCATTAAAACCATGAAAACCATCCACTACCTTCAAAGTATCTTTGAAGGTCCCATCCTGGTTCACCTTGATCTCTTTTTTGAATTTTTTTCCTAAAATGGTAAGCGTATCGATATCCGTATTGCTAATTTTCCCTTGCAGGTAGACATAATCACCGGATTTCTCACTACATGCCATCAGTGTCATTACCGCTAAAATTGAAAGTATTTTTTTCATTTAAAATTATTTTTTTTAAAAACCGTACAAATCTAAGGGTTTCAATCTGAAATATCTTGTAACTTTTGTTAAACTAAGTCTAAAAATTCATTATGAGACGATTTTATTAGGTCTCCTTTTGAACGGCTATTTTTTCAGGATAAGGAATGAAGAAAAAAGGTGTTTACAGGGTTTTTATGGATCTTTTTATCAATGGTGTTACTCATTTGATCGGTTTCATATTCTCAATTTGAACAGATTGCCAAATAAACTTTATTTTGGTTTAGAATTTGATTTGAGTTTCTTACTTTTGCGAACTTAAAACCCAATCAAAGATGCCTACAGTAAGTGAATTAAAGGAATTTTCGACCCAGATCAGAAGAGATATTTTAAGGATGGTGAATGCAGTGAATTCCGGACATCCCGGAGGCTCACTGGGATGTACAGAATTCATGACAGTGATGTATCAGGAGATTCTCGATTATTCGTCAAATTTTGATATGGACGGTAAGGGCGAAGATCTTTTCTTTTTATCAAATGGGCATATTTCCCCGGTTTTTTACAGTGTTTTGGCAAGGAGTGGATTTTTTCCTGTTGCGGAACTGGCCACTTTCAGAAAAATCAATACCCGACTTCAGGGGCACCCGACAACCCATGAAGGATTACCCGGTGTCAGGATGTCAGCCGGATCTTTAGGGCAGGGTCTTTCAGTAGCCATAGGAGCGGCCAGTGCAAAAAAACTGAATGGAGATGATCACCTGGTTTACACCTTGCACGGAGACGGAGAATTGCAGGAAGGTCAGATCTGGGAGGCAGCTATGTATGCGGCCGGTAAAAAAGTTGATAACCTGATCTCGACCATCGACTATAACTTGAAACAAATTGACGGGGCAACTGATGATGTCATGCCTTTGGGTAATTTACGGGACAAATTTGAGGCCTTTGGGTGGAAGGTTTTGGAAGTTAAAAACGGGAATGATATTGAAAGTGTGCTGAATGGCCTGAAACTCGCCAAGACAGAAACCGGCAAAGGCAAACCGGTTTGCATACTCATGCATACTGAAATGGGCAACGGTGTTGATTTCATGATGGGTACTCATGCGTGGCACGGGAAGGCACCGAATGATGAGCAGCTTGAAATTGCCTTGGCGCAGAACCCTGAAACTTTAGGAGATTACTGATCCTAGTGATTGTAAAAAGTAGGTAACTTTAATTTGAATTTTACGGCAACCAGTCTGATGATGATGACCATTATTGTTGTGATGATATGGTTGATGTTCTGATCCACATCGTACTTTTCCAGTATGAGGTAGGTAACGGCGCCCAGCATACAGGTGGTGGCATATATTTCTTTTTGAAAGATCAGCGGGATCTCATTGCTCAATGTGTCTCTGATCACCCCTCCAAAAGTTGCAGTGATCATTCCCAGTGAAATACAGATGATGGGATGAAACCCATTTTGTAAACCTATTTCTGTTCCTACGATGGTGAAAATACCTAGCCCGATGGTGTCAAAGAGAAACATGGACTTGCTCAGATAGCCGATTTTTTTGCGAAAAACAATGGCAAAAAGCACGGCGATGAAAATGGTATAAATATAGTTGATGTTTGACATCCAGGTAATGCTGTCGGCATTGATCAGGATGTCTCTTAGGGTGCCTCCTCCTACAGCGGTGACGAAAGCAATGATGAGTACGCCAAAGGTGTCCATCCTTTTTTTTATGGCAAACAAGGCTCCCGAAATGGCAAAGCTCGCTGTTCCTAAAAGGTCTAGAAAGTCGAATATACTCATGATAGCGTTTAAAGAAATTATAGTTTGGTGAAGCTCTTGTATTTTTTGTATCTGTCAAAAATGCTGATTACATATTCATAAGGTTCATAACCTCTTGCGTATCCGAATTTGACAACTTCATCATTGTAATATTCAGGTTTTGAAAGATTGAGCACAAAAAAATCGACCCCTTCATCCCAGCGAAGAGAATCCTTTCCATACTTATGAGCCAGTCTTTGGGCATCTTTAATATGGCCTAAGCCACAATTGTATGATGCCATTGTAAATTTGATGCGCTGAATTGAATCAGGGATATTTTCCCAACTGTCGTACATTTTCTTCAGGTATGTGCTGCCTGCTCTGATGTTCTGTTCCGGATCATTGATTTTTGTAACCCCCATTTCACTTGCTGTAGAGGGCATGAGTTGCATCAGTCCCGAAGCACCGGCCCATGATTCATTTCCGGGATCAAACATGGATTCCTGATAGATCAGAGACTTCATCAGGATCCAGTCCCATCCAAGACCTGCGGCATACTTTTTTACCACCGCATCGTATTTGCTGAATTTCCCTGTCGTTCCCGTGTAATACTCACTGTCGAGCCTTCTGTTGAATTGGTTCTTATTTTTGAAATATTTGTTGTAGATCATATTGTAATCAGGCTTTCCCTTTATGGAAACGAGCCCCTTATTGATGAGATCAAGAAGGTCGGGAGAAGTCTTTCTTACCGCCCATGCAATTCTTTGCGACAAACTGACCGGGGTTTCGACATCGATATTGGAAAAATAACTGCTGTGAATGGAAGCTTTGTGATTGTCAATGATCGAATATTTGATCTCTCCTTCAGAGACCATTTGAATAATTTGTTCATCCGACATTTCCCCGGGGAGGACGTCAATATAAATACTGTCACCCAATTCATTGGAAAGTTCTTTCAACCTGAGATAATAAGAGGAATTTTTTCGCACCGCAACGGTGTCACCGATCAGGTCCACAACATCTGTTGCTAATTTTTTTTTAATATTGTCTAAGGTCATTTTCCGCCAGTTATCAGGTTTTCGCTGAATAAGTGACTGGTGGGTGATCAGGTAAGGCTCCGTGAAACTTACGTTTTCTTTTCTGTCGGTTGTTATGGTATAACCGAGTGCTATAATATCGCCTTCACCGCGGTTGAGCATCGGAATTACAGAGTCAACATTTTTTGCAAGAACAATTTCAAGTGAAGTACCGAGATGGTCGGCCAGTCTCTTGAATATTTCATACTCAAACCCCATGACTTTTCCTTTGTATAAAAAATACCCTGTGGGAGAATAGGTTGTGATCACTCTGAGCACACCTGCATCAATAATGTCTTCAAGATCATAATCAACAGGCTTGATCTCATTTTTCTGATCCCTGCCAAATGGTTTCTTCTTCCCGGTACAGGAAAAGGCGCTCATCAACAGGCAAAGTATAAGGCAACTCAGTGCTATTTTCTTGATCTTAGCGGCTATTTTATTTGTAAGGCTTATTTTGTGGATCACAAGATCATCTTTTTTGACTAAAAAATTCCTGTTTTTAAAAGCCTCATCCACGCGCAATTCAATGAAATCTTATGGAATCAGGCCCATGAATTCAAATATAGGAAAATAAATGACAATTCAATTCAGGCCCCATAAAGCAGGTGAGGTAAGTAATTCGGTAAGTTTATGATAAGCCTAAAGATCTATAAACCGTTTTTTTCTGAGGATAAAGTGCTGCCAGACAATGCTGAAACAATAAAAATAATTCGTTTGCTTAAAAGATAAGGCCCTTCTTTTTGACATCATTTTTGGAAGGTATCTGTAAAAACTCAAATGTGCCTTGATGATGGCCCAGGTGTGTACCGGTCTTAATTCAAAAGCAAATTTGAGGCCTGCAACGGCGTCCAGTAACAGACGCAAAAAAATCACGATGAAAACGAATCTTTTGGGAACATTCTTTGCTATGGTAAAAAGACTGTTTCGGAAATTCAAAAAGGTTTTCTGTGGATTGGATTCCTGCAAAGTGGCACCTCCGACGTGGTATACTTCAGAAGTTCCAACATATTTGATCGTGAAACCCTCGTTTTGAACACGCCAGCAAAGGTCAATCTCCTCCTGATGTGCAAAATATTGTTCATCAAAACCGCCGAGCATGTGATACACATCTGCCTTGATAAAAAAACAAGCTCCTGATGCCCAGAAAATATCAGCGACATCATTAAATTGTTGCAGATCTTTTTCCAGATTCATGAAAATCCTGCCCCTGCAAAACGGGTAACCCATAAAATCGACATAACCCCCGGCCGCACCTGCATATTCAAATTTTGATTTATCCTTATAATCCAATAGTTTCGGCTGGATGACAGCAGTATTTTTATCATCCTGAAAAACCTTGATGACAGGTTTGAGCCAATTTTCGGTCACTTCAATGTCTGAATTTACCAGGGCATAAACATCGGCGTTTATTTTTTTCAAGGCATCGTTGTATCCTTTTGCATAACCTCCGTTGATCTCATTTTGAATGATTTTTATACTTGGGAAGTTTTCTTTAAGATAGTCGATGGAATCGTCTGTGGAGTTGTTGTCAGCTACATAAATTTCTGCATCATGCTGACTGTAGGCAACCACAGAAGGGAGAAATTTTTCAAGAAGCTTCCTTCCGTTCCAGTTTAAAATTACGATCGCTATTCTCAAGTCTGGTAAGATTATTTATTTCAGGATTGCAAACATAGGATTTTTCGGGTTTCAAAACTATAAATCCCATTGTTTTTAGGAATAATTTGGGATTTCTTTTAAAAAGGTATATTGCTGCTGCTGATGATCCATCTGACAATAAAAATGTTCCATCCCATTCGTAACGATCAGATACCTGGCATTGAGTTGCATGTTGTAGCGTGCAATCTGGTCAAAAGTACTCTGATCAATATTGATTTTCGGCGCCTTGCATTCCACAATGATATCCGGATTTCCAAATTTGTCGAAAATCAATATATCGGTGCGTTTGATCCTTTTATTTACAATGCATTGTTTTTCCAGTGCAATGATTGACAGGGGGTATTTTTTTTCCCGGTGAAGGAATTCAACGAAATTCTGACGCACCCATTCTTCATCCGTCAGGACCACATTTTTTTTTCGGATCTTATCAAATATATAAAGCTTATTTTCTCTATTTTTGATCCTGAACGAATACTTTGGCAAGTTGAGGTTTGTCATGCTGTAAAAGTAAGGAACTTCTCATAATTTATGAATAGAATCAAACAGATCGTTGAAGAAATCAACTCCAAAAATATCAAGCCCATATATTTTTTAATGGGCGAAGAAGCCTATTATATTGATAAGATTTCAGACTATATCGAGAACAATATTTTATCAGAAGAGGAAAGAGGTTTCAATCAAATGGTGCTTTACGGAAGAGACGTGACCATTGAGGATATTGTTGCCAATGCCAAGCGCTTTCCAATGATGGCAGAGAAACAGGTCATTATTGTAAAAGAGGCCCAGCACTTATCACGGACCATTGATAATTTGTCAAAATATGCAGAAAATCCGCAACCTTCAACAGTTCTGGTTATTTGTTACAAATATAAGACCCTTGACAAAAGAAAGAAACTTTCAAAGCTGGTTGCCAGCAACGGATGCCTTTTTGAAAGCAAAAGGCTGTATGAGGATCAGGTAAGTGAATGGATAAGCACGATGTTACGGACCAAGGATTTCAGGATAGAACCCAAAGCGGCACATATGCTGGTCGAGTTTTTGGGCACCGACCTTTCTAAAATTGACAATGAACTTGACAAATTAACCCTGATTCTTCAAAAGGGAGCTATGATAAGCCCAACTGATATTGAGAATAACATAGGGATCAGTAAAGATTTTAACAATTTTGAATTGAGAAAAGCGATTGGGGAAAAACAATTTGTCAAGGCAAATCAGATCGCGACTTATTTTTCTCAAAATCCAAAGAGCAATCCGCTGGTGATGACGATATCCCTGTTGAACAGTTTTTTTACACAGTTGCTTTTGTATCACGGGTTGAAAGACAAGGGAAAGATCAATGTGAGTAAGGTGCTGAGGATCAATCCATATTTTGTCAATGAATATCAAAGTGCTGCCAGAAATTATCCTATGAGAAAAGTTGCTGAGGTCATAAGCAGGTTGCGGGAAGCCGATCTGAAAAGCAAAGGAGTAGGGGCAAGTAACCTGAAACACGGCGACATCCTTAAAGAGCTATTGTTTAAGATCATGCATTGACAGGGCTGAAGCCTTTATTCTCATTTCCGGATTACAGATGTTTTAGGCGATATAGTTTCTTTCTCCGAATATGGCACTGCCCACCCGCACCATGTTGCTCCCGTTCTCAATGGCAATTTTATAATCACCGCTCATTCCCATTGAAAGAACAGACAATCTGAGGTCTTCACCTTTTAATTCATCATACAAGGATTTCAGGGAAGCAAATTCTCGGGATACATTTAGCATATCATTGCTAAAGCTCGCCATACCCATTAAACCCACCACCTGGACGTTTTTCAGATTATCAAGTATTTCCGAATGAAAGATGTCACGTATATTTTCAAAATCCATCCCAAATTTGGTTTCCTCAGTGGCTATTTTTGCCTGTAGCAGGCACCTGATGACCCTGTTGTGCTTTTTCCCCTGTTTGTCTATTTCCTGAAGGGTCTTGACACTGTCAACTCCATGAATCAGGGCCACAAAATGGGCCATGTATTTAATTTTGTTTCGCTGCACATGACCGATCATGTGCCATTGGATGTCTTTTGGAAGCGCCTCATACTTGTTGACCATCTCTTGGACCTTATTTTCGCCAAAAAAACGCTGGCCCGCTTCGTAGGCTTCCTGAATATCGGCTACGGGCTTGGTTTTTGATACGGCGATCAGTGAAACGTTTTTCGGAATATTTTCGAGAAATGAATGGAGCTTTTCCTTGACAAACATGGTATGCTTTTTAAAAGTTATTTTAATTGATAAATGGTGAGTCCACTGCGCAGTTTGGGCTCAACATAGGTGCTTTTCGGAGGCATGGTCAAATTGTTGTCGGCTACCGATTTTAATTGATCCACTGAAACGGGATAGGATCCGAAACCAATTTTAAATTTCCCCGAGTCTACAAGGTTTTTTAATTGCATTTCATTCCCAATTTCCGGAACATATGAAATGTTCTTGTCCCGCGATGGGTCATGGATGCCTAAAATGGGTTCGAGTATGTATTTGAACATGATCTGTGAATCCAGATCTTCAAGCACACTGGCGGTTGCATATTTTGATTTGCGAAGGTATAATTTGTAAAAATCACCATCCAGGTACATTGAAAAATGATGCTTTTTGGAAGGTTTATAAAAGCGATCACCCATATTCTCGATTCTAAAAAACTCATCTAGGGCCATTAAAAATTCATTTTTTGTCAAACCATTGAGATCTTTGACAAAGCGATAGAAAGAGGTGATTTTTAAAGTTGATTGTGGTATGAAATAAGCCATAAAGTATTTGCTGAGTAAATGGGCCCGGCTTGATTTCTGAGAAGCCAGCTTTTTATGCAAATAATTTGATGAGGCCGTTCTGTGATGTCCGTCAGCAATGTATAAAGTGGGAATTTTTTCAAAGGCACTTTTTATGCGTTCCACTTCTTCCTGATCATTGATGATCCACAGCAGGTGGGTTCTCTCCTTGTTTGTCGTAAATTCGTATTCCGCCCTAATCTTTCTGTATTTTGTAATCAGTGAACTTAGGAATTCATCATCTGGATAAGTAATGAGAACGGGTTCGGCATTAAAGCCGGTAACTTCAAGATAATTCCCAAATAATTCTTCACGTCTGCTCAGGGTTTTTTCATGCTTTTTGATCACATTATCCTCGTAGTCCTTTATCGAAGCAAGACCGATGATACCCCAGAAGGTAGTCCCTTGATAGGATTTTTGATGAAGGTAGTAGGAGGGCCGTTCATCTTTTCTGAAGATGCCGTTTTCCTTAAATTCACAATATCGGTTATGCACCATTTTAAATCTTTGTGAACCCCTGACGGTTTTCTGAAATTTGAATCCCGGTTTGAGGATGTGTAAAAAGGAATAGGGATTCATTCTTAAAATGTCATTCAACTCCTTTTTTGCGTATATATCATAGGACCTGGTGGTTACCAGTGCGACTTTATCTCGCGTTGGACGGATCGCTTTAAAGGGTTTTACTGAGGCCATAGCAACAATGTTAGCGTTTTGAATGCTACGGGTTCAAGATTCCCACAGCGCAAAACAAAAATAGAGATTTATTACCGAAATAATAAATCTCTATTAAGAATAAAAAAGAATTAAATCAAGCCATGATCTCTATGATCTGAGAGGCCAGTTCTTCACCGATTCTGTCCTGAGCTTCTTGTGTGGCTGCACCAATATGAGGAGTGAGGGAAATATTCCTGTTCATCAATAAATTGATGGCCGGGCTCGGTTCATTTTCGAACACATCAAGAGCAGCGTTTGATATTTTACCCTCTTCAATCGCTTTGATGAGGGCTTTTTCGTCTATGACACCTCCCCGGGCAGCATTTACGATACCGGCACCTGTTTTCATCATATCGAATTCTTTTGTGCCTATCACATAGGTTTCTTGAGCAGGTACATGAAGTGATATAAAATCAGCCTGTTCCAATACGGCTTCCTTAGATATGGTTTCTATATTAAAATCTACCTTTTGTCCATCAAAGAATTCAAGGCTTATGGTCGCATTTTCAATGAATGGATCAAAAGCCACAACCTTCATTCCGACACCAAGGGCAATTTTTGCCGTTGCTTGACCAATTCTTCCAAATCCGAGAATGCCCAAGGTTTTTCCTTTTAATTCGACACCTTTGGCATAAGCTTTCTTCAATTCCTTGAATTTAGAATCTCCCTCCAGCGGCATGTTCTGATTTGAATCATGTAAAAACCGTACCATTCCAAACAAATGGGCAAAAACAAGTTCTGCCACTGAGTGAGAAGATGCAGCCGGGGTATTGATTACTTTGATGCCCTTGCTTCTGGCATATTCGACGTCAATATTGTCCATGCCAACACCTCCGCGTCCAATTATTTTAATTGATTTGCAGGCATCTATAAGGTCTTTTCTTACTTTGGTAGCACTCCTCACCAAAAGAACGTCCACTTCATTCTCGTTGATGAAATCGACTAGTTGCTCTTGCGCCACCGTTTTTAAAATTACTTCAAATCCAGCTTTGTTCAGAGCCATTATGCCTGTTGTTGCCAAACCGTCATTCGCTAATACTTTCATTATATGTTATTTATATTTATTGTAATTCTATTTTTTAAACTGCTCTCATTGCATCTACCAGTACCTGTACACTTTCAAGTGGCATGGCATTATAGATACTTGCCCGATAGCCTCCTACAGAGCGATGTCCGTTGATTCCGCTAATACCGGCAGCTTTCCATAGTTGGTCAAACCTATCTTTTTTCGTCTCATCGGTTAAAACAAAGGTAACATTCATGTTCGACCGGTCTTCCTTTTTTGCTACCCCTCTAAAAAGTGGATTATTGTCAATCTCACTGTAAAGCAGATTTGCTTTTTCTACATTTCTCTTTTCAATAATTTCAATACCTCCCATATTTTTCAACCATTCCAGGGTGAGCATCGATACATAAACGGGGAAAACAGGAGGTGTATTAAACATGCTGTCCTTGTCAATATGGATCTGATAATCCAGCATAGATGGTATTTTACGTCCGGTTTTACCAAGAATGGCGTCTTTGACCACTACAAGTGTCGTGCCGGCCGGCCCCATATTTTTCTGAGCACCTGCATAAATCAAATCGAATTGGCTGAAATCCAGCTTTCTGGAAAATATATCAGAGCTCATGTCACAAACGAGCAGCTGGTCTTTCGTTTGAGGAAATTCCTTCATTTGGGTACCAAAAATAGTGTTGTTACTGGTGCAATGCACATAAGCAACATCATCAGGAACCTTGTAACCCTTAGGGATATAATTGAAATTTGAATCCTTGGAAGAGGCTATTTCAACTACCTCCCCGAATAGTTTTGCTTCCTTGATGGCCTTTGAGCTCCAGGTCCCTGTATTCAGGTAAGAAGATTTTCCTCCTTCGGGCAACAGATTGTACGGCACCATGAGAAACTCCAGACTGGCTCCTCCCTGAAGGAATAAGGCTGAATAGCCTTTGTCTTTCAGATCCAATAATTCAAGTACCAGATCTCTGGCTTTATCCATGACCGCGACAAAATCAGGGCTTCTATGGGAGATCTCAACCAATGAGAGATCAAGTCCGTTAAAGTTGATCACTGCTTCAGATGCTTTTTGCAAAACTTCCTTGGGAAGGATGCAGGGACCTGCACTAAAATTATGTTTTTTCATTGAAAGGTAATTTATATGATACGCTTATATTTATCTTGCAAAATTGATAAAATTCTTTGTAAATCCGGGTATAAAATTCTTAAAAATTAGAACCCTTTATTGCGTAAAATATAAATATTGATTTGAGAAATCTGCTCCTGATCAGTATGGTTGCTAAATGATACTGAAATCAAAATATACGGACCTTCTGTTCAATGGGCCCTATTTGGGCTCAAATGTGGTGCAGGGAATGATCATCTCTTCCAAAGAAACGCCTCCGTGCTGGTAGGTATTTTTGTAATATTTGACGTAATGGTTATAGTTGTTAGGATAGGCAAAGAAATAATCTTCCTTGGCAAAAATGAAGGAACTGCTGATGTTCAGTGCAGGAAGAAAGATCTCCTTGGGATCTTTGACTTCGAACACTTCTTTTTCATTGTAACTCAGGCTCTTTCCCGTTTTATATCTCAAATTGGAACTAATGTTCTTATCACCAACAACTTTTGACGGTTTTGAGGTATTAATGGTTCCGTGGTCTGTGGTGATGATCAGTTTGAGCCCCATCTTCTGAGCATTTTGAATGATCTCGAGTAGGGGGGAATTCTTAAACCAGCTCACAGTCAATGATCTGTAGGCTTTGTCGTCGCTGGCCAATTCTTTGATCATTTCCATTTCTGTTCTTGAATGTGAAAGCATGTCTACAAAATTGTAAACAATTACTGTGAGGTCATTGCTCTTGATTTTTGCCAGATTCGATGCAAGGTCCCGACCCTGGCTCAAAGAAGTGATCTTGAAATATTCATGTGTAAGATTCAGATTCAGTCGTTTTATCTGTTCTGTCAAAAATTCATTTTCAAACAGGTTTTTACCCCCTTCATCGGTGTCGTTTTTCCAATATTGAGGGTATTTTTTTTCCATGTCAAGTGGCATCAATCCAGAAAAAATTGCATTACGTGCATACTGGGTTGCGGTGGGCAGAATGCTGAAAAAGGTCTTTTCCTGCACAGATTTGTAATATTCATTGATGACAGGTTCCAATACCCTCATCTGGTCATATCTAAGGTTATCAATCACCACCAATAAAGTGCCCGGGTCTTTCTGTATCTGCGGCACAATGATATCTTTGAACAGGGTGTGTGACAGGACGGGGGCATCAGATCCGTGAAACCAGTCTCTGTAGTTGTTCTTGATAAATTTAAAGAACTGTGAATTTGCCTCTTCCTTTTGACTTTCCAGGATGCCGGTCATTCCTATATCAGATATTGATTCCAGTTGAATTTCCCAGTGAACCAGCTTTTTGTAAAGCTCTATCCAGTCTTTATAGGTATTCACCATGGCCAGGTCAAGTGAAATTTTTCTGAATTCCTGCTGGTAATTGGAAGTGGTTTTTTCCGAAACAAGTCGTGATAGATCAAGGTTCTTTTTTAAGCTCAGCAAGATTTGGTTCGGATTGACAGGTTTGATCAAATAATCTGCAATTTTAGATCCGATAGCCTCTTCCATGATATACTCTTCCTCACTTTTGGTAATCATGATGACAGGGAGGTTGGGCAATTTTTCCTTGATCTGCGACAATGTCTCAAGACCGGACAGCCCTGGCATATTCTCATCAAGAAAAACGATGTCGAATTGTTCTTCACTAATACTTTCTACTGCGTCGGCTCCATTGGTACAGGGTACCACCTCATAATTCTTTTTTTCCAAAAATAGCATATGTGGTTTAAGAAGTTGGATCTCATCGTCAACCCAAAGTATTTTTCCTGAACTCATTCTAAATCTATTATCTGTGATTAATTAAATTAAACCTTTATTTTTGTTTATCATAGCAGCTTGCAAGGAACGCAATTAATTTTGAAAATTACAAAAAAACAACGTTAATATTTTGAAAAAATTAAAAATTTTTAATGACCCGATTTACGGTTTTATTACGGTTAGAAATCCGTTGATTTACAAAATTATTGAACACCCTTATTTTCAAAGATTAAGAAGAATTTCACAGATGGGATTGTCATATTTGGTCTATCCGGGAGCCCATCACACCCGATTCCATCATGTATTGGGTTGCACTTTTCTCATGAAGCAGGCCATAGAGACTTTAAGGCTCAAAGACATCGACATAAGCGCTGAGGAAGAAGAAGCGCTGACCATTGCGATTTTATTGCACGATATAGGTCACGGGCCCTTTTCCCATGCCCTGGAGCATACCTTGATATCAGGGCTTGGGCATGAAGACATCTCCTTACAGTTTATGGAAATTCTCAATGAGGAATTTGAAGGGGCACTATCATTGGCGATTGAGATTTTCAAAGGTGAATATCACAGAAAGTTTATGGTTCAGCTAATTTCAGGGCAGTTAGACATGGACAGGCTGGATTATTTAAAAAGGGACAGTTTTTACAGCGGCGTTGCAGAGGGCAATATCAATGTTGAAAGGCTTATTACAATGCTGAATGTCAAGGATGACAAATTGGTGGTAGAGTACAAGGGGATCTATTCAGTTGAAAAATTCATCATGGCGAGGAGGTTTATGTATTGGCAGGTTTATCTGCACAAAACAGGTATTGTTGCCGAAAATGTGCTTGTCAAGATTTTGAAAAGAGCCAAAACCCTGATCAAAGAAGGTGTGGATGTGCCTTGTGGGGATACGCTTATGGCTTTTTTAAAAGATGGCCCGGATCAAAAAACCTTTGACCGGCAGGCCCTGGAGACTTTTGCCATGCTCGACGATTTCGATGTTATGTCTGCAGTAAAATCCTGGCTCATGCACGAAGATTTTATCCTTTCTTATTTATGCAATTCCATAGTGAATCGTAAATTGCCTAAAATTGAAATGAGAAATGAGATATTTGAAAAGGATTATATTGCTAAGATCAGGCAGAAAGTAAAATCAAAAATGCAGGTGGCAGAGGCTGATCTGGAATATCTGGTTTATGAAGGAGAGGTGCAAAACAAGGCTTATAATATTGATAAAGAAGGTATTAGCATCATGTATAAGAACAAGGAACTCAATGATATCATGTATGCCTCAGACAGTACCAGCATCGAAGCCTTGTCTAAGACGGTGAGCAAGTATTTTGTGTGCTATCCAAAGAAGTTATTATAATTCATACGGATTGCTAATTTTTAGTATTTTTGCAATCATCAATAACAATGGATTAAAAAGAAACGATTGAAATTTACAGCCAAACAAATCTCAGAGATCTTACAGGGAGAAATTCATGGAAATCCTGATGAAGAAGTATCGAAGCTTTCGAAAATTGAGGAAGGGGAGAAAGGATCATTAACATTTTTATCCAACCCAAAGTACAATTCATGGTTGTATTCTACTGAAGCATCCGTAGTTATTGTCAGCGATAATTTTGTTCTAGAAAAAGAGGTAAGCTCTACTTTGATCAAGGTAGAGGACCCGTACATGGCCTTCACAAAACTATTGGAGTATTACAATAAAATTCAATTGCATAAATCAGGTATAGAATCGCCGAATTATGTGCATGACAGCGTTGTATACGGTGAGGAGATCTATTTGGGTGCCTTCAGCTATTTGAGCAAAAATGTAAAAATAGGGAAGAATGTTAAAATATATCCCAATGTGTTTATTGGCGAAAACGTCAAAATTGGTGACGATACAATCATTTTTTCAGGGGCCAAAATTTATTCAGAGACACATATAGGTAACAGCTGTACCTTGCATTCAGGCAGCATCATTGGAAGTGACGGCTTTGGCTTTGCACCAGACAAGAACGGGGGTTACAGTAAAATCCCTCAAACCGGTAACGTGATTATTGAAGACAATGTTGACATTGGTTCCGGAACAACCATTGACAGGGCTACCCTGGGATCCACTATCATCAGATATGGTGTGAAACTTGACAACCAGGTTCATGTGGCACATAATGTAGAAATAGGTCAAAATACGGTAATTGCGGCTCAAACAGGAATTGCTGGCTCAACCAAGATCGGCAATGATTGTAAAATTGGAGGTCAGGTGGGTATCGTTGGCCATATCACCATAGGGAACAATGTCAGGATTCAGGCACAGTCTGGTATTGGTAAATCCATTGGAGACAATGAGATTGTACAGGGAAGTCCGGCTATGCCCTATAATGATTTTAATAAGTCCTACGTGCATTTTAGGAACCTGCCGAAATTGTGCTCGAGACTGGATGAATTAGAAAGACAAAAAGAGATTAAAAATTTGAAATAATGACTGTTAATCAAAAAACAATAAGCAAAGAGGTTTCTCTACAAGGTATTGGTTTGCATACCGGTAACAAGGTTTCTTTGAAATTTAAACCAGCTCCTGTGAATACAGGATTTACTTTTGTAAGAACCGATTTGGAAGGCCAGCCTGCGATTGAGGCTTTGGCGTGCTATGTTACAGATACGCAGCGAGGTACCAATATAGAAAAGAACGGGGTGGTCATCAACACTTCGGAACATGTGTTGGCTGCTATTATTGGGATGGATATCGACAATATCATTATTGAAATTGACGCTCCCGAACCTCCAATTATGGACGGATCATCAAAGTATTTTATTGAAGTTCTCGAGGAAGCAGGTATCGAAGAACAAGATGCCGAGCGAGAGGTTTACGAGGTCAAGGACATTATTTCTTATAAAGACGAAGATACCGGCAGTGAGATCATGATCATGCCATCTGACAAGTATGAAATTACAACCATGGTTGATTTTGGTACAAAAATATTAGGTACCCAAAATGCAACGCTGGAGCGGATGAGCGATTTTAAAAAGGAAATAGCCGATGCGCGAACCTTCAGCTTTCTTCATGAAATTGAAATGCTGCTTGACAACAACCTGATCAAGGGAGGCGACCTGAACAATGCGATTGTTTACGTTGACAAACCTCTTTCTGACGAAACCATGAAAAAGCTGAGCAAAGCTTTTAAAAAGGATTCTATAACCGTTAAACCCAATGGCATTCTTGACAATTTGAATCTCCACTGGGCAAATGAAGCGGCACGGCATAAATTACTGGATGTCATTGGTGATCTTGCCCTGATTGGGACAAAGATCAAGGGCAAGGTGATAGCCACAAAGCCCGGGCATAAAATCAACACGCATTTTGCTAGAAAAATGATGAAACTGATCAAAATTGAGAAGCGTAACAAGGTGCCTCAATATGATCTGAATCAACCTCCCTTGATGGATATTCATCAAATCATGAAACTTTTGCCGCACAGACCTCCATTTTTGCTGATCGACAGGATCATTGAACTTTCTGATCATCATGTTGTGGGTATGAAAAATGTAACCATGAACGAGTCTTTCTTTATCGGTCATTTCCCGGGAGCGCCTGTAATGCCAGGTGTGCTACAAGTAGAGGCCATGGCCCAGTGTGGTGGAATTTTAGTGCTTAGCACGGTTCCGGACCCTGAAAACTACCTGACCTATTTTATGAAGATGAATAATGTCAAGTTCAAGCAAAAAGTACTGCCCGGAGATACACTGATCTTCAAGGCAGAATTGATGGCACCGATCAGAAGAGGAATCTGTCATATGCAGTCTTATGGATATGCCAACAATAAATTGGTCGTTGAAGCAGAGCTGATGGCACAGATTGTAAGAAATCCAGAGAAATAATAAATACCCTAATAATAATTTTATGAACCAACCATTAGCATATATACATCCCGGCGCGAAGATTGCCACAAATGTTGTGATAGAGCCTTTTACAACCATTCATAATAATGTGACCATTGGCTCGGGAACCTGGATTGGTTCCAATGTCACAATTATGGAGGGGGCAAGAATAGGCAAGAATTGCCGAATATTTCCGGGAGCCGTAATATCAGCAATTCCACAGGATCTTAAATATGAAGGAGAAGATTCATTGGTTGTGATAGGAGATAATGTAACCATACGCGAATGTGCAACGATCAACCGTGGCACCAAAGCTTATGGCAAAACTGAAATTGGAGATGACTGTTTGATCATGGCCACGGCTCACGTTGCTCATGATTGTGTGATCGCAAACAATGTGATCGTTGTCAATGGTGTCACCCTTGCAGGTCATGTTCAAATCGGAGAGTATGCGATTATTGGAGGATTGGCAGGAATCCATCAGTTTATTCATATTGGTAAGCATTCCATGATTTCGGGAGGATCTCTTGTTAGAAAGGATGTACCTCCTTTTGTGAAGGCTGCCAAGGAACCTTTGTCATACGTCGGAATCAACTCAATAGGATTGAGACGTCGCGGATTCAGTTCCGAAAAGATCAATGAAATTCAGCAGATTTACAGGATCTTGTTCCAGCAGAACAATAATACAACACAGGCTGCCAGAATATTAGAGGCAGAATTGAACGCAAGTCCGGAAAGAGACGAAGTACTAACTTTTATTAATAATTCCCAAAGGGGAATCATGAAAGGGTACACCAGTAATTATTAACAAAACTAAAAAATGGCAAGTACATCAGATATTAGGAAAGGGTTATGTATCGTATACAATAACGATACTTATAAAATAATAGAATTTCTTCACGTAAAACCGGGTAAAGGACCTGCTTTTGTAAGGACAAAATTAAAAAGTCTGACTACGGGAAAGGTATTGGACAATACATTTTCTGCCGGTCACAAAATAGAGGAAGTACGTGTGGAAACGCGAAAGTACCAGTATCTTTACCCTGAAGGTGAAACCTATCACTTCATGAATACCGATGATTACAATCAAATCACGCTGCAAAAAGAAGCCCTGGATGCACCAGATCTTTTAAAAGAAGGGGAGGTGGTTACGATCATCATCAGAACTTTGGATGAGATGCCGCTGTCTGTTGAAATGCCGTCGCATGTATTTTTGGAAGTTGCACAGACCGAACCAGGTGTCAAAGGGAATACCGCAACAAATGCCACCAAACCTGCTATCATGGAAACTGGAGCCAAGGTGAATGTTCCATTGTTCATTAATGAGGGAGACAAAATAAAGATTGACACCGAAAAGAGCTCTTATGTTGAAAGAGTGAAAGAATAGTCCCGATGAACTTTTCACGAACTTATACTTTAAAAGAAATATCACAAATAATTGATTCAGAGTTTGTTGGTGATAAAAATTTTCCTGTAAAAGGAATGAATGAAATTCATGTGGTAAGGGCAGGTGACATTGTATTTGTTGACCATCCCAAGTATTACGACAAAGCCCTGCAGTCTGAAGCCACGGTCATTCTGATCAATAAAAAGGTGAGCTGTCCGGAGGGAAAGGCTTTACTGATCTCAGAAGATCCCTTCAGAGATTTTAACCGCTTGTCACAACATTTTAAGCCATTTGCACGAGCAGATCGAAGCATTGCAAAAACAGCAAAAATTGGTAAGAATACAGTAATCCAGCCCAATGTTTTTATAGGAAATCACGTAAGCATCGGAGAGAATTGCCTGATACATTCAAATGTCAGTATTTATGATCATTGTGTCATTGGGGATCATGTCGTTATCCATGCAGGAACGGTTTTAGGATCGGATGGCTTCTATTTTCAAAAGCGGGCCGAAGGGTTTGTCAAATTGAAATCCGTAGGCCGCGTGGTGATCGAAGATGATGTTGAAATTGGGGCAGCATGTACCATAGATAAAGGAGTTACCGGTGACACTACCATAGGATGCGGTACCAAAATTGACAACCAGGTTCAGATCGCACACGACACAGTGATCGGCAAAAATTGCCTCATTGCTTCGCAGGTAGGAATTGCCGGTTGTACTGTTATTGAGGATGACGTGACTTTATGGGGTCAGGTAGGCATAAAAAGTGACGTGACGATCGGAAAAGGGGCAGTGGTTTATGCCCAATCTGGGATCAATGGTGATCTTGCCCCCGGAAAAACTTATTTTGGTTCTCCTGCTGCTGAGGCCCGTGATAAATTCAGAGAATTGGCCTTATTGAGATCACTTCCCAAATTACTTGAAAAAATCAAAAAATAAAATGGTTTAATCATTGTATTCTTCTACTTTTGTAGGATGCAATTGAGGCTTTATAAATCATAAAATTAATATTTAAAAGATATACCAATGAGTGTTTTAGTTGATAAAAATTCAAGAATCATTGTTCAGGGGTTCACCGGTAGCGAAGGAACATTTCACGCCGGTCAAATGATCGAGTATGGAACAAATGTGGTTGGTGGTGTGACTCCCGGAAAAGGAGGTCAGTTACATTTAGACAAACCTGTTTTTAATACGGTTGCAGATGCCGTAAAGGAGGCTGATGCCAATACATCCATCATTTTTGTGCCTCCAGCTTTTGCTGCAGATGCCATCATGGAGGCAGCTGAGGCGGGTATCAAGGTGATCATCTGTATTACCGAAGGAATACCGACTTCTGATATGGTCAAGGTGAAGTCTTATATTGATCAGAGAGATTGCACGCTTGTCGGTCCAAACTGTCCAGGGGTCATCACGCCTGAAGAAGCAAAAGTTGGTATCATGCCAGGTTTTGTTTTCAAAAAGGGCAATGTGGGCATTGTTTCCAAATCGGGTACCCTGACTTATGAAGCAGCTGACCAGGTGGTGAAAAGAGGTCTAGGGATCACAACGGCCATAGGGATTGGAGGAGATCCTATCATCGGAACAACGACCAAAGAAGCGGTTCAGCTTTTGATGAATGACGATGACACAGAGGCCATTGTAATGATCGGTGAGATCGGAGGACAACTTGAAGCAGATGCTGCCCGATGGGTCAAGGCTGATGGCAACAGAAAGCCGGTGATTGGTTTTATTGCAGGACAAACAGCACCTGCAGGAAGAACAATGGGTCACGCTGGGGCCATTGTAGGCGGGAAAGATGATACAGCTCAGGCGAAGATGGCCATTCTTGCCGAAAATGGCATTCATGTTGTGGAATCACCTGCAGAAATAGGTCAAAAAGTTTTAGAGGTGTTAAGTTAATTCAAACCTGATATATAAAAAAACCTGTCAATTATTGACAGGTTTTTTTGTTTTTGGGTCATGATCAAGTTTTAATCTCCTTTTGTTTTTCCTTCATATTTTCATCAAGGAACTCTGTCATGGCATTATAAAAGTCGAACCGGTTCTCTTCATTGTAAAACCCGTGTCCTTCATCTTCCTTAAGCATATACTGCACCGTGACACCATTTTTCTTCAAAGCCTCTACCATTTGATCTGATTCGGCCTGTACGACTCTCGGATCATTGGCGCCCTGGGCAATAAACAAGGCCGCCTTGATTTTATCTACATGATAAACCGGACTGTTGGCCTTCATCATGACACTGTCTATGGTATTGGGGTCTCCCACCATTTCGTATATCATTTCTCTATATGGTTCCCAATAGGGAGGAATAGCATTCATCCAGGTGAAGATATTAGATACGCCTACATAGTCAACAGCTGCGGCGTAAAGCTCAGGAGTATTGGTAATGCCTGCGAGGGTTGCATAACCACCGTAGCTTCCTCCATAAATGGCAATTCTTTCGGGGTCGGCAATTCCCTGATCGATCAACCATTTGGTGCCGTCCGTGATGTCATTTTGCATTTCCTGGCCCCATTTTTTGAATGAAGATTCCCAGAATTCCTTTCCATAACCGGTGGAACCCCTGAAGTTCATTTGTAAAACGGCATAGCCTCTGTTGGCCAAGAGTTGAACCTCCGGGTTAAAACCCCAGTTATCCCTGGCCCATGGACCCCCGTGGGGATTGATCACAACAGGAAGGTTTTTGGCTTCTTTTCCTTTTGGCAGGGTCAGGTAGCCATGTATGGTCAGACCGTCCCTTGAGGTATACTTTATTGGTTTCATATCTGCCAGATGTTCCTCATTCAACCAGGGGCTAAGATCTGCCAGATGTTTTACTTCCTTAGTTTTGTGGTCATAGGTATAGTAGGTACCCCTGGTTTTATCATTTCCGGCATAAATGAGAAAAACATCTTCTTCTTTATTGGAAGATGCGATATAATATTCATTGTTTTTTCCAATTTTATCAGTAAATGTATTATAGAGTTCTTCATATTCAGGGTCCAGAAATTTGCGTTGCATTTTGGTCGTGGTATAGGTGATGGCCGTAGGAACTTTCCTTTTGTTTGAATAAGAAATTCCTCCTGCATCCACCTCGTCATGAACAAAAATAACTTCCACCTCTTTATTTTCCATAAGGTCATATTTTACCACTGCGGCTTTATCTCTGCCTAAACTCGAAACGGCATAAATAACATGACCGTTATCAAAATCAAAAAACTGTGGATTAAGGGTCTCTCTGAAATTTGTTGTAATGACCTCTTTAAATGCATCATTTTCGGTTGGTCTGTAAAGGATGGTTTGGTCTACGCCATTGGTGACCATGGCCATTCTGATACTTCCGTCATGGTCTGTAACCCATCCGGTAATATTGCCAGGATTTTCATATAGCATTTTCATTTTTCCTGTTTCAATGTCGATCAGGTAGGGATCAAAAATCTGGGGAATTCTTTTGTTCAATCCGATGATCATTTCTGTTGGCTTGTTCTCGAGATCATCAATGATTTGAGCGCGAACTCCTTCAAAGGGGGTGAGGTCCTTTTCATTTTCACCATTTTTATCTACTGCGAACAAATGAAAATTCTCGTTGCCGCCTTTGTCTTTTAAATAGACCAGGCGATCGTTACTGGCCCAGAAATAACCATTGATGCCCCTGTCTTCTGAGTGTGTTACTCTGACCACTGAATCAGAATCGATTTTCTGAACGTGAATGTTCATCCTGTTTTTGTAAGGAGCCCTGTAGGCAATATAGGTGCCGTCAGGGGAGATTCTAAAGGACGATTTTTCAGAATTCTTAAAGAGATCTTCTACTGAAATCTGCGGAGGAGGCTCAGACAAGACGACAGCTTCCTTTTTTGAATTGCTGCATGCGACACCCAGCAGCAGCATGAGAAGTAAAATAATTTGTTTCATTTTGTTTGGATTGAGGTTAATATTTAAAGTAAAAATTTGCGACCTTTAAGATACAATAATTAAATTTATTCATGTTAAACTTATCTTAATTATAGGCCTTGATTTTACGATAACGGAGTTCTTTAATACATTTAAGTTTTCGATTCTTGATCCACTAAAAAAATATAGTTATGAAAAAATATCAATTGTTATTGTTTATCATATCACTGTTCTTTCTGAGCAACTGTAAAGATGATGCTCAATCAAATATTTATGAAACGGATAATCATAAGGATGTTAACGGTTTCACTTACGAGACGGTAAGCAATGACCCCACAGGATTAAGGCTTTATACCTTAGACAACGGTTTAAAGGTTTATCTGAGCCAAAATCAGGATGAACCCAAGATCCAAACCTATATTGCGGTAAGGGCCGGTTCCAATTATGATCCGAAAGACCGCACCGGGCTCGCACATTATCTTGAGCACATGTTGTTCAAGGGAACCGATAAAATAGGAACTTCAGACTGGGCACTGGAATCGATGTATATCGACAGCATAGCTCAATTTTATGAAAAGCAAAAAGAAGCAACAGATCCGGCAAAAAAGAATTTGATTTATCGTGAAATCGACAGATTGTCGTTTGAGGCATCGAATTATGCCATTGCCAATGAAATTGATAAAATGATGAGCTCCATAGGCGCTCAGGGTACCAACGCGCATACCTGGTATGAAGAAACGGTTTATCACAACAAAATACCGGCAAACGAATTGAATAAATTTCTTTTACTGGAAAAAGAACGCTTCAGCAAATTGGTGCTAAGATTGTTCCATACCGAACTGGAAGCTGTATATGAAGAATTCAACCGCAGTCAGGATAATGACGGAAGAAAAACTTATTTTGCCATGATGGATGCCTTATTTCCCACACATCCTTATGGTCAGCAAACCACCATTGGTACTTCCGAACACCTGAAGAATCCTTCCATGCTATCGATTCATGAGTATTTTGAAACTTATTACGTTCCGAATAATATGGCGCTTGTTCTGGTTGGGGACCTGGAATTTGACAAAACCATCAAAATGGTCGACGCTACCCTCGGGCAGTTCAAGAGGAAAGAACTGATTCATCCGGAATTACCGAAAGAAAAACCCATGTCGCAAATTGTGAAAAAGGAGGTTTTTGGGCCAAGTGCGGAGAACATTTCCATCGCTTACAGGTGCGAAGGAAAAGGTTCGGAAGAAGAAAAGTTTATCACATTAATTGATATGATCCTGTCTAATTCCAGTGCAGGTCTTTTTGACCTGAATTTGAATCAGAAACAGCTGTTACAGAATGCTTCCTCGTCTCCTTCCTTCAATATTGATTACGGTGTACTGAGGTTCACTGGATATCCAAAATCAGGCCAGTCATTGGATGAGGTCAAAAATCTGATGCTTGAACAGGTAGAACTGATAAAGAACGGTGATTTTGATGACTGGATGCTTGAAGCCATTGTCAATGATCTCAAACTGACCAAAACAAAGCAATATGAAAGTGCCACCTCAGTTGCGGGATTTTATTACGGATCGTTTATTCAAAGACAAGACTGGAAAGATCGCTTGGCTTTTTTGAAGGAACTCAAAAAAATCAGTAAAGAAGAACTTGTGGCTTTTGCCAATGAATTTTTTAAAGAAAATTACGCTGTCGTTTATAAGCGTCAGGGAAAGGATGAGAACATTGTAAAGGTCGATAATCCAAAAATAACCCCGATCAGGATCGATAATGAGTCCAGATCTCAATTTCTGGTAGATTTTAACCAAATGGATTCTGAATCTTTAACGCCTGTTTTTATCGATTATCAACGGTTGATACTGAAGAAAAAATTGAAAAGCGGGATCGAAATGTCTTATATCAAAAATACGAATAATGATCTTTTTGGGATGAACGTCATATTTGATATGGGAAAAGACAATGACAAGAAATTACCCCTTGCCGTTGGTTACCTGGAATATTTAGGGACAGAAAAATACACCGCTGAAGACCTCCGGAAGGAATTTTATAAACTTGGGATCGACTACGCTGTCAATACCGGTTATGACCGTTCTTATATATCCATCTCCGGTTTGCAGGAAAATTTAGACAGAGGGCTCGAACTTTTAGAGCACTTACTGGCCAATGCCGCAGTGGATCAGGAAGCCTATGACAATTACGTTTCGAGGATTTTAAAGTCCAGAGAAAATTCACGAGGGAGCAAAGACAATATCCTTTGGGGAGGATTGGCTAATTATGCGCTTTATGGAGAAAATTCACGTTTGCGTAATATTTTTGATGCTGATGAACTCAGATCCATGGACCCTGATGAATTGGTAAAAATCATTAAGGATCTGAATAGTTTTAAGCACAGGATATTCTATTATGGGAAGAATGAAGAAGAAGCTGCCAAGGCACTGGATATGCACCATATCATTGATAAAAACTTAAAGGATTATCCGCTTGCACAGGTGTTTGAAGAACAGGAAACCGGCGGTAAGGTGTATTATACGAATTTTGACATGGTTCAGGCTGAATTGATTTTCCTTGGGAAAGGGGAGCTTTTTGATCCTGATAAAATGGCGGTTTCAAGCGTATTTAATGCTTATTTTGGCGGCGATATGTCTTCCATCATTTTTCAGGAATTAAGAGAATCCAAATCTTTGGCCTATGCTGCATTTGCCACATATCAACAGGCGAGCAAAACCGATAAGAGCGATATGGCTTATGCCTATATCGGGACGCAGGCCAATAAGTTGACGGAAGCGGTTGAGTCAATGGACCAACTTTTAAAGGAAATGCCTGAAGTGGAACAAAAATTTCAACAGGCGAAAGTAGCAGCACTCAAGCAAATTGAGGCACAGCGAATCACAAAGTCAAATATATTCTGGAACTATGAGCGGCTCAAGAAAAGAGGAATTGATTATGACATCAGGGCCGAAATATATGATGAAATAAAACAGTTGACCATGCAGGACCTGGTCGATTTTTTTAATGAAAATATCAAAAGCCAGGAATATTCCTTGAGCGTCATTGGTAATAAGGATATGATTGACTTCAATTCTCTGAAGGAATTTGGTCAGGTGCAGGAACTGGATATTGATTATTTGTTCAATTATAAAGATATACCTGTGATGCAATAATAAATTTGCCTTGTTAAAAATTGGGGAGGCCCTTGATCCTGTTCCATCTTTTTATGATAATGGCATTCGACATTCAATTTTTAGTATCTTTGAATTTTTCAAATCAAAAGCAAGAACATGAAATTATTAGAAAATAAAACGGCTCTGATAACAGGAGCATCAAGAGGGATCGGAAAGGGAATTGCAATAGCCTTTGCCAAGCAGGGAGCCAATGTGGCCTTTACTTTCAATGCCTCCGTGGAAGCCGCAAAGGAACTTGAGAAGGAACTTGAGTCTTATGGGATAAAGGCAAGAGGATATCAATCAAATGCAGCGAAATTTGATGCGGCTCAGGAGCTGGTTCAGGAAGTATTGAAAGATTTTGGATCCTTGGAAATATTGATCAACAATGCGGGTATTACCAGAGATAATTTATTGATGAGAATTTCAGAAGAGGATTTTGATAAGGTTATCGAAGTAAATCTTAAATCTGTATTTAACCTTACGAAAGCCGTAATAAGACCCATGATGAAACAAAGGCAGGGGTCAATTATTAATATGAGCTCGGTGGTAGGTGTTAAAGGAAATGCAGGCCAAACCAATTATGCCGCATCGAAGGCAGGAATTTTAGGATTTACCAAATCTGTTGCTCTTGAACTTGGTTCTAGAAACATCCGATGTAATGCCATAGCGCCAGGGTTCATAGAAACGGAAATGACTGCAAAACTGGATCAAAATACCGTAGATGAATGGCGAAAGGCCATCCCTCTGAAGAGAGGAGGATCTCCGGAAGATGTTGCGAATGCCTGTATTTTCCTGGCTTCTGATTTATCTTCCTATGTGACAGGTCAAACCTTAAATGTTGATGGAGGAATGCTGACCTGATCACCCAATCCCGAAGCATGTATAATCAAGCAAGCCTGTATTTTTTATGGGTTTGCTTTTTTAGTATAATACCCGTACCAAATGGTAATGATTGAGTATTTTTGACAGTAACTATGGAGGCACTACAGCTGTTTTTTATTTTTTTGGCAATTGCGGTTTCGGGTGCGATCGTGTATTACCAGTACATGCATGGCCGGAAACTGAGCAATATAATGAAATTTCCTGCTTTTTTAAGATTTGTGACCCTGCTCAGTGTTTTCATGCTCTTGATAAATCCGGGGTTTAGGCAAAAGGAATTTAAGATCGTCAAACCTGAATTACTGCTTGCGATTGATAATTCAAGCTCCATAATCTATGGTGGCTCAGAAGATTCAGTGAGGAAAATCCTTGCCGAAATTCTTTCCGATAAAGAATTGGAAAACAAATTTGATATTCGCAGATTCAATTTTGGGAATAGTCTGTCCTTTGATACACTGTTGCATTTTAAGGAGGACCAAACAAATATCCACAAGGCCATTGAATTGCTCAATGAGGCAGGAAGTCAGCATACGGCCCCAATTGTTCTGCTTACAGATGGAAACCAGACCTATGGCAGGTCGTATCGGTATGTGAATTCAAAACAGCCCGTATTTCCTGTAATCCTGGGTGATACTGTTTTTAGTCCCGACCTTGAGGTGAGTCTGGTAAATGTCAACGCTTATGCGACCATGGGAAATAATTTTCCGGTTGAAATATTTTTGAATTATAGCGGGGCCGGCGCTCTTGAAACCAGGCTGCATATTGAAAGGGACAAGGAGACGATTCACTCTGAAACGATTGTATTTTCTGAAAAGACCAACAGCCATCGTTTAGAAATATTTCTGCCTGCAGACAGTGAAGGAATGCAGTTGTACAGGGTATATCTGGAGCCATTTGACCAAGAAAAAAACGAGGTCAATAATACCTATAGCTTTGGAGTTGAGATGATTAATGAGCAGACAGAAGTAGCCTTAATTTATGGTGTTCTGCATCCTGATCTGGGAATGATCAAAAGAAGTATTGAATCAAACAAGCAGAGAAAAGTGGTTTTGTTGTCTTTAGAAGCATTGAAATCAACCAAAAAAGACTTTCCTATATATATTCTTTACCAGCCGGAATATGATTTTAAGGACATATTTGAAAAGTTAAACGCCGAAAACAGCAGCTATTTTCTTATCACGGGATCCCATACCGACTGGCGTTTTTTGAACAACATACAGCAAGCCTTTTCAAGGGAGCTGTCTGAGGTTACAGAGTCGTATTTCCCTGTTTTTCGTGGAGATTTTAAAACATTTTACAATGAGGATATTGGGTTTGAAGGCTTTTCACCCTTAAAAGATTATTTTGGGTCTCTTTCATTCAAGGTGCCCCAGGAGACATTGCTTTCCCAACGTATCGATGGTATTTCAACAGAGGAACCCTTACTCTGTATTTATAATGAGGGAAATAGCCGAAGGGTTGTGCTCTTTGGCGAGGATATTTGGAAGTGGCGTCTCTACAGCCGAAATCAGGATGGATCTTTTGATAAATTCGATCATTTTTTTAATGGCCTGATCCAGTACCTCCAGCTCAGTGACAAGCAAAAGGAAATGGAGCTTATCTATCAAGCCGTGAATTATGCAAACCAACCGGTAAGGGTACAGGTTAAAAATTATGATAGCAACCTGAACCCTGAATTAAATTCGGATCTGGTATTGCAGTTTAAGGACTCAGCTGGAACCATCCCTTTTTTTGTCAGGAACAATGTCTATGAAATTCAATTACAGGATCTTAAGCCAGGGAATTACACCTTCACTGTAACCGATCAAACTTCTAACGAGAAACAGGCAGGCTCCTTTGCGGTCATTCCTTTTACTATGGAACAAGAAAAAACAAGTGCTCATGTGAAAGGCCTGAATGAGTTGGCCCTTAATTCAAAGGGAAGTATCTTTTATCCTGACCAGTTTGGTCAATTGAAGCAGGCACTCATGGAAAACCCAAAATTCAGGTCGGTGGAAAAAGAAAGCATTAAAATGATTTCTTTAATTGATTGGAAGTGGCTTTTAGGCCTAATTGTGCTATCTTTGAGTCTTGAATGGCTGATCAGAAAATACAAAGGAATGATCTGACCGTTCTCAGATTGAAATAGTATAAATTATAAAATAAATTAAAATGGCACAACAACCACAATTACAATTCCCTAAGGGAATATTGCCCATAGTTTTTATCGGGATCATCGCATTGATTTTCATTTCAAAATCGACCATTACCATCGAAGCCGGGGAGGCAGGTGTTTTATGGAAGCGATTTGGGGGAGGAGTAGTAACCGACGAGCCGCCTTTAGGTGAAGGATTTCATCTGGTGGCCCCTTGGAATACGGTGATCGTATATGAAACCAGGCAACAGGAATTAACAGAGAAAATGAAGGTGCTTTCGTCCAATGGTTTGGACATTCAACTTGAAGCCACCGCTTGGTATCAGCCAACGACAGAGGAATTAGGTTACCTGCACCAAACCAAGGGAACGAATTATTTGGACAGGGTGCTAAAGCCTGCCATGCGTTCAGCAACGAGAAGTGTCGTCGGAAGGTATACCCCCGAACAGATCTATTCGTCCAAAAGGGATGCGATTCAGGAAGAAATATTTGATGAGACCAAGAAAATTGTTGAAGACCAATATATCCAACTCAATGATGTCTTGGTAAGAGATGTGACCCTTCCTACTGCCATCAAGGATGCGATTGAAAGAAAGCTCGGCCAGGAACAGGAATCTCTGGAATATGAATTCAGACTCGAAAAGGCCAAAAAAGAAGCTGAAAAACAAAGAATTGAGGCACAGGGTAAAGCAGACGCCAATAGAATATTAAGCGCCTCCCTGACCGATAAAATCTTAAAAGACAAAGGAATTGAGGCCACGCTTCAACTTGCTCAATCTCCGAACTCAAAGGTTGTCGTTGTTGGAAGTGGGGGAGATGGTCTTCCATTGATCCTGGGTAACAATTAATTCCTTATAGGACTATAAATAGAAAAGGCCGGTTTTTCCGGCCTTTTTTATTCGGATCCCTTGATTCGGATCATATCCTTTTTTACCTGTCCCTTTTGAAGCGCCCTGTAGTTCTCGTAACATTCAAGGACTGCTTCTATGATCTGGAGGTCACTCGCTTTATTGATAAACCTGTTGGAATAATTGCATTCTGACAAGAGATCATTTAATTCCTTGCGGCTCATGTCGAGGTAATCCATCATGATCTCACGACTGTATTTTTGTTCCATCATGTTTCTCATTCGATCGCCTTCTTTCAATTTCCTGAGCCTATCCATTTCCTTTGGTTTTTTTCCAAATTTGTTATACCAGAAATCAACCGGATTAAAAATCGCACCGAGACCGGAATTATAGTTTCTTTTATAGGAATTTCCCATCTCATAAGCCTGAGGAAGTCCGTTGATGTGGATCCGGCTGTAAGCGTCTGCAGGTACATTTTTTGAATCGACTACCAGCACGCCAATAAGTTTATGAGATTTTACTGTTACCTCCTGCATATTCACAACTTTTTCATGAATGGCAATTTCAAGCTCATTACCTTTAAGAAGGTCATTTGTTATCTTTAATTTAATCGATTGAAATCCGATATAAGATATGAAAATAGTATCATTGACGGTGGCCGGAATTTCAAATTGTCCGTTGTTGTTGGTAATCGTTCCGTCAACGGTGTTCAAATTTACAACATGGGCACTCTGCAAAGGCTTTTTATCCTCTATACTGATGATCCTTCCCCTGAGGTAATGCATTTTCTGATCTAAATTCTTTAAGATCGAATCCTTTTGTACCGAATCCTTAATTACTTCAGTAACCTCTTGAGCGTTCACAAAGGCTGCGAGGCAAATCAATAAAAAAGAAAGCACAATTTTTTGCATGGGGCAATGATACTAATTATTAAGGTATTTTTTTAATAAAATAATGTGAAAATTACCCGGACGCATCCTGATCTGCCTTACCAAATTTACCAATGCATTCGAAACAATGAGATAAATTTTCCAAAGCTTGGCACCATTACTTTTCTTTATTTATTTGTCTTGGTAATGGAATATCATAATTTAAAACTGACAATACCACAATCCATTTGGATGACCTGTCCTGAAACGGTCCTTGCTTTTTCACTCATCAAAAAATGGGCCATAGCAGCGACATCTGATGGTTCAAGGTAAGTTTTGAGAGGATGACGCTCTTTCATTTTTTCCTTTATTGCATCATTTCTCAATATTTTTTCAGCAAGGTCTGTATTTGTGATGGTTGGCGCTATCGCATTCACTCTGACATGAGGAGCGAGCTCGGCACCCAGTGTTTTAACAAGGGCCTCAACCCCGGCCTTGGCCACTGCTGTGCTGGCATGAAAGGGCATGCCAAGTTTAACGGCAACAGTACTGAACATTAATATGGCAGGATTTTCACCTGCCTTTAAACTTTTTAAATAATGCTGAATCACATTGACAGCACCCAAAACGTTCAACTCAAAGTCTTCTTTAAAGTCCTCGAGGCTCAACCTGCCAAGGGGCTTCAAATTTATATTTCCCGGACAGTAAATGATACCGTCAATACTTCCGAGATCGGGCAGGGGGTCCTTTAAAACATCTATAGCGTGATGCTCAAGATTGGGATGGGTATATCCAATGTCAGTTCTGCTGAAATTGATGATTTTGTGGGTTTCTATCATTTCGGCAAGGGTCGCACGACCAATACCCTTGCTACCTCCGACAATCAGGATTGTTCTCATTTTAGTCTTTTTTAATATGATCGCCCTGAGACGCTTATCAAATGCATCAGTCCTTAATGTAATTCTGTAATTCTGCTATTTTCTCAGCAGATTCAAATGCACCCCCGTAAAAAGAAGTGATGGTTGAAGAAGTCTCATCCTTGATGCCCCTGGATGAAACACAGAGATGCTTGGCATCAATAATCACCGCAATATCCTCAGTCTCTAAGGCCTGCTTCAATTCGTCTGCGATTTGATTGGTCAAGCGTTCCTGAACCTGTGGCCTTTTGGCAAAATACTGCACAATTCTATTGAGCTTCGACAATCCTATTACTTTTCCCGATGAAATATAAGCGACATGAGCTTTTCCGATAATGGGCACAAAATGGTGCTCGCAATTAGAATAGAATGTGATATTCTTTTCTACAAGCATCTGCTTGTATTGATATTTATTATCAAATAGCGCTACTTTGGGCTTGTTTTTTGGATTTAGTCCTGAAAAGATCTCTTCAACATACATTTTAGCAACCCTGAGGGGTGTCCCCCTCAGGGAATCATCATTTAGGTCAAGCCCGAGTGCTTCCATGATGGCTCTGAAATGAAAGGCAATGACTTCTTTTTTTTCTGAATCACTTAAGTCAAAGGCTCCTTCCACCATTGGAGTTTCAAGCCCGGTCAGCAAATGACTGTCACCAATTTCATCAATAGTAAATCCATTTAAATTGAAATCATTTTCTACGGAATATTTTATTTCTCTGTTTTTCATTGTTGTCTTGTCAAGTGCTTCCCTCAACACGAAGGGCTATCATTTCATTTCTAATTCAAATTCTAATCTATCAATTCTTGGTTATAAACTCATAGAACTGTCTGGTTCCTGAACTTCTGATATACCCATAATTCAAGAACATTTGGTCATGTCCGTCATCATTGAGTTTGGCATAGTTGGTACAGGGCATTGCAGGTAAGTCGTTTGCTTCACAAGTACCGATTTCGTCTGCACCCCATATGAGTTGAACGGCTCCATTGTATTCCTTTGGAATCGTAATCGGGAATGTCCCGTCAGCATCAGCTACATTGGATACATAGAAATAGTAATAGTTAGAGTCATCTACAAAAGGCCCTACATCAGTAGCCAGATAAGTGGCATAGTCAGGCACATTGGCAACAGACTCTATGATTCTTTGCAATCCGTTAAAAGGTCCCTGGTCTCCGGCTGTTGGATGAACATAAGAGCTTTCGTTTACGGTATAAGTTCCTGCCAATCTTGTTGATACGGCAAGTTTTGAGATCACACCATTGGAGTGGGTCTTACCTTCACTGGTAACTGCTACATATCGCAGGGTCCAAAAGTCTGCAATGGCCAAATCTGAATCGCTTTCAGGCAATGGCTGACCGTTGATGGTCAATCCCTGGGCCAATTCATCATAAGTGGTCGAAAAAGAAAAGGCTCCGGTTTCTGTACTTGTCACTGGCACATTCTTCAATAAAATTTCATTCGAAGTAACACCACTTGCTGTGGTAAAACTTTTCAGGATGTCCACACTGGTGGTTTTGATGGCACCCTGGTATATCAGCATGTTAAAGGTATAATCCTGGTCACTACCAATGACATAATTCACCAGTTTACTGTCATTTCTGATCAACCCGCCTTCACTGTAACCAGCGGAGTTGTCGACTACATTCAAATCATCATCATTACAAGCATAAAAAAGTACTGATGATAAAAAAACAAAACTCAAAACTTTTACTAGGTCTTTCATAATATCATATTTAAATTGTTTTCGTACTCATTTCTTATTATTGACTGAGACTCAGTGAGACCCAGTGACTTTATTCATAGATAATTTTTCACACCTGACCCGTTTCAGAGCCCTTCATTTTTATATAATGCATTTAAATCAGGTCCATGTTTTCAAAGTTTTTATAGCGCTTGTGAATTTTTTTTGGTCTTTGGTATGGCATTCTTTTAGGTAAATCAGGAACAACATAGCCATCCAGCCCATTTATGGCAGCTACATTTCCCTTGCTCAAGTCGACAAAACCGTCAGGTCTGAGCAGATCATCTTTGATAAAAATGTCCATCACTTCACCGATCAGCATAATGGTACCATTGGCCCTGATCTTGTATTCCTCAAGATATCGCATGCCAATCTGAACGGGTGCTCCTTTAACGAAAGGTGCATCATAGTGCTCCTTGTATTCTTCTCTCAGCTTCGTCATATCGAATTCTGAAATTTTTTTGTCGTATTTGGCGGAGGTATGATGTGCATCCTCTATAATTTCTGAATGGATATGATTAATTGTGTATGAGCCGGTTTCTCTTATATTGGAATAAGTGTTTCTGGGAACGCTTGTCGGGCGCATCAAGAAACCAAGAATGGCCGGACTCGAACCAAAATGAGTCACAGAACTAAATACCGCAACATTGCTGATCCCATCCATACTTTTCGATCCGATCAAGTTTGCTGATTTGAAACCAGAGCATGAATTGATCAGATTGATTTTGTACAGGTGTTCCAACTGTGCGATCTCATTTTGACTAAAATGCTTCATTCAGAGATTTTTGAAATTATTGATACTGACTTCTTTGGCCTTCAGGTCGAACATTAAATTATAAAGTCCGAAAAAAGTTCTGTTCATGTATATAAAATGCTTGGAACCTCTGTTCCCGTTCATTTTTCTAAGTTGAGTATTTTTGCTGTATTTTTCGCCCAAGGCACTTATTCGGTTGAAAAAATCTGCATCAGAAAAATCAAAAGTTTCGGCTTGAAAAGGTTCTGTAAATACAGAGAGTAATTCATGGAACATGGCTGAGAAAAATTGAATTTCCTCAGGAGAGTCATCTGAACGCAATATCTCCAATTCAAACATTTTTGTTGCGAATAGGTCAGGATCATTTAAATTCTCTTTGATGGCCAGTTCAAAATACGGGACATAAAAACTATCCGGTATTTGTTTGATGCACCCAAAATCAAGGACAATCAGCTCGGCCTCATCTGAAACCAGAAAATTGCCCGGATGGGGGTCGGCATGAACTCTTCGAAGATGATGGATCTGATACATGTAAAAATCCCAAAGCGCCTGTCCCAACTGATTCCGGTCTTCCTGCGATGTTTCCTTTGCCACATATTCGGAAAGGTGCAATCCTTTCATCCAGTCCATGGTAATGATTCGGTCTGAAGACAAACTCTTGTAATAATGAGGGAAAACCAAATTGGGTATGTGCCTACAATCCTCAGACATGGCCATGCTTTGTTCAATTTCCAATTCATAACTGGTCTCTTCCATCAATTTGTTTTCAATCTCCTTGAAATACTGGTCAGAATTCTTGCCTTTGATATTAAACATCTTCATGGCAATAGGTTTTACCAAGGCCAGATCGGAGGCAATACTCCCAGCAACTCCGGGATATTGAATTTTGACGGCAAGGTCTTTTCCTTCTTTGGTGGCTAAATGGACCTGACCTATGCTGGCGGCATTGATCGAATTAGAATTAAATGAATCAAATACCTGATCAGGATGGCTACCAAAATATTTTTTAAAGGTTCTGATCACAAGGGGAGGTGACAGCGGGGGAACCGAAAACTGCGACAGAGAGAATTTTTCAACATATGCCTGGGGCATGATGCTTTTTTCCATGCTGAGCATCTGAGCTACCTTCAGGGCACTTCCTTTAAGCCGTTTCAAACTGTCATAAATGTCTTCGGCGTTATTTTCATTGAGCTTCGCACGAGCAGTGGTCTCATCCTGTGTTAATTTATCACTGTAATATTTGATATAATTCACACCTAGTTTTGCACCTGTTGTGACCAGTTTGGAGGCACGCTGTACTTTGGAAATCGGTATTTTATCTATACTGTTCATTAATTCATGCTAATTTTTTCTTTAAAAATAAATTTGCCCAGATCGATCACGCTCTTCAGAGGTTTTACGTCTAATAGATCAAACCCTGTATTGATGGTCTTTTCGATAAAAACATCTGTTTTTTCAAAAGAAGCAGAGGCATCTTCCATCCAAAACCGCATCGTGATGAGCAATTGCATCCATGAAGTTTGTTCAATGGACTTTTCCTTAAATTTTTCCAAACGATTCTGCTTGAGATCAAGAGTCTCAATCTCTAGACTCTTGACGTACTGTTGAAATTCCTTTTTCAAGGCAGTCAAGGCTGCTATGGTATACCAATGCTGGGTATGATGTTTCAGGAGCAACATTACAAAGCTTCTGTTCGCTGAAAGGAACTCAAAAAAAGTGAAATAAAAACTGAGTAATTTATTCCGGGCATCAAAAGATGCGTATTCCTCACTTTTTTCCAAAAGAGCAAGGGTTTGATCAAAAAATGATTTGAAGATGTACTGCTCCACGGACATGAAATTTCCGAAAAACTTGTAAAAATCCTTTTCGTTAAAATTATTAAGCTGTGCGAAATGATATACAGATTTCGGAGCTTCATTGTTCATTAAAAAATAGTCCATGTACATTTCCGTAATGGTCTTTGCGCTGATGGTTTTCTTTCGTGCCATAATTAAACTTTTTACAAATATAATATTTGTTTAACAATTATTTGTAAAAGTTAAACAAAAAATTATGTTAAATTATTCAGCCACCAGGTAATCGAAGATTATAAATTAGGTTCAACAAATAATTTAGGGAAGCAAATTGGTAAATTTATGGAAGCAGAAGCAGCCTAAAATGAATCGAAAAGGACCTGAAACCTATGATGATCTTCAAATTAAAAATAAGCAGGCCGATTGATGTCTGATAAGGTCAATATTAATAATTAAGCTTATCGATATGATCATTTTCTTTTGACAAAACTTTTGATCAGGATGGACCCAAGCCGAATACATATGTTAATTTAGCCTTAAGATATTTAAAAAAATACTCAAAATTGCCATTAAACCATATGGCCAGGACGAATACAAGATACAGAGTCCATAAAGGAACCACATCGACATCAAGGTAAGTCGATACCAGCAGTAATGAAAGGGCAAGCAATGTCATGAGTCCTGCAAACACTGTTTTTTTTCCTTTGTTGTTCATCAGGATCAAAATAAGGATGACAGCACCGAGTAAGGGTCTTAAATGTTTGAAGTAAGGGGCTAACTGGCTGCCTTCCACATCAAAAAACAATAAAGCCGCGCCGGCATATGCTCCAATACACAAGGGGCATTTTGGCAGTAAAATTATCAATAATGTGGTCATAAACGAGCTGATACTATTCACTTTTTCAGCAGGTTTATTATTGATTTGTTTAGATTTGCAGCATGCGGTTTTTGACATAAACTTTTATATTTTTGAGTGCGCTTTTTGATTTTTTAAAAAAGCATTGCTGTCAATAAGATCCTTTCAAGATAGGAAATTTTAATTATATTGATTATCAATATTTATCTTTGGTGGGAGTGAAAATGTGTCAAAAAGCTGTTTTCAAGTATAATTAGAAAGGAATATGAAAGAAATAAAAAATATTTTGGAATTGGTTCAGGCCAGGGAATCGTCTCATGAAAAATTTGCTATTGCTCAGGTTGTTAACGTTGAAGGATCATCCTACAGAAGGGAAGGAGCCAGAATGATTGTTTTCGAATCCGGAATTTTTGAAGGAGGCATCAGTGGAGGATGCCTGGAGGGAGATACCTTGAAACGATCCCAGTTGGCCATATTGAAACAAGAACCATCTCTTGTCACTTATGACACTTCTAAAGAACATGAAATCGGTGTCAGTCTGGGTTGTAATGGAGTGATTGATGTTCTTATGATCCCTGTCACCCCCAAGTCGGATACTTTGAGAATTTTGAAAAAATGTGCTTCGGAAAGAAGATCGCATGTTATAGTTACAATTACTTCAGTAAAAGATCCTCAGGAATCCTTGAAGCTGGGAAGCAGTTTTTACTTCAATACAAAAAGCAAAGTTTTAGAACAAATGCCTGAGTCAAAATTCAAAAGATTTGTCATGGACTCCATCGGTTTGGTCATAAATAACGGTCGCTCAGAAAAATTTCATTATGAATCTTCAGAATTGGAAGCCGGTGTCTATATTGAATTAATTCCTGCCCCATTTCACCTGGCTATCTACGGTGATAATTATGATGTCTACCCCATGCTTGAGTTTGCCAAAGTACTGGATTGGGAAATCAGCTTGGTTGGCAATATGCAAAAACTCACCAAAGGAAAGATTCAGTCGGTTCAAAATATTTATCACAAGGGTTTTGAAGAAAAGCCACAAATTGACGACCGGACAGCAATTATCCTGATGGCCCATGATTTTAAAACTGATAGTGCCAATCTGAAAGAAGCCCTTAAAAGCCCGTCACCTTATATAGCATCTCTGGGTCCAAAAAAGCGCTTTGATAAAATGATGAAGACTTTTGAGGAACAAGGAATGGTTTTGTCAGAAGAAGATAAAGAAAGGATATATGCGCCAAGCGGGCTTGAAATTGGAGCCAATACTCCTGAAGAAATAGCCATGAGCATATTTTCAGAAATATTAAGTGTATTTTCAGGTAAAAAAGGTGGAATGCTGAAATATAAAAGTGGCCCGATCCATGACAGAAATTAGTTTTTAAATTGAATTTCTGCGTTCCCAAAGAATATTATTTTCACGCAATGCATTGACCTGTTTGCCCACAATTTCAATGGCTTGTACAACATCTTTTTCGGTAGTCTCTTTTCCAAGGCTAAATCGAAGAGATGAAAATGCCAGTGCAGGATCCAAACCCATGGCAGTAAGAACATGTGAAGGATTTTTAGAGGCCGTATTGCAAGCAGATCCATTTGAAACTGCAATATCCTTGCTCAAAGCGCGTAACAGATCCGCGCCATTGACATAAGGAATTGAAATATTGCAAGTGTTGGGCAGCCTCGGGGCCGAATTTCCATTGGAACTGGCCATTTCGATATTGAGCAAACCTTCTTCTAACATGTCCCTGAGACGGGTCAACCTGATTTTTTCTTTTTCCAGGTTGATGCAACACAATTCAATGGCTTTAGCCAATCCTGTGATACCAGTTGAGTTTATTGTGCCACCTCGCCATCCTTTTTGCTGGCCACCACCTTGTATGCAACTTTGCAATACTCCTGAGCCATTTTTATAATTGCAGTATACCATGCCCATGCCTTTAGGACCATAAATTTTATGGGCTGAAAAGCATGCAAAATCTACCGAGTCAAATAGAATTTTCAGGTCAATTTTGCCAAGTGCCTGGGTGGCATCGGAAAAAAGAAAAATGTTTTGATCCTTAATGATATTGGCAATTTCCTTTATAGGTTGGATTACTCCTGTTTCATTATTGGCATACATGATTGAAATAAGAATGGTTTCCGGTCTGATCGCTGATTCTAATTGGTTCAGATCTATCAAACCATTGGCATCGACATCCAGATAGGTAACTGAAACGCCTTCGTATCTTTCCATGAATGCACAGGTATCCAAGACTGCTTTATGCTCTGATTTACAAGTGATAATATGATTTCCAGCGGGTTTATACTTCTTGCAAAAACTTTTTAAAATCATATTGATACCTTCGGTTGAGCCAGAGGTATAAATGATGTCATCGGCAGAAATTTGAAGCCTGTCTGCAATGGATTGGGTTGAAATATCTACGGCTTCTTTGGCAATCCAGCCATATGCATGATGGATGCTGGAAGGATTGCCAAAGTTTTCAGTAAAAAAAGGAAGCATCGCATCCAAAACTATTTTGTCACAGGGGGTAGTTGCATTATAATCAAAATAAAGTTTTTTTTTCATTACAATAACTCAAAGGTTTTGGCAGGTTAAAATAAAATAATTTAGCAATAACTTTACTTCATTAATATAGGAATTTAAATACCAATTGATATGTTGTGTCGATAATATTTTTTGCCGTATTGAAGAAAAGGCATTCTTATATATTTCTGTGGTCCCTTATCAATGTTCATTTTTGAAACATTTTAGGACAATAAAAGTTGAACACTTTTTTGAATCCCTAAATTTCCCATCACTTTTATAAATGATGGCATTGTTTTCATTTCGAGTAAAATCAATTAGCATTTTCTTAAATTTTTTGAGTCTGTTTGATTTAGATTCTTAAAATTAACAATTGCCTGTTTTTCAATTATATACGAAATTACATAGATCAATTGATCAAAAAAATTAAATTGTTTTCGATTGAATTTGAACCGCTAAATCCAAAAATATCACATTTAAAATATATAGATCAAATTTTGCGAATATGGAAAAAATCAATTGGTAAAAATAAAATATTCGAAAATTATCATTAAATTTAATGACAAGATCTATAAAAAAAAATCAACACAAAACATGATTCCTTCAAAATTTACCTACCATAAGGCAACATCATTACAAGATGCAATTGCTTTATCACAAGAACTTGGGGAAGAAGCAAAATACATGTCTGGAGGACATAGTTTGCTACCCATGATGAAACTGAGATTTGCTTCTCCTGAACATATAATTGATATCAGCAAGATAGAGGGCCTTTCCTACATCAAAGAAGATGGAGATTATTTAAAAATTGGGGCCCTGACGACCCAGTCTGAAATGGAATACGATGATTTGATCCGGGAAAAATATCCTATTTTGTCGGATGCCATCAAATTAACCGCTGATCCTTCTGTTAGAAATGTAGGAACCATTGGAGGCAATATTGCCCATGGAGATGCAGCGAATGACCAACCGGCTCTTATGCTTGCCATGCGTGCAAAGATTATCGCACAAGGTGCCGACGGACAGAAATCAATTTCCATAGATGACTTTTTTCATGGATTTTACATGACAGCTTTGGAGCCTTCTGATGTCCTTGTAGAGATTCAGATTCCAAAAGCAAAAAAGGGAAGCGGCGGTGCCTACCATAAGGTTGAAAGAAAAGTAGGGGATTATGCCACTGCTGGAGTCGCAGTTCATGTAGAAATGGATGATGGTATCTGTAAGGAAATTGGTATCGGGCTCACCAATGTTAGTGCCGTTCCCATGCGCCTGGAAAGAGGTGAGGAGTTATTGAGAGGAAAAAAAATAACGGAGGAACTTATTGCCCAGGCAGGTGCCATGGCAAGTGAAGATTGTGAGCCTACTTCAGATTTGAGAGGTTCAGAGGCTTACAAGAGATCCATAGTAAATACGATTACGCAACGAATGATCCGTTTGGCAATAGAACGTTCAGAACATTAAAAACAAGAAAAAAATGAAACACAAAATAACACTTAAGATAAATGGAGAAAGCGTTACTGCTGAAGTAGATTCTCGTTTGCTTCTTGTACATTTTATAAGGGAGAATTTAGACTTAACCGGAACCCACATTGGGTGCGATACATCAAATTGTGGTGCTTGCACCATTCTTTTAGATGGTAAATCAGTGAAATCATGCACCTATCTGGCTGTCAGAGCTGATGGGGCAGAAATCACTACGATAGAAGGTATTGCGGCAGAGGGAACCAACCATCCTATGCAACAGGCCTTTCATGATCAACACGGTTTGCATTGCGGATTTTGCACTCCGGGAATGGTGATACGCTCAATCGATTTGCTGAAGCACAATCCCAATCCTACGGATGAGGAAATTCGCTGGGGAATTTCAGGAAATTTGTGCCGATGCACCGGTTATAATAATATCGTTAAGGCGGTGCAACAGGCAGCCAAGGAAATGCAGAAAGAATCACAATCGGTCTAACCTCTAAAAATCACAATATTATGTTTAAATGTAAAACATCACCAGAGGTAGGCGGAATGGGTCACTCTGTAAAAAGGAAAGAAGATGCAAGGTTCTTGCATGGAAAAGGAAATTATGTCGATGACGTTAAGTTGCCGGGTCAACTTACCATGGTGATGGTAAGAAGCCCTTATGCTTATGCCAAAATAAAAGGAATCAACAAGGAGAAGGCTCTGGCTATTCCAGGAGTTTTAGCTGTGATAACCGGCTATGATCTGGCCGAATTCAATTTACATTGGATGCCAACTTTGCTGTCTGATACGCAAATGGTGTTGCCAACCGACACGGTTATGCATCAATCACAGGAAGTTTGTGCTGTGATTGCAACAGACAGGTATATTGCCGTAGATGGCGCTGAAGCTGTTGAAGTGGACTACGAGCCAATGCAGGCCATAGTGGATCCTTTCAAGGCTTTAGACAAGGACGCGCCCCTCTTAAGACCTGACAAAGAAGGACAAAAGGACAATCAAATATACCATTGGGAACGCGGTAATCGTGAAAAGACCGACGAGGTGATTGCAAAGGCAGATGTTGTTGTCAAAGAACGAATCTACTTACCCAGAATTCATGTGGCTTCTATTGAAACATGTGGCTGTGTGGCCTCTTATGACAAGGATACTCAAAAGTTATTGGTTTATTTGACAACCCAGGCCCCTCATGCGATCAGAACTGTTGTTGCCCTGGTAGCGGGTCATGTTGGTCTTTCAGAGGAAAAAATCAGGATCATATCGCCTGATATTGGTGGTGGCTTTGGAGGAAAGGTTCCGGTTTATCCTGCCTATGTAGTGGCCATTGCGGCAACTTTCTTAATCGGAAAACCAGTAAAGTGGATTGAAGATCGTTCTGAAAACCTGGTGAATGGATTTGCACGGGATTATCATATGGATTGTGAATTAGCGGCCACCAAAGAAGGAAAAATTCAAGCTTTTAAGGTTTCGACCCTGGCCGATCACGGTTATACTGATTCTTCAGCCAACCCTTCAAAATACCCAACGGGTATGTTTTCTATTTGTACGGGCTCATATGATTATGAACATGCTTTTGCAGAATTAGACGCCGTATATACCAACAAAGCGCCTGGTGGAGTGGCATACCGATGTTCTTTCAGGGTTACTGAAGCCGTTCATGCTATAGAAAGAATGGTTGATAAATTGGCTGCAGAAATTAAAAAAGATCCGGCTCAGCTGCGTTTTGAAAATTTCATTAAGAAAGAGCAATTTCCTTACAGCTCTCCGTTAGGATGGAGTTATGATAGTGGAGATTACAAAGCCACACTTGAAAAAGCCATGGAGATGATAGGCTATGATGATTATAAAAAAGAGCAGGCTGAGAAGCGAGCTCAAGGAAAGTTGATGGGGATAGGCCTTTGTACTTTTACTGAAGTAGTTGGTGCCGGTCCATCGAAAGACTTCGATATCTTGGGAATAGCCATGTTTGATAGTGCTGAAATTCGGGTGCACCCGACGGGTAAAGCATTGGCACGATTCGGAACCAAGTCTCAAGGACAGGGTCATGAAACAACTTATGCTCAGATATTGGCAGAAGAATTAGGAATTCCTTATACCGATATTGAAATTGATGAAGGAGATACAGATACAGCACCTTATGGTCTGGGTACATATGCGAGCAGGAGCACACCAACCGCAGGAGCTGCCGCCGCAATAGCTGCAAGAAAATTGCGTGACAAAGGAAAGAAAATTGCAGCGCATTTGTTAGAGGTAAGTGAAGAAGATATAGAATGGGAAGTTGGTAAATACAGTGTAAAAGGCGCTCCAGAAAAGTCAAAGACAATTCAGGACGTAGCTTTTGCCGCTTATACGAATATTCCACCGGGAATGGAACCTGGTTTTGAAGCCACGCACTATTATGATCCTCCAAATTTAACATTTCCCAATGGCGCATATATATGTGTTGTCGAGGTTGAAAAGGAAACCGGAGCGATTGATGTAAAAAGATTTGTTGCGATTGATGACTGTGGCAATATTATTAATCCCATGATAGTCGAGGGTCAGGTACATGGTGGACTGACACAGGGAATTGCTCCTGCAATGTATGAAGGTATCGAATACGATGACGAAGGAAATGTGCTTAACGGAACATTCATGGATTATCTGGTGCCCACTGCGGTAGAATCACCTCATTGGGAAACGGGCCATACCATAACGCCTTCACCGCATCATCCTCTGGGAGCCAAAGGAGTGGCAGAATCACCAACAGTAGGTGCACCACCAGCCATTGCAAATGCAATTATTGATGCACTGGCGCCTTTGGGGATCAAACATTTGGACATTCCCATTACCCCGGCAAAGGTATGGGAGGCCATTCAGGCGCATTCAAAATAAAAGCGAGCAAGACCGGGCTTAGTTTGCGATTGTAAATGCGAAAACAGAATAATATGTCAATATCCTTTTGGAAATTAAAATCGGGTATTGTAAAAAAACAATAAAATGAAAACAAGTTTAAATAAGTCCTTTGAAGTGCCACAGGGCACAGAATTGGTATGGGAGCACCTCATTGATCCTGAAAAAATAATGGATTGTGTACCTGGTGTTTCTATTGATGAAAAAGTAGGCGATAATCACTACAAGGGAAAAGTTGGAATGAAATTCGGACCGATGGGCGTCCAGTACGATGCTGATATTTTTTACAATGAAATTGATCCGGAGAACCGAAAGATCATCATCTCCGGAAATGGAGTTGATTCAAAAGGTAAAGGAAACGCCGAGATGAAAATGGCCATAGATGTTAGCGAGCTTGATGGGGGAGGTGTAAAAATGGATGCTGCCATGGATGTGACCATCAATGGTAAAATTGCCCAATTTGGCTCACGCCTAATCGATACGGTTTCGAATCAGTTGTTTAAACAATTCGTTTCGAATTTTTCAAAGAAGTTGGCAGCTGCTGAGGCTGCAGCTTAAACAAGTTTATTAAATATAATCAAAAAGCTATGCCCATTCGCGCATAGCTTTTATAAATTGAAGCTGTTGAATAAAGACATTGATGACCTTATAAAAGATTTTTATGAGCATGATTATATCCTGAACGAAGAACTTGCCACATCAATATTTCTGCTTAAGAATTTGGAAAAGCCTTTACTTTTGGAAGGTAATCCGGGAGTCGGGAAAACCATGCTGGCTCAGGCTTTGGCAAAACACATGGCTACCAGGCTCATTCGTTTGCAGTGCTATGAAGGCCTGGACGTGAATACGACCATTTACGAATGGAATTATCAAAAACAACTGCTTCATATCAAACTCTTCGAGCAGGAAAAGGATAAGAAAAAACTGGGGAATCAAATATTTGGAATGGACTATATTTTAAAACGTCCCTTATTGCAATCTATAAGTTCAGAGCGTCCGGTGGTACTGTTGATTGATGAAATCGACCGTGCCGATGAAGAATTTGAGGCCTATTTGTTGGAATTGCTTTCAGATTTTCAGATAAGCATACCCGAATTAGGCACCATCAAAGCTGTATCGAAACCTTGGGTCATTTTAACATCCAATCGGAGCAGAGAATTGAGTGATGCCCTGAGAAGAAGGTGTTTATATCACTGGGTGGACTTTCCATCAAAATCCAAAGAAATTGACATTATCGCCAAAAAGATGCCAAACATAGATCAGGAACTGGCATCTCAGGTGGTTAACTTTATTCATAACCTGCGTAAATCTAGTCTTCATAAACCACCGGGCATTGCAGAATCTCTTGACTGGGCAAAAACTTTGTTGCTCATGAATGTCAAGAACATCACTGATGAAATTGTGCACAATACTATTGGCAGTGTGCTGAAACACAAAGAGGATGTAGAATTTGTGCGCAACAAAAGTGTTCAGGAATTTCTGTACCCTATTGATTAGTTCAAACAGAATTAATAAGGAACAAGAAATCAAATATTTAAATGTTCATATTCGGTCTTGTTATTTGTCAAATAGGTTCTGGTAAGAATTTTGATATCGTAAAAAGGAATTTAATTCATAATGAAAGAAGTATCCAAAACATTTAAAGAAAGGCTGATCGACTTTACTGCGTATTGTCGGGAGCGTCAATTTGTTTTGGGCCCGCAAGAAACAAAGGATTCATTTGCTATTGCGTCAATGGGTTATGCAATGGACCGCAAGCTGTTCCAGTACAGTTTAAAAGCCATTTACTGCAAGCGCAAGGAGCATTTTGATCGTTTTGATGAGATGTTCGACCGTTTTTGGAGTCGGTATTATGAAGAGAAATTAGAGAAACGAAAAAAGAAGCTTCAGCAACTTAAAAAGGAGCCGGATACCGCCACGGTTATCTTTTTGGGGGCAAAATTCAATGTTCCCAAAAAAGAAAACAAAATAGACGCCAAACAGACCAAAGGCGCCAATGAATCCATAAGGCTTAGGATGACTGATTTTTCGAAGGTTGATATTGCTGATAAAGAACGATTGGAAGAATTGGCAGAGGAGCTTTTTCATCAAATGAGCATGCGCTTCAAGCGCAGACTTGAAAATTCGAACAAGGGAAATATAGACATAAGGCGGACCATGCGGCATGGATTGGATAAAGGAGGCTGGTTATTGGATCTGGCGCATCGTAAAAAGCGCAAAGAAAAGCGTAAAGTTGTGTTTATATTGGATGTAAGCGGTTCAATGGACACCTATAGTTATTACCTTTTGCGCTACGTTATGGTCTTAAAAAAATATTTTAAAAGCCTGGAATTTTTTACCTTTAGTACGCAATTAACTCATGTGACGCCTTTGCTAAGGCAAAACAATGAACAGGAAATTTTGAAACAGATTGGAAAAAATGTGCATTCCTGGTCGAGCGGAACGAAGATAGGAGCGTCTTTAACAGATTTTCTTACGGTCTATGGCAACAAATTTTTGAGCCAGAAGCATATTGTGGTCATATTAAGTGACGGACTGGAAACCGGAAGTGTTACCGTTCTGAAAGAGGCTGTCCGGACGATTAAAAGGAAATGCAAGACCCTTATCTGGTTGAACCCCTTGAAAGGAATGGAAGGTTACCGCCCCATTCAAAAAGGTATTGTCAATGTTATGCCGCATTTGGACGCGTTTGAGTCGGCACACAATCTGGATAGTCTTATGAAACTGGAAAAATTATTGATCGATGTTTAGTGAATTGACCATAAAATTACGGGAATATCTTGATAAAGGTGAGAATTTGGCAGTAGCCCAGGTGATTGATCGAGCCGCACCAAGTTCAAGCAAGGTGACTGATAAAGCCATTATTTTGGAAACGGGTGAACTTATCGGCTGGATTGGCGGAGGCTGTGTAAGAGGAATTGTCATAAAGGAAGCTCTCGAGGTTATCAAAACCAAAAGATATAGAAAAGTTCGAATTTCTCCTGAAGGAGGATTGAGCAGCAGCAATAATATTAAAAATTACATTATGTCTTGTCAAAGTGGAGGAACAGTAGAAGTAATCATCGAACCTGTGTTTCCGTTACCTGAATTGATAGTGGTTGGAAAATCAAACATTGCCAGAAAATTGGCAGCCCTTGGTGCTACAGCCGATTTTAAAGTAACTGCCATGGCCCGGGATGCCGACCAGCATATGTTTCCTTTGGCATCGGTTGTGAGAGAAAATGTAAGTTTTGAAGAGATAAAGAATTTCAACAATGCATATATTGTTGTTGCAACCCAGGGTGAAGATGATGAGGAAAATGTTGAAAAAGCGCTTTCTACAACAGCTAAATATGTGGGTTATGTTAGCAGTTCCAAAAAATCAGATTTAATAAGAAAATATCTGAGATCAAAAAATATTCCAAGTGAGCGAATCAAGGATTTAAAAAGCCCTGTTGGTTTTGACATCAATGCCAAACTTGCGGGAGAAGTTGCGATCAGTATTTTGGCTGAAATAGTTGAGGATTTTAGAAATAAGGGGAAAGATGTTAGCGATTGTTGCGGTTCAAAAGCTGAGGCAATGGAAGAGCCGGTTCCTGATCAAAATATAAATGAAAAGTTCACGGAAGAATATTACATCAACCCGGTTTGTGGTGTTCCGGTATCTAAAAAGAGTCCGAAGCACATAATAGACTATCAAGGGGAAAAGGTTTATTTTTGCTGTGACGGTTGCAAAGTAAGTTTCGAAAAAAACCCCTCTCAGTATATTCCTGAAAAACTTTAACTTCGTTTAAAACTGGATTGATGCTGGAAATTGATGTACAGAGGATCTCCTGTCTAAGGCCTTAGTTTACTATTCCAAGCACATTGTACAGGGTCGCCCTTGCTTTCAGGGTTTTCATATTCAACGAGTTTGCCTTTAAAGCTGTTTCCAATAATTTTTGTTCTCTGCTGTTGATAATGAACAATGAACTTTCTCCCAACTGGAACTTACGTTCTTCTGCGCGTACAAGTTCCTCATAATCTGATACAATTTTCTTTACGAGCTGATTTTGTTCCTCTAAAGAAATAACCTCCGCCTGGGTGGCATCAATTTTGTTCTGTAGCATCAGGGAGGCAGAAATTCTTTCGTAGTTGGCATCCTGTAACTTTAGTTTTGAAAGCTTCAGATCGCCTCTCTCTTTACGAAGAAAGATTGGAAAGCTGAAATTTACCCCAACTTTGTAGTTGTTTGTGTTGAAATTGTTGAAGTCATCTGCTTCCTGTGTCAATAAGTTGTACTGCAGGTCGATTTTAGGCAATAAATTGTTTCTTTTGAGTGCCCTATCTACCTCAAGCCCCTCCACTTTGGCAGAAATACTTCTTAATTTCGGGTGTTCGTTTAAGACATCAGGGTCTGCAGTAATGCCTTCCAAATAAAGCGATGAGGAAAGAATTTCTGATTCGGGAAATTCGGGAACGACCTGATCTTGTATCAAAAGCGGCACCTCATTCAGCCATAAATAATTGCTTACTTTAAGGGAGGCCTTTGTACTTTTCAAGCGTGCCGCTTCCAGGTTCAGGTTCCTGTTCTGCACAATTATCTTTGCTTCAACTGAATCTATGGCAGCGGCTTCGCCTTCTTCCACATTTCGTTTGACACCCTCAAAACGGGTTTGTGCATTGGTCAAAAAATTCTTGTATATAGATTGCATCGTATGGGCTTCCAACCACTCAAAATAAGCCTTGCTCGCTTCGTAAATTAATTCATTTACAAGCAGATCTCGTTCAGCCGCAGACTGGTCCAGAAAAAAGCGGGCTTTTTTCAAAACAGCCATCCGGTCATTCATCAAAAGACCTTTGGCAAGGGAAACAGAAATTCCGGCGCTGAACAATCCGCCTTCGGGAACCGTGAGGCTGGGATCAAGATACTGCCCCGTATTATTTTCAAAGTTGGCTTTGAATTCAACGCCATACCAGGTTGGAATTTTAAATGCGGCATTCAATTGATTGTAATATTCAGTAGACATAAATTCTTTTCGTGAGTAATCCACCTCGATTTTTGGATCAAAACCACCTCTTGAACGAAGTAAATTTGCCTCACCGGCACTGAGTTGCAGATTGGCTTGTTTGATGATCGGATGGTGCTGTTTCACATAGCCCAGATACTCCTCAAAGCTCAAGATCTGCGGAGACACTTCAGATTCATTCTGGGCTGTATTGATGTTCATTTCCTGTGCATTGCCAACATGATTAAATGCAAAGAACATCAGTACGGCAAATATTTTATATGGTCGTATCATTTATTTAATCGATTTTTTGTTCAACTCAGGTTGATAATAGTTAGGGGGGAAGCCATTGAGCTGCCTCCAGAATTCATACCAGATCGGTACATCTTCAAGCAGTGCCATGGTATAAGCACCCGATCCCACCCTTATGCTTTCGGGCCATTCAACGTCATTTTGATCAGGAGCGATGAGTATCCTGAACTTTCCATTGTCACTGATGAATCTCTCGATCGCCACAACCTCCCCGCCATAGGTCCCGTAAGAAGCATTGGGCCAACCACTGAAAAAGATTCCAGGCCATCCGTCAAACTGGATACGAACCTTTTCACCCAAGTGGATCAGGGGCAAATCAATGGGTTCAATATAGGTTTCAACGGCAAGTTCATAATCAGCAGGCATGATGCCGACAAGTTTTTCTCCCTCTTTGAAGGTTTCTCCAATACCGCCGAGGATCGCTTTATTGATGTAACCATTTTGAGGCGCCGTAATGTAAGACAGGGCATTTCTCATCTCGTAGTTCGTTGACTGATTTTCAAGTTTACTGACCTCAACCTGCGCTTCCAACTGATTCGATTCTGCTGTAAAACGATCGCTCTGGGATTTGGCGATCTTGTCTGAATATTCAGCCGAAATTCTGCCAATCTCAAATTGTGCGTTCAAAATTTCATTTTGACTGATCAGCAACTGGTTCTCCTGTGCGATCAGTTTTGCCTGAGCCTCCTGAAGTTTTAATCCCTTTACTTCCACGTCAGTCATTGCCTTTAACCCTTCGCTGTGCAGTGTAACTGTCCTTTCGTACTGGCGGTTAATAATTGAAAGGTTGGTTTTAGCCGCCACAAAATCGATACTGTCACTTTGAACTTTGAACTTTGATTGTGCCAGCTTGTTTTTTGCCTGAGACAATTTTAGCTCACGCTCCTTTTCAAGGGCTTCAACCTGATTTTTTAGTGCGCTTATTTTTTCCTGATAAGATTGTACAGAAAGATTTTTTGCATCACGTTGCTGCCTGGTTCGTTGGATGAGCATGGGATCCTGGTATTCATTTTTTATTTCAGATATAAAAAGAATGGTATCCCCTTTTTTTACAAAATCACCTTCCCTGACGAACCATTTCTCGATCCTTCCTGGGATGGTCGATTGTATGGTCTGTGGTCGCTGGTCGGGCATTAAGGTTGTTACATAGCCATTGCCTGTCACATTCTGCGTCCATGGAAGAAACATTATGACCAGCATGGTTATGGCAAAGACGCGTAAAAATCTGTTGAAGATTTTAAAGTGCCTTTTTTTTAGCGCCCCTTCGAATGACTTATATCCGTCAAGCGCCACTTTTTGATTGAGTTTGTTATGAGATATATTAAGCATTTTCGTTCTTTTTTAGGATGCCCTGTGGCAGGGTTAATATATGAGCGCATTTATTCTTCCAAATTGGATTTCCTGAGGACACAACGATGGCCCATGGATGAGAGTCATCGGTTAGATAGGAAACAATTTCCCTGGCCTCATTTGCCTCAAAATGTTCGAGGGGATCTTTAAGAAACAAGAGCCTTGGCTCATGAACAATCGCACGAGCAAGTACAATCCGTTTTGAAATCGTATAAGGTATGTGTTGTCCTTGCGCGTACAACATGGTGTTTAGCCCATCGGGTTGTTTCTTTACAAAATTGATCAGGCCGATCCGCTTAATCACCTCATTTACACGTTCTGGAGTTATCGATGGGTTTCCAAAGGTGATGTTCTCTAAAATGGTACCTTCAAAGGGATATTGCTCGGGCAGTACCTGACCAACATGACTTCGGTATATATTTGGTGAAATTCCCTTAATTGAGGTGTCATTGATATAAAGCGCTCCTGAAGTGGGCGACAGGATTCCGGATAGCAGTTTCAGTAAAGTTGTTTTTCCTGATCCTGATACCCCTTGCAGCAGAATGCGGTCTTTTTGAGCTATCGTCAGGTTGATGTTTTTCAACACTTCCTTGCCGTCCGGAGTGGTATAGGCTATTTCCTCCAGTTCAGCCTGAATTGGTTCCAGAGACTTAAACGGATCAATTCCTTCCTGATCCTCCAATTCCTTGTCAACGACCTGTCCAATTTTTTCCAGGGACGTTAAAATATCATAAAATGTTTCCAGTCCACCAATCAGTTTTTCAACAGAGTTGATCACCAAAAGAATGATGATCTCAGCAGCAACAAACTGACCAATATTCATTTGCTGATTCAATACAAGCAAGCCCCCAATGATCAACAATCCTGCAGTGACTAAAATTTTAAAACCAACCATCTGTATAAATTGAACTATGAGGACTTTGAAATGGTTTTCTCTGGCGTCTAGATAGTTTTTGGTAAGTGTATCGTTGCGCGTCATGGCCAATGAAGTTTTACCGGAAAGTTTAAAGCTCAGCAGAGAGCGTGTAATTTCCTGTATCCAGTGGGCCACCTTGTACTTGTTCTTTGACTCGATCAAGCTCGTTTCAAGTCCTTTTTTTGCTGTGAACTTGAATACAGAATAAATCAATAGAATCAGTAACAATCCGTAAAGGATAAAAAACGGATGGTAGAAAGAGAGGAGCGTAATACCAAAGACAATCTGTAAAGAAGCCGCGGGAAAATCTATCAACACTTTTGGAAGGCCTTTTTGAACAGTTAATGTGTCAAAAAAACGATTGGCCAATTCCGGTGGATAATCCGTATCCAACTCACTGATTTTTATTTTTGGAAAGCGATAGACGAATTCAAAAGAAGCACGGGCGAATATTTTTTGCTGGATATTTTCAAGAATTCGCAACTGCATCAATTGCAATGCGCCTTGAAACCCAACACCCAGAGTGACCAGTGCGACAAGTACGATCCATGAGGAGGAGATCTGAACGCCTTGAATCAGGTTGATGATGGCCTGAATACCAAGGGGTAGGGACAAGGCAACAAGACCTGCAAATATGGCATAATAAAATATCTGTTTGATATCTCGTTTATCTAGTTGCAACAGGTTGACAAAACGTTGCAGGGGTGACATGGTATTTTTCATTACATTTTAAATTAAGCTGTTTACTCTCATGCGAATACCGCTACAGAGAATAAATGAAGTTAATGATAATTATACATTAATCGCTCAATTAAATCTGAGCGATTTCAAGGAAGTGAAATGGCATTAGGATAATTCGGGAGGAGGGATTGGAATATCCTTTTTGAAATCGGATACAAATCTTTTTAATGCAAAATTGCTCAAGAGATTTGAACTCTCTTGATTATCATCATTGGATCTTGATACCTGGAGTTCAATCTTTTCATCATGATTCTCCTTTTCATATTTTTCTTTCGAGTCAAAATCAGTTGTACCCTCTGATTGGATCAATTCCACTGAACTTTCGTTCATTGAAACCATAGATTCAATGGCAGGGACTGCGAGCAAAGAGAAAAGCACCAGAAAGATGGCCATATATCTGTACATGGCCTTTGAACCATATCTCTTGCCATCTGCAAAAATAAATTTGATTCTGCCGATCAAAGCATCTACGAAGCCATTGAATTTAAAGGGCTTGTGTTTGTTGCTTTTACTGATATATGTTACTTTTTTCTTCATATGATCCGTGCAAATATAATAGTTTATATATTATATATGATAGTTTTACTATTATTATTGTAAATTTTAACATTTTATTATGAATAATTTGTCCTTACATCATTGGTTGAATGCATTAAATCTTCACTATTAACATTCTTTATTGAATGAGCAGCTCAAGAGGAAGCTTTGGGATTAGCTCCTTGCAGTAGGTGATCCTGAAAGAGTACCGATGACAGAATAAAATCCCCTTCAATGCTGACGCATAGGGTCTTTTTTGTTTCCATCCTTTAACAAAGGAATATGATTCTAACAGAAACTGATTCCGACAAATCAAAATT